>NZ_CP018789.1:980713-1307618 GCF_002139855.1 Campylobacter porcelli
ATATGAGAGCTTATGCGATTTTTACGGCTCTTTTTGCTATTTGCGCGTTGCTTCATGATATGAGTGATAATCTCATATTTTGGGCAATTTTAAGATTTATGCTTGGTTTTTGCTACTATAGTATTGTATTAATTGTAGAGAGCTGGTTAAATGAGAAAACGCCAAATTCCATCAGATCAAGAGTTTTGGGGTTTTATGAGATTGTATTTTACACAGCTTTTGCTATTGGTGCGGTGATTATGAGTATGAATTTAAGCGTTACAAAGGTATTTATCATTGGAACTATATCAATTATAATTGGCTCAATTCCGCTAAATTTTCTTAAAATCAAATCCCCCAAAATTCCAAAATCCATAAATATAAGCCTACCTAAAATATATAATATCGCCCCATTAGCGCTTGCTACTAGTATAATTGCCGGTCTTAGTATGAATGGATTTTTCTCAATGGCATCGCTATTTATAATAACGCAAGGCTACACTACGGCTCAAGCTGGGATATTTATCATAGTTGGAATGTGCGGAGGCTTTATAGCTCACACTATTTTTGGAGTGATTTCAGATAAATTTGGTAGAAAATTAGCCATAATTTTAGCCTCTAGTATAGCATTTTTAGCCTCTAGCGCTTTTGTGCTTATCAATCCTTCTATAATAATGCAGTATATTATAGTATTTTTTTTAGGGTTTGGTATATTTGTGTTATACGCTTTAGCCCTAGCTAGAGCAAATGATGTTCTAACTGATAAAAACGCCTATGTAGAGGTGGTAAGAGCCTTGCTATTTAGCTACTTGATTGGCTCATTCTTATCCACTATTATAATAGGATTTTTGATAAATCAATTTGGTTTTATAGCCTTTATTTTTTACTACATTACTTTACTAACTTTTTTGATAATCTTTGCTATTTTTCAAAAAAGTGTGCCAAAAGCTCAAGAGGTGGCATTTGCCCGTCATAGCGGTCATAGCATAATATTTGATGAGTTAAATAATGATAATAGTAAATAATACCCCAACCCAGCAACCATCTCAAAATAAAGATGAGAAAAAGACCACTTCTAAAGAAAATAGCTCAACAACAGCTCTAAATGATGGCAAAACCATCTTAAAAAAGCCAAATATAGCAATCGAACAAACCAAGCTTGATTTGGAGCTAAATAAATTTTCATCAAAGCTATTAAATGCTCTAAAATCAAATTTAGATGATGGCTCATATAAGCAAAATGCCCTATCGCAGATCAAATCCTCTCAAGTAGCTCCAAATTTAGCCAAAGATCTAACCGCCATATTAAAATCTATAAAATCCGACCCATCTTTAAATGAGTTAGGTGCTAAGCTTGAAAATTTCATTAAGCCAGTTGAGCATATCAAAGCGACAAATATCGCTCAAACTATCAAAGATACAGGCGTTTTACTGGAGGCTAAACTAGCTCAAACCCTAAGCCCAGAGGTGCTCCCAGCCAACATCAAATCACTACTATCGCAGATGAAAAACACAGCAAATAAGGATCTATCCATAGCTTTTATGGCACTAGCTAATACCCAAAGCGACCCAGAGCAGAGCCTTAATGCCCTTTTAGATATTTTGCAACAAAATAGATTAAAAAATAGCCAAATATTGAAAAATTCAAATTTCAAGCCTCTTTTAGACGCTAATACAAAGCTTGAATATACGGCTAAATTTTTAGACAAAATCGCCAATCAAATTCAAACCAACCCCAAAAATCCAATCTCAATAGAGCAAAACATTTCACGAGCTATAAATCAAATTCAAAACATAATAAAAAATATGGAGGCAAATCTATCGCAAATTAATTTTAATAATGCAAATTTAAAAAGCATAAAACCGCTAAATAATCAACTAAATCAGATAATTACAGATATTAAAGATACTCTATCAAATATAAAATCTCAGCTTACCACACCAATCAAAGCCACTCCAAGCAACAATCAAGCAATAGATATTATAAAAAATTTAGACCCAGCAATATCAGCAAAGCTAAGCCAAAATCTCCAAAATAGCAAATCCCAAATCAACCTACTAAATCAAGAGCCAAATAGCATATCTATACAGCAAACATCTCAAAGCATACCAGATATACAAAGCCTAACAAACGCTATAAATCCAAACCAAAATAGCATAAATTTAAATAATTTTATCCAATATATAAACACCGATGCTAATAATCTAAATTTACAAGATAAGCTATCAATGGCTGCTAGAAAGCTCTCAAATATTATTAACTTTTTTGATAAAAATAGCTTAGAAGCTAAAAAAAATTTAACAGAGCTAAAAAGCTTGATTAAAGCTACAAATTTAGCTAAGAGTGAAATATCAAATATAACTCCAAATGATAATAATATCTCAGCCCAATCACTACAAAACGATCTTAAAGCCACGCTTTTAGCCCTAAAAGACGCTACGGCTAACCAGTCAAACCAAGCTGCATTAAATCAAAATATAAATAGACTTCTAACTCAAATTGAGATGCACCAGCTAATTAGCTACGCACAAAACTCAATTCAAACCTACTTACCATACTCGTGGGACGCTTTAGAAAGTAGTAATATAGCCTTTAAACAAGGCAAAAAAAAGAGATTTTATGCTAAAATCGATCTAAATTTTACCCATTTTGGAAATGTAGATATAGTAATTGCTCTAAGTGATAATAAATATATAGATATTAGCATTGCAACTGGAACAGCGGAATTTAAAGATCTAATCTTAAGCTCTAGTAAGGAGCTAAAAACAGCAATTACATCTCTTGGACTTATAGTAAGTAGCTTTACCCTAGCTCACAAACCTAAAAAAACTCCATATAGCCAAATAGATAGAGCATTTGATTTTGGCTTTAATAAAAAGGCGTAAATATGGCAAAAAAGATTAAAAAAGCCGTTGCTTTAGGATATAATAAAGATAGAGACAATGCTCCAAAAGTCCTAGCTAGTGGCAAAGGCGAAGTCGCTCAAAAGATAATAGAAGCTGCCAAAATATATAAAATACCAATCAAAGAAGATAGCGATTTAGTCGAGATCCTAAGCAAGGTAGATATAAACCAAGAGATCCCGCCAAATCTCTATAAGGCAGTTGCAGAGGTCTTTAGCTTCTTATATCGCACTACAAAGCTAAAGCACTAAATTCCAAGTAAAATAAGGCTTACAGCCATCACAGCCATACCGCCAACTAACCCATATAAACTATCGTGTGCTTTATCATAACTTCTAGCAGCAGGGAGCAACTCATCAAAGCTGATAAATACCATAATTCCAGCTACCACACCAAATATAATAGCCATTAATGTTTCATTTAAAAATGGCATTAAAATAATTGCTCCCACAATAGCCCCAATTGGTTCAGCAAGTCCAGACAGACATGAGTAGGCAAAGGCTCGTTTTTTATCATTAGTAGCGTGATATATAGGTAGTGATACAGCCAAGCCTTCAGGTATATTATGCAGTGCTACGGCTATAGCAATTGCTAGTCCAAAACTAAGAGAGTCAATACTACTAATAAATGTCGCAAAACCTTCTGGAAAATTGTGTAAAGTAATGGCAAAAGCGGTCATAATCCCTGTTCGCTTTAGGCGTTTTAGCCCTATATTGCTTATACCAGGGTGATAGGTGGGGCGAGGCTCATTATGGCTAGGCAAAGGGCAGAATTTAAGCTCATCAAGGCTATCTTTTGGCTCATGCGGATTTAAATCACTTGGTATAAACTTATCTATCAAAGCAGTAAATATAATCCCACCAAAAAATGCTAAAAGCCCTATAAATTCAGCATTTTTGCTATCATAAATTCTAGCAAATTCACTCATAGAATCAGGCAAAATCTCCATAAATGATATATAAATCATAACCCCAGCACTAAATCCTAGCCCCACACTAAGTAGCCTAAAATCATCTTTTTTGCTAAAAAATGCAATAATCGCACCAATAGAAGTGGAAAATCCAGCAAAAAGCGTAAGCAAAAACGCATAAAATATCTGACTAAATTGAAATTCCATTTAAACACCTAAATAATAATTTTTATTATTAAACAATAAATTAGCTGAATTTTAGCTTTAAATAATAATTTTTATTATTTAATATGACATATTGATTAATATAGCAATAGAATTTCAAAGGCTAAACCACGCCTTTGAAATTTAAAAACTAAATTTATCCACAAGATCGCTATGATGGACTTTAGCCACATCTGGATGAGATCTTATCATTCTTTTAAAGTAGTTTTGAGCCACATTTCTAAGAAGTGGATTTTTAGGATCTGTATCTACTCCTGTGCTCTCTTTTTTAAGATGCTCTGGAAGCTCTAAAATTGGTATATCCTTATCAAGCTGAACGCCTAAAAAATATGCTATAGAAAATCTCTCATTAGGGGTTAAATTTACTCTATGTATTGTAGCTTTTAGATAGCCATTTGTAGCAAGTTCTAAAAATTCGCCTATATTTACAACCACAGATCCATCCATTGGTGGCACATCTATCCACTCTGAGTTTAGCAAACCTTGTAAGCCAGACTCCCTATCTTGAAACACAAA
Source organism: Campylobacter porcelli (assembly GCF_002139855.1). NCBI lineage: Bacteria > Pseudomonadati > Campylobacterota > Epsilonproteobacteria > Campylobacterales > Campylobacteraceae > Campylobacter > Campylobacter porcelli. The sequence continues at coordinate 985,248 of NZ_CP018789.1, forward strand.
AGTAATCAATCCACCATCTTTATGCGCCCCAACGCCTTGAGTATTTCCATCAAATGCCGCTGGATAACGAAGTAATTTAGCATGTGCGTATGAATTCTCCCCATAAAGCTTATCAAAAGAATCCTCAGGCAACTCAAGTGCCATAGCAAAGCCTTTAAGGAGTTTTAGCGTAGCTAGGCTAGTTTGGTCAAACCAAGCATTAAATTTATCTCTTAGCTGCGGGATCTGCTTTGGAAATAGATTTGGACCTTGAATTCTCATCCAAATAGGTGAGTTTTCATCCCAATCTAGAGCCTCTTTATCACTACCAGCGTCTATTTGCTCTCTATAATCCTTACCGCCGGCTGTATATTCGCCACCTTCTTGCGAGTAACCCCTAAATTGCGGTGATTTTAGCATTGAAATTTCTTCTTTTTCTTCTAAGCTTAGAGCAAAAAACTCCTTACTAAGCCTTTGTAGCTCCTTACAAAGCTCTAAATCAATGCCGTGATTTATCAAATAACAAGTCCCAAAAGTAGTAAATATAGATTTTAAATCAGATATAAATTTATCCCTATTACTATCAAGCTCATTTAGATCCAATATCGGAATTTGCATACCCATCTCCTTTTTGTAAATTTAATAATTAAAATAGCGTTGGCTCTACTAAGCCTTGATTTAATGCCATCTCCACATCTTGATAATCTTCTAAAATCAAAGCATATCTAAACTCATCTAGCTTCTTAATATCGCCAATATCACTATATATAAAATCAGCCATAAAAGCCACGCTACTACCAGCCTTAGCGCATATGAGTGCGTCGCTGAATTTCGCCCTTAGGCTGCTTGCTTCAATCTTAAAAAGCTCCTCATCGCTCTCGCAAATTATAGCCCTATGGCTTTGCCCAAATTCTTGAATATTAAAAAATCTATCCACAAAAATAGCCCTAAAATGGCTAAATTTATCAAAGCTATTAATCCTAAATCCCACACCACATTTATCAAAAAAGCTCATAATATTAACTAAATCTTTAATGAAAATATTTGGGAATTTAAGCTCACTATAGTAGTTATCCTTAAATAAAATTGTAGTGTAAAATAGCGAGCCACTCTCTATTAAACTATAGTGTAAATCGCTTAAGCTATCATCATTTAAACTAGAGTAAGAAAAGCTTAATTTATCTATCATCACCTCATCATAGCTCATTATATAGGCATTATCATCAGCTTCCATAATCTGCATAAATGCCTGGCTAAGCTCACAACTAAGCAAACATAGAGATCTAGGTAGATACAAACACTCTAAAATTGAGCCTTCTAGTCTTGTAAGATGGATAAATTTAAGCTCTTTTTGTGCTGAGAAAAACCTCATCAATCTTATCATAGCCATAACCACACTATCAACCCTAATTATAGCTATCTCATCATCTTTGCTATTTAAACTCAAATCAGTTATAATCGCATAAGCCCCACTCTTAATAGCAAGGAGAGCGTCATCTATCGTAGCATTTAAAGCTAGATATGCCATACCGACTTTTATTAAATTTGGATCTAGGCAAAATCCATTTATCATACTGATTTTAGGGTTGTTTTTTAGTTCGCCATTTACTAGCGTGGTTAGGTTTTCTATTCTCATTTATCCGACAATCGCTCCATTTTTTACATTAGCATGAGTGCCTAAAAGAGTTAAGCTTCCATCTTCTGCGCTCAGTATCATACCCTCGCTTAAATGCTTAAATATCTTAGCTGGTTTTAAATTAGCCAAGACGCAAACTTGCTTGCCTATTAAGCTTTTTGGCTCATAATATTTTGCTATACCGCTGATAATTTGCCTTGGATTTTCCTCGCCTAAATCAATTTTAAATTTAAGCAATTTATCACTACCTTCGATATTATCACACTCTAAAATAGTGCCAACTTTGATAACGCACTTTTTAAAATCATCTATTTTAATCTCTTCATCTTTAGATTTAGCCTCACCAATCTTTGCCACTGGGGCTGGAGACATTAATTCATGCTCTATTTTAGCAAATAAAGGAGTGGTAGAGTTAGCTTTAAAATTGCTTAAATTTGAGTTTATTATAAGCTCATTATAGCTATTAGTATCAATTTTAAACTCCAAAGTATCAGCTATTTTTTGAGCTGTATTTGGCATTGCTGGACTTAGCAAAATAGCAACCTTAGCCAAAAGATTTGCCACCAAGGCCACCAAGGCATTTGCCTCATCAAATTTATTATTCTTAATCAAATTCCAAGGCTCATACTTAGCCACTAAAGCATTTGCCATATTTAAAACTTTCCAAAGCTCTTCTAAATATCTATTTGGAGCGATCTCATCTAGACTAGCAACTGCTTGATCTATATGTATTTTAGCCGCTTCAAGCTCACTTAAATAGAATTTCTTAACATCAGCTGAATTAATAATATTATCTGAATATTTGGAGCTCATACCTACTATTCTACTTAATAAATTGCCTAAATCATTGCTTAATTCGCTATTTATGCGATCTATTAAAGCCTTTTGAGAAAAATCCCCATCTTGACCAAATGGCACCTCTCTTAATAGAAAATATCTAAACGCCTCTAGACCATACGCATCGGCTACCTCTTTTGGATTTACGACATTGCCAAGACTCTTACTCATCTTAACCCCATCTCTAGTCCACCAGCCATGTGCTGCTACGCTAACTGGCATAGGCAGATCAAGACTCATCAAAAACGCCGGCCAATAAACCGCATGAAAACGCAAAATATCCTTACCAACCATATGCAAGGTATTTCCCCAATACTCCATCTTCTCCTCACCCCTAGTATATCCTAAGGCTGAGAGATAATTAACTAGCGCATCTAGCCACACATACATTACATGCTTTGGCTCATTTAGCTCTTTTGGTAGTTTAATCCCCCACTCAAAGCTAGTCCTAGTAATAGATAAATCCTTAAGTCCGCCTTTGACAAAGCTTATTACCTCATTTTTTTTGCCTTTTGGAAGGACGCATTTATCATCTTCATACCATTTTAATAATCTATCTTGATATTTTGAAAGAGCAAAAAAGTAGCTCTCTTCTTTTACCAACCTAGTCTTTTTACCACAATCAGGACAGCACTCATCATCTATTAGTTGATTAGTAGCAAAGAAACTCTCACAGCTTACGCAGTAGCTACCTTCATACTCCCCTTTATAAATATCCCCTTTTTTAAGCATTTTAGAAAAAACATTTTGGCTAGTTATCTTATGATAATCATCAGTAGTGCGGATAAAATAATCATAGCTAATGCCAAATTCATCCCATAAAGCCCTAAATTTAGCACTTACCTCATCTGCGTACTCTTTTGGGCTTTTACCTCTAGCTTTGGCAGCCTCTTCTATCTTTTGGCCATGCTCATCTGTGCCTGTTAAAAAAAAGACATCATCGCCCCTTAAGCGATAAAATCTAGCTAAGGTATCGCAAATTATCGTAGTATAAGCGTGTCCGATATGCGGGACATCATTTACATAATATATTGGTGTGGTTATAAATTTCTTCATCATTTTCCTTTAAATTTACTAAAAATCAAACTGACCTCCACGGCCTTCATTCATCTTTTCATATGTAGATTTGACATAATTATCCCTTATATTACACTCAAAAATCATATCACAATCCATACAACTACTTAGATTGTTTGCTTTTTGACACTCTTTAAGCCTAGCTATGGCAATATCAAATTGCAAAACTACAAACTCCTTAATCATATCACAACCAAAGACTCTTTGGCATTTTGCACAGCTATCCCCAGATGAGTTTTGAGCTATACAGTTATTTAGTGCTATTTTTTTATTCTCAAGCTCATCAACACCTTTAAATTCAGCAATCTTAGCCATTTTTTACTCTATCAATCTCAAATTTAGAACCAAAATAGCAAGGCGTAGTCTGATGAGTTTGCTCAATTTTAATATCCAATAAACTATCATTTACCCCATTAGTCGTAGCTCCACCAGCTTTTTCATATATATAGGCAAATGGCAAAACCTCAAAGGCAACTCTAAGCTTGCCATTTGGCGCATCAGTCGTAGCTGGATAGCTAAATAATCCCCCACCTTTTAATAAAACTTGATGTAAATCACTTACCATAGCACCGCTATATCTAAGCCTATATCCATCATCAAACAGCGATTTTATCATAGCTCTATGAGAGTCGCTCCAACCTTTTTGAGTGCCACCTGTAGCGTTTATCTTGCCCTTTTGATTTAACTCTAAATTCTTAATAAATTTAAACTCATTATCTCTATTTAACCTAAATAATTTCACGCTATCATCGCACACTACTAGCTCCACTCTTGGCCCATAAACACTATATAAAGCAACTACTAAATTCCTAGCCTCCAAAGAGCCTTTATAAACCCCAAATATCGATCCAACAGCGAAATTTACATCCACTAAGCTACTTCCATCAAGCGGATCATAAGCGATGATATACTCACCGCCATCATTTACGCTCAAAGGAGCATCTTTTTCTTCGCTAATTATAGCTTTTATGCTGCTAAGCTCTTTTAACCTATTTTCTATTATCTCATCACTTAAAATATCAAGCTTTAGCTGAGTATCGCCAGTAGCATTTGAGCTTGTCGCATAGCCTAAATCCCCATATTTTAATACTTCGCTAATCTTAATAGCTATATCTTGTACTGCTTTTATAATCTCTTGCATTTTATACCCTTTTTGCGTTTTTATCTATCCATTTTATAATATCATCTATATCATCAAGACCAAATTTATCCCCATCAGCACTAAACTCTGCTATATTAGTCGCAAATGCATCACTAAATGGAATAAAATCATCTATAACCTCATCTCTAAAAATCGTAATTCTAGGAAGTTTTAAGCTCTTTAACCCCTCAATTAACAAATAGTCAAACTCACCAAAGTAAGCCGCCAAAATCTCTAATTCACTACCAAAATTATCTAAATTTGGCTCAAATTTCTCATTTTTATCTTTGTGTAATTGCGAATTTATCCTATCACTACCGCCAAAAAGCCCACTTTTTAAAAAAATCGATGTTCTATTTGGGCTTACTACTGCTACATCTGCACCAATGCTACTATAGATATAGCTATCCTTGCCAGGATAATCAAATTTCGCCTTATCGCCTGGATCGTGCTTGGTTATTGCTACTTTAAATCCACGAGATATAAGCTCCTTTGCCACCTTAGATATGAGCGTTGTCTTGCCACTTCCACTAGCCCCACTGAAGGCTACAGCTAATCTTTTAATGATATTTCCTTTTTGAATTTCCCATAATTTTAGCCAAAAAAATCTTAAAAAACGAAATCATTTAAAATGTAAAATCAAATCGCTAAAAATCTCATAAAGCTTCTTTATTTCACTTACGCTTACTCTCTCATCTACTGCGTGAATTCTATCATTTACAACTCCACACTCCACCACAGGAATGCCAAAAGCAGCAAAATATCTAGCATCGCTTGTCCCGCCAGTAGTGCTAAGCTCAGGGCTTATCCCGCAAACTCTCTCAATGCTATTTTTTAAATTTATAGCAATCTTAGAGTTATCATCAGTTAAAAATGGCTTTGAGCTCTCTTTTAGGCTTAGCTCATATCTAAGTCCGTTAAAGATTTCATCACAATACCCCTTTACATCTTCATAGCTAGTTTGGTCTGAATTTCTGATATTAAACATTATTTTAAGCTCACTTGGAGTTACATTACATACCTCCATACCACCTCTAATATCAGTGATTACTATCTTTGAAGGGTCAAAATATCTACTTCCAGCATCCATATCATATCCAGCAAATTTAGGCAAAATTTGGCTTACTTGATGGATTGGATTTACGCATTTAGATGGATAGGCTGCGTGGCCTTGGACGCCCTTAATAGTGATAACACCATTGATAGAGCCACGGCGACCTATCTTTATCATATCGCCAATCTCATTAGTAGATGTAGGCTCAGCTACTATAGCAAAATCTGGCAAAGCATTATTATCTTTTAAATATCTTAACGCCTCTTTAGTCCCATAAATTCCATCGCCCTCTTCATCGCTTGTTATAATCAAGCTTAAAGTTCCATTAAAATTCTTACTATCCTTACAAGCTTGTAGCATAGCTGCTACTCCGCTTTTCATATCTTGAGCGCCACGAGCGTAAATATATCCATCTTTATCAACTGGCTTAAATGGATCGCTACTCCACCCATCTCCTGGCGGAACTACATCTATATGACCCCCAAAGCATAAATTTACCCCATCGCCAAATTTTTTAGTAAGAATGAGATTTTTTACCCCATTAATCTCTAAAAGCTTAGCTTCAAACCCACTCATATATCGCTCAATATAGCTCATCGCACCATCATCATCTGGCGTGATACTCCTAAATTTAAGCAACTCTTTTAAAAGCTTTATAACTTCCATTTTAACCCTTTAAAAATGTATTAAATATAAGAATAATAGCAAATCCAGCCATCAAAATTGCTGAGATATAAGCAAATGCTATTTGAGCTTTTTGGCTTATAAATTTGCGTGAGCGACTAACTATAAATGATAAGAAAACCACCCAAACAAAAATAGCTACAAAAAGCCCAGCAATACCCATCATAGCACTAGGCAAAACCGCCACAACACCACTAACTGAAACCCAAAAGCCAATTATATATGGATTTACAATATTCATAAACGCACCTTTGATAAAACAGCTCCAAAATGAGCCATCTAAGCCCTGCTTTTGACTAATCAATCTTTTAGCCCCAATCAAGGTCAAATACGCAATATATAATAAAAAAATCGCCCCAAAAATAGCTAGAATTTGCGTTAGTAGCTCATTTTGACTAAATTTCAAAACGCCAAAGCTAATAGCAAACAAATATATAATATCCGCAGCCATCGCTCCAAGCCCCACTCCTAAACCAAGGCGAAATTTAACCAAAGCATAACTCATAATCAAAATACTCACAGGCCCAATAGGCACCGCCGCACCAAAGCCTAATATAGCCCCTTGTATAAATCCTTGGATATTTTCTGTCATAATTTTACTACCTTTGAGCCAAACCCACCTTCACTTGGCGTCCCATCTCTAAAAGCTTTAACGCTTGGGTGGGATTTTAGAAATTCTTTTACCGCATAAGCTAATTTTCCTGTGCCAATGCCATGCTTTATTAAAACCTCATCAAATCCCGCTATTAACGCATCAGAGATAAATTTATCCAATCTATCAGTAGCCTCATCACTCCTAAGACCATGAAGGTCAATCATCACACTAGCTGATTTAGGGCTAGACAAGCTTATATTTACACTTTTTGGGTTATTAAGTGGTTGATTTGTAAGCTTTAAAAGCGATATTGGCACTCTAAAGCTAACCCCATTGCTATCTATAATTGCATGATTTTTACTAAGGCTTAAAACCACCCCTTTAATCTTATCATATTTTACCCTATCGCCTACTTTTAACTCTAAAGGCTGGCTTATAATCTCAGGCTTTTGGATAGCCTTTGCTATGGAATTTGCGCTATTTAAGCTTCTTTGTTTATCTTTTATATCTTTGAGATTTATGCCTCTTTTAGCTTCATTTATAGCCTTATAAAACTCATTTTCTAATGAGCTTAATCTAGCTCTTAGCGTCTCATCAGCTCTGATTTTAGCCTCTTTAGCCTCATTTAATAACTCATCTAATCTTAACTCTTTTTCTTCTGTGCTTTTAAGCTTTAATTTTAACTCTAATTCTAAATTTATAGCCTTAGAAATCATCTCATTTAAATTCTCTTTATCATCGCCATAAGCACTCTTTGCACTAGCTACGATATTTGCTGGAATTCCATATCTACTAGCAGTCTCAAAAGCGTAAGATTTGCCTATAATGCCTTTTAAAAATTCATATTTTGGGCGTGAGTTTGTCTCATCATAAAGTGCGGCTATTAGCTCAACTTCGCTATTTTTAGCTAGCAACATAGCAAGTCGTTTGTGGTGAGTGGTGATAACCATCTTTATATCATTTTTCATCATTGTCTGAAGCAATACACTATATAGACTAGCAGCCTCTTCAAAGTCCGTTCCTAGCTCTATCTCATCAACTCCAATTAATATCTGTTTTTTAGATAAAACCTTAGCAAATCCAAGCATTCTACCAGCAAAAGTTGATATATCATTTTTAGAATTTTGCGGATCTTCGATTATTGCTTGAAATTCCTTAAAGCTACCAATGCTAGATTTAGCACTATTTATACTCATTGGAAGTAGGTATTTAGCTAGCATTGCAGCACTCATTATGCTCTTTAATAGCATACTTTTACCGCCAGCATTAACCCCAGTGATTAAGAGAATTTTCCCACGAAAATCCACGCTTACTCGCTTTGGATTTTTAAGCGCTGGATGGGCAAATTCGCTTAAAATTATATCTTTACTAGAGTTAGCTAAGATAAAGCTATAATCCCTACTCTTAGCAAAGCTCACCCTAGCAATCAAGCTGTCTACATAATCAAAGGCTGAATTTATAAATTTTAAAAATGGCAAATTTTTATTAAAAATCGCACTAATTGCCTTAGCATATTCAAATAAAATTTCCTCTTTTTTATCTAATAAATCGCTCTGTTCGCTCTTTAATTTGCTTACAATATCAGGCAAAATATAGAAGTATCCACTACTACTTCTAGCTATTACCGCACCTTTTAAAGCGTGGTTAAATCCACCACGAACTAAAAGAGCCTCATTTGAATTTACATAGTGAATTTGCGTATCTACTAGATATGGGCTTATGCTTTTTGTATAAATTAGCCTTTTTAAACTCTCATCTATTTGCTGTTTTTTATTTTTGTAGGCCTCATTTATCGATATTAAACGCTCATCAATGCTCTCTTTAAATTCCCCATTTTCATCAAAATACTCACAAATTTTATCAATGCTAGATGGAATTTCAATCTTATCTAAATAACCACGCATCTTAGGAGCAAAATTTTGAGATTTTAGATAGTTAAAATACTCTATAATCTTGCTAAATTCATATATCTCGCTAATGTGTAAAATAGCTTGTTTGGATATTCGCATTAGCGCTTCATCTAAATTTGCTACCTCTTTTGGACTCTTTAGATTAAGCTGGGAAATCTCCTCTATTTTCTCATAATTTGCCTTACTATCGCCACTGATAAAAAGCGGCTTAGGTCTAGCTAAAAATCCATTATACGCACTCAAATACTCGGTTAAATCTAACTTTTCAAATAGCTCTTCCATAAATTCTCACAAAAATAATTTAAAGCTCAATTATACTAATTTTGCCTTAAATCTATCCATTTTAAGGGGCTTTTAGTGGTAAATTTGATTTTTTAAATTAAATTTAATTTATATAATTTAAATATATATTTAATTACTTTATATTGACAAATATCTAGTTTATTGATATAATTGCTATATTAAAAGATAAATATATCTTTTTACTATATTTTAAAATAAAGGAGACAAAATGGCAAATTGTGCTATAAATGCTTGCACTAGACTAGACCCAATTGATAAGGCTGGTTTAGAGGCTTTAATCAAAGCTGGAAAAGAGAATCCAGATGTTATAAAGACACTTAAATGTCGCACAGTCGCAGAGGGAAAATTCCGCCATGCAAACTATATAAGAAATCTACCTGCATATATCGTAGATGAGCCGCCAACACTTCTTGGAGAAGATACCGCACCAAATCCTAGCGAAGCTGTTTTAGCCGCTCTTGGAAGTTGTATAGCAGTAGGAATTCACGCAAATGCGATCGCTCAAAATATAGTTATCACAAAGCTTGAAGTTGAGCTTGAAGGTGATCTAAATATAACTGCTGTTTGGGGAACTGGCGATCTAAGCGAGAAGCCACTTGGATTTACAGATGTAAGAGTAAATGTGATATTAGAAAGCAACGCTGATAAGGCTAAACAAGACGCACTAATAGCACACGCTTTAAAATACTCACCGGTTGCAAATACCTTGCTTAGAAATGTAAATTTAGAAGTTAAATAAAAGGATGCAAAATGGCACTACAACAATTAGAAAAATTAGCACACTCCATAGATAAAGATGGAATTTACCCAAAAGAGTTATTAAAGCAAATAGCTCAAAATGGCGATTTTGCCGTTTTGAAATCTAGAGCTGATATATATCAAGCTATTGAAAATATAGCTAAAATTTCAAATATTTGTGGGACAAGTGGATTTTGCATGTGGTGCCAATTTGCAATCATCTACTACTTGATAAATAGTGATAATCAAGAGCTAAAAAACGAGCTATTACCAAAGCTATATAGTGGTGAAATTTTAGGCGGTACTGCACTATCAAATCCTATGAAGGCCTTTGCTGGGATAGAGAAAAACCATCTAAGTGCTAAAAAAGTTGAAGGCGGATATATCATCAATGGCACCCTTCCTTGGGTCTCAAATATCACTGAAGATAGCATATTTGGCGCTATAGCCATAGATGAAGATAATAATCCTGTAATGGGTGTGATAAGAGTTGGTAAAAACGCCACCTTAAAATCAAATATCAAATACGCCGCACTTGAGGGCTCAGCTACTAAAAGCGTGGTTATTAAAGATTATTTTTTAAGCCATAGCGATATTTTAGCCACAAATATATATGAGTATCTAATCAAAATAACGCCAGGATTTATAATCTTACAAACAGGCATAGCCGCTGGGATAATATCAGCTGCTCTAGATGAGATAGAAAAATCAAACAAAACTCACGCCGATATAAACTCATATTTAAATATAAATTTAGATGAGCTAAAGGGCGAATTTAGCAATCTTTTAGATAAAATTAAGCTTATATCAAAAGATGTAAATGGTATAGAGCCAATTGAAATTTTAAAAGCAAGGCTTGAAGGCTCACTTCTAACTCAAAAGGTCACAAATGCGGCGGTCCTGTTTTGCGGGACTAAGGGGTATTTTGAGAAATCCCATGTAGCAAGACTTCAAAGAGAGGGCAACTTCGTTCTTATAGTAACGCCTAGCATAAAGCACCTTTTAAAAGAGATAGCTCAAATAAAAGCTGGTTTTGGCTGCATAAAATCATGGCGAGATAAATTATAAAAAGGATAAGATATGAATAGAAGATACGCACTTGGATTTTTAGCTGGTTTTTTGGCTCTTAGCACCACTAAGAGTGTGGCAAATTCTAAATTTAAAAAAGGTATTAAGATAGGATATCTGCCGATTTGCGACCACTTAATCATAATTGCTAAAGATATTTTTAGCAGTGATGAGTTTAGTATAACTCCTATTAAATTTGCTAGTTGGGCTGATTTAAGCGAGGCTTTAAGGGCTGGGGCGATTGATGCGGCCTTTTTACTAGCTCCACTTGGACTTATGCTAAAGGGTAGCGGTGTGGATATAAAAGCCATTATGGCCGCTCACAAAAACGGCTCATCTTTAGTGGTAAATAAGAGCATTAAAACAATTGATGATTTAAAAGGCAAAAATATAGCGATTCCATCGAGATTTTCTAGCCACTACTATATCTTACACAAGCTTTTAAGCAAGCACAATATAGAGGTAAATTTAGTAGATATGGCACCTACTGAAATGCCTTTTGCCTTGCTGACAAATAGAATTGATGGATATATCGTCGCTGAGCCTTTTGGACAGCTTGGTGTCCAAAGAGGAGCTAGAAATTTGATATTAAGCAAGGATATTACGCCAGATCATATTTGCTGCTTACTAAACTACTCTAGTGAGTTAGCAAATTCCAATATAGCAGACCAGCTAACTAAGGCATTTAAATTAGCTGCGAATTTCATAGAAAAAAACCAAAAAGAAGCTGCCATAATAGGCTCAAAAATCCTAGCCCAAGATGCTAATATCATCAGCAAAATTGTAGAAGAAAATATAGTATCTTATAATGATTTAAGGGTTAAAAAAGAGGATTTAATAGCCTTAAAAGAGTTTTTAATATCACAAAATTTAGCTAATGATGGGCTAAAAAATCTAGATATAGATAGCTATTTGGTGGAGCAAATATGAGATATATCTATCAAATATTAGTTTTGATTATAGTGATATTGTTGTGGCATTTTTTAAGCTCAGATCTTGTCGCATCACCAGCTCAAACTATAGAGGCATTTAGGCTAATAATAGCTAATAATAGCCTTCAAATAGGGATAATCGACTCTTTATATAGATATGTTTTGGGGCTAATATTTGGTGTGGGTTTTGGTATTTTAATTGGCTTTATATTTGGGTTTAATCCCAAATTCGCTAAGGCATTTGATCCATTATTTAACCTTTTGCGTCCCATTTCTCCTATAGCGTGGGTTCCTATGATATTAATCATCTTTGGGATTGGAGATTTGCCAACTATATTTATCATAGCCTACTCTGTCTTTTTCCCTATGGTTTTGCTCTCTACAAAAGCCATTAAAGATGTTCCTAGTGAGCTGATTATAGTGGCTAAAAACTTTGGCGCATCAAGGTGGCAAATTTTAAAAAGCGTGATATTTCCATCTAGCTTTTTATCCCTTATATCTAGCCTTAGATTAGCAGCAGCTCTAGCGTGGATAAATTTAGTCGTTGGCGAAATGCTAGGGGCTCAAACTGGGCTTGGATATATCATCATAGATAGTAGAAATCAGCTTAGAATTGATATTTTAATAGCTACTATCATCACAATTGGCGTTATAGGAATGGCGATAAATGCTATATTTGGCTATATAGAAAAAGTAGTATCAAGGAAGTATGGCTATGATAGAAATTAGTAATTTAAAAAAATCTTTTAAAGATATTTGCGTTCTTCATGATATAAATTTGCGTGTTGATGATGGTGAGTTTTGCGTTCTTTTAGGGGCTAGTGGAAGTGGCAAAAGCACAATTTTAAAGATATTAAGCTCACTTGAGAGTTTTGATAGTGGGAGTATTAAATTTGATAATTCTGAGTTTAAAAATCAAATCCCAAGCTCTAAAGATAGACAAATCATAATGCAACACTACTCGCTAATGCCGTGGCTAAACGCAGAAGACAATATCAAATTTGCTCTAAAATGCTCTGGGATAAAGGATAAAAATAAACTAGAAAATATATCTAAAAAGTATCTTAGCCTAGTTGGGTTGGGAAATATATCTAAAAAATATCCCCACTCACTAAGTGGCGGTCAATGCCAAAGAGTAGCTATAGCTAGGGCTTTAGCATTAGATCCGCAAGTGCTATTTTTAGATGAGCCATTTAGTGCTTTAGATCCAGTAGTTAGAGCAAATTTACAAAATGAGCTTAAGGATCTAACTAAAAACAAGCAAGTAATATTTGTAACTCACGATATAGATGAGGCTATACTTTTGGGTGATAAGATTGTCGTTTTACATAATGGCAAGATAATAAAAGAGATTAAAAATCCCAAATTTACCCCAAATACTCCAAAATATTTTGAGCTAAAATCAGTAATATACAAGCTAATAAACGGCGAAGTAGATAATATAGAATATATGATATAAGATAGCCAAGATGGCTATCTTACTTATCTTAGAAGTGATGAGACTTGCTGTGCTAAAAGGCTCATATTATGAGCAGCAGCTAAAGTTGTGCTATTGATTTGTAAATTTGATCTATTTAAATCACTTAAATTTTTTACCACATCATTGTTTTGAAGTTGTGATTCACTAGCTCTGGCTGAATTTGCCGCTGTGATACTAGAATTAATGTTGCTCAAAAGACCTTGCTGGGTGCTTCCTATATCAGTTCTCATAGCATTAACACTATCTCTAAAAGCAGCTATGCTATCTTGAGAATTAATATCGATTGAGCTGATATTTGGAGCGTTTAATGAAATTCTAGTCTCAGAGTTTCCAGTTTGAAAATTTAAAGTTGAACCAAAGATATTATTGCCATTAAAGCTAGTTGAATTTAAGGTATCTTGCATAGAGGTTTTTAGTGCTTCAGCCTCACTTGTGATGGCTGATCTTGCATTGCTATCCATTGCTAGACTAGTTGAGCGAATTGAAAGCTCGTTTAATCTATCAGCACCACTTGTTAAATTTTGCAACGCACCATCAGCAATCTGTAATACCCCAATTGCGTCATTTGCATTGCTAACGCCTTGAGAGATGGCATTTGCATTGCTTAAAAGTGCATTTGCTATAACCATATTAGCACTATCACTACCGCTTATAGCACGATTTGCAGAGATATTATCTAAAGCCTTATTTGCACTATTTTGAGCGTTATTTAGATAGTAATTTTGCATACTATTTGAGTAGTCATTTATCTTCATCTCATACTCCTTTATTTTGTTATTTGCTGAATTTTACTACTAAAGTATTAAAATTTGCCTTAATTAAAAATCAGCTCTAACATTTAGCCAGAAATTTCTACCAGGAATTATTCTTTGATATTGATTTGTGTATGATAGTCCTCTACCGCTAGTATATGTAACATAATCTACAAAATTCTCATCAAGCAAGTTATTAATAACCGCACCAATGGTAATTCCATTGCTAAATTTATAATTTGCCCCCAAATCAACCACATGCATATCTTTAAAATAATCACCCACGCCAGAGTTAGCGATATTTGCGTTATCTGTTAGAGTTTTTAGCTTTGCACTCCATCTAAGATATGCATCCCAGCTTTTTGCCTTATATGATAGCTTAGTAGATAGGTTATGAAGTGGAATATCATTTAGAGCTTTTCCTTTGTTTTGTCCGCTTTTTTCTCTGTTTTAGTATATCCATATGAGAAATCAGCGTAAATTCCCCTTGGGATTATATTTTCAAAAAGAGGTTTAGACTTAATCCCTAGCTCAAAGCCTTTTGACACGGCCTCATCCACATTTTCATATATTGAGCATGTGCTTCCACCATAAGCTCCACAAATTCCATATCCATTTGGTAGTTGCTGACCGCTTTGATATGTTTGAGTTGATATAGCATCGTTAAATTGAGTATAATACGCAGTAGCACTAATATCAGCCCAAAGCCACTCATATATAGCACTTAATTCATAGCTTAATGTTCTTTCTACATCTAGTCCATTATTGCCATATCTATCTGTTGTGGTATCAGTAGAGTAATATCTATCATATCTACTACCTAAATCTGGAGCTTTCAAACCGCTACTAATACCAAATTTCAAAGTAAGCAAATCAGTTGGATATACATTCAAATATGCTCTTGGGTTAAAAAATGTCCCATAAGTTCTTATATGATTAACCCTACCGCCTAAAGTAGTGCTAATATACTCATTAAATAGATACTCTCCCTCAGCATAGCCAGCGATTGTGTATTGATTGGCACTATAGTTTGTTTGGTGGTTATCTAAATTTTCAAATGATAAATATGGTCCAAAATTTAAAATCAATGAGCCATAATTGTTATAATCAAAATTCATCATATTTTGATTGCTTATTATGAAATTATCATGCACTACCCTATTGGCTCTGTTTTTCACCCCTTTTTCATCTCCGACATTTGATACTATGTGTGGGATTTTTTCTGTTAGGGCGTATTGGATATATGAGTTAGTTTTGCCCCATTGATACTCACCACTATGCCCGATTGAGTTATCATATTTATGGTATTCACGCACAGCTGTGATTTGGCTACTACTTGTATTTAAGCTGCCTAGGCGTTGAAATCCATACTCGCTATCTAAATATACTGAATTTGCCCCATCAATATCATAATTAAGCTTACCGCCTAATGAGTAATTTACATATCCAGTTGGACTATGTGAAGTGTATGGGTTGTTTGACCTAGTATCTACATATCCTGGAATATCTTTTTTATAAAATTTATTTTGACCGCTATCATAATACTTACCACGCAAACTAAGGGTAAATCCATACCCAAGTGGAGCAAATACATTACCATTTAAGCCATACATATTACCCCAAGTATTGTGATGCTCTTGTAATCTTGTCTCTAAAGATATTGTTGCTGATGCTTTATCAGCGTTTTTCTTAGTAATTATATTTATAACTCCACCCATAGCATCTGAACCATAAATAAGCGATGCTGGGCCGCGAATTACCTCAACTTTTTCTATCATAGAAACCGGAGGCAAAAATCCACTAGTAGAGTCAAATCCATTACCATCAAAGGCAGCATCCATATTAATTCGCTTACCATCTACTAGTATAAGGGTATATTTACTAGCCATACCACGCATCTTTATAGAAGAAGAGCCCGTCTTGCTAATCTCGGTGCTAACGCCTGGAATATCTTGGACTATATCGCCTAGATCTCTTATGGGGCGATTTTGAATTTCATCGCCACCTATAATGCTAATTGTAGCTGGGGCGTCTTTGATGCTTTGAGCAAATCCGCTATCTGAAACTACAGATTTATCCAGCACTGCCACATCATTAGCTTGTAGTGCTACCCCCCCCCTAAAGCAGTAGCTACAGC
This sequence comes from Campylobacter porcelli, assembly GCF_002139855.1. Lineage (NCBI taxonomy): Bacteria > Pseudomonadati > Campylobacterota > Epsilonproteobacteria > Campylobacterales > Campylobacteraceae > Campylobacter > Campylobacter porcelli. Next base: position 1,001,571 of record NZ_CP018789.1, read on the forward strand.
TACAAAAAAAGTCTGTTAAACATAAGTTTATCCTTAATAATAATTATTAAAAGCAAAATAATAACAAAAGAAATATTAATTTATTATAAATTTTGATAATCATTACTAATATTATCAAAACTAGAAATTTACTACATTTAATATCACTTAAATTTACAATAAAATATAGCAAAAAATAGTCAATTAATGCGTAAGAATTCTAAATTTAACCGATTTTAGCTATAATTCAACAAAAATTTAAGGCAAAATGTGGATAAAAGCAAAATCGCTTTAGCAATTGGAGCTGGTAGTGAGAGTTTAATAGCTATAAGATATGCCAAAAAACTTGGTCTAAAGGTCATAGCATTTGATGGAGATGCGTCTGCTTTGGGGCTTAGAGAAGCTGATATTTCCTATATAGTTGATATATCACAGCCAAAACTTATAATCTCTAAGCTAAATAGCGATGGATTTATCCCAAATTTAATCTTGCCAACGCTAATTGGTCGCTGTCTAATTAGCATTGGAGCGTTGAATGATTACTATAATTTAAGTGGCTTTAGCTACGATATAGCCGATATATGCACTGATAAACTCAAATTTGCTCACGCCCTTAACTCGCCTAAAAATTGGGGGGGGGTAAGCTTAAATATGAGAAATTTAAGAGAGATTAATTTCTCCCTATTTAAGCCTGATTTAGATCTAAATGAGTTTAAATTTCCCATTATTATAAAACCAAGATTTGGTAGCGGTAGTAGAGATACCTTGGTTATTTCTACAAAAAATCAACTTAAAAATATTTTAAAAAATGAGAAATTCAAACAAGAGGATTTTTTGATAGAGGAGTTTATAGATGGCGTAGAGTATGGTATCGACGCAGCCGTAATGGATGGTAAATTTAATCACATTTTACTAAGAGAAAAGCTCATAACGCCTATACCATATAGACAAGCTATAGCCTATATCAGCACAGATGAGATCCCTAGCGTAAGTGAGTATATGCAAGAGATTATAGATAAATTAAATATAGATAGTACCTTGATACACGCTGACATTATCATCACTAAAGATGGTAAGCCATTTATAATTGAGATAGCTACTCGTCCAAGCGGACACTATCTAAGCAAATTTATAGAGATTACAACTGGGATAAATCCTACTAAAGAGTGGATAAATCATAGCTTAAATCTACCATATAGCCTTAAACCAAAATTTAGGAAAAATACAATAATACGATATTTTGATTTTGAAGGGGATTGGATAGAGGCTGATTTTGCCTTGCTTAAAGATAGCTTAGGAATTATAGAGTATGAGTGTAATATCAGCTCTACTCTTACTAAGGTCGTAGATGGTGCTAGTATAATGAGTAGAGGCTATGCTATAATAGAAGCAAACTCAAAAGAGCAATGTCTAATAAACGCTCAAGAATTAATATCAAATTTTAAAAGGAAAATCAATGAATGAGATACAAAAAGCTCAAGAACACTCCTATAAACTATGGGAAAAACACATATCAAACTCAATGCTACTATATCCTAATGAGTATCTAACTAGATATATCTATGCTAATAGAAGTAAATTTAATAGCATACTGGATTTTGGCTGTGGCGATGGTAGGCATTTAGAGATGATAGCTAGGGCTGGGATTAAGGAGATAATCGGCGTAGATTGTAACGCCTCAGCACTAAAAATAGCTAATCAAAGATGCGAAAAATATAATATAACCTTACACCAAAATAATCAAAATATAAATTTAAAAGAGCTAATTAAAAGAGATGATCTAGACTGCGTAGTCTGCTGGGGAATAACTCTAATAAATGCTAATTATGTAACAAGTAGTATATTTAAGCAATTTGCAGATATATTAAAAAGCGGTGGCAAAATTATAGCTAACTGGAGAGCGCAAGATGACTCCTTATATGGCGATGGCAAAGAGATACAAAAAGATACATTCATAATACAAAGAGATAGCCACAAAGGAATGCTATACTATATCCCAAATTTAGATGATATAAAGGCAATTTATAAGAGTGCGAATTTAGAGATTATAAGCATAGATAGTGAGAGATTTACTACTGATAATGGCAAGATTATAAACTCATGGCATATTATAGAAGCTAAGAAAGTATAAAGGAAATTTAATGATAAATAGCGTAAATGACTATAAAGAGCACTTTGAATTATGGGAGGATTTGGTATTAAGCGGGGATAGAATTTACCCTAGTGAGTTTGTTGTTCGTTTTGCCTTTAAGAATAAATTTAAAAGTGTGCTAGACTTTGGCTGTGCTAATGGTAGGCATTTAGAGTGCTTTAGCAAGGCTGGGGCTACTAAATTAATAGGAGTTGATCTTAACCAAAAGCCACTTGATTTAGCCAAATCAAGATTAGAGCATATCATAAATAGTCGTGGTGGCACACTAGAGCTATATAGCAATAAAAATAGAGATATTAATGAAATTTTAAAAGATATTAAAGTTGATGCGATAGTAGCTTGGGAGATAGCCTATTTATATACTCCAAATGTTGCTTTAAATCTATTAAAATCACTAAAACCCCATCTAAATCCAAATGGCAAAATATTAATAAATTTCATATCCACAGATGATAGCCTAAAGAGCGATGCAAAGCTAATTGGCGAGAATTTATATGAGATTACAGAGCATACCCATAAGGGGTTGATTTTTACATTTTATAATCTAGATATGATTAAAGAGCTTATGCAAAAAGCTGGTCTAAAGATACTAGCCATAGAGAAAAATCACTACTGGCTAGATGGTGGAGCTATCAAGCATGACTATATCAATATCCAAGCCACGCATGATAGATAAAATCAAATTCTAAACTCAACTGAAAGCTTATGAGCCTCTAGCCCCTCAGCATCAGCTAGAGCCATACAAGCCTTGCTAAGCTCACTAATAGCACATTTATTCATAGAGATTATAGAGCTTTTTTTGATAAAATTACTCACGCTTAAAGGGGAGAAAAATCTAGCACTACCCCCAGTTGGTAGCGTGTGGTTTGGACCAGCTAAATAATCCCCTATAGCCTCAGGAGTATAATGACCTAAAAATATCGCCCCAGCGTGTCTAATGTGTGGTAAATAATCATACGCATTATCACAAGCTATCTCTAAATGCTCCACAGCTAGCTCATTCATCAGCTCCACACACTCATTCATATCGCGAGCTACGATTATGGCGGCTTTATTTTCTATACTTGCTTTTGCTATTTCATATCTTTTTAAATTTGGCAATAATCTTTGAATTTCACTATTAACCTTAGTAGCAAACTCATCGCTAAAAGTGATTAAAAAGCTACTTGCTATCTCATCATGCTCAGCTTGACTTAGCAAATCAATGGCTATGTGGGCAGGATTAGCACTATCATCGGCTATTACGCCTATTTCGCTTGGCCCTGCTATCATATCTATATTTACATCACCATAAACCATCTTTTTAGCCGTTGCTACATAGATATTTCCTGGCCCAGTAATTACATCTACTTTTTTAATACTATTAGTCCCATACGCCATAGTAGCAATCGCACTAGCACCGCCTACTTTATAAGCCTCTTTAATACCCAAAAGATGCATAGCCCCAAGTAGTAGTGAATTTACCACCCCGCCAACAGCTGGAGTACAAACTACTATATCTTTAACTCCAGCTACTATTGCTGGGACTGCGTTCATTATTAAAGAGCTAGGATAGGCTGCTTTGCCACCTGGGATATATAGCCCTGCTCTATCTACTGGGGTGACCTTTTGACCAAGTAGTGCGCCACTAGGCTCAAAATCTATCCAAGATTTTTCTACTTGCTTTTGGTGATAGCTCTTAACTCTTTTATACGCTATTTCTAAAGCACTTTTTAACTCACTATCTAAAGCCTCATAAGCACTTTTCATCTCATCAGTAGTTATAGCTAGATTATTATTTACTTCCCACCTATCAAATTTAGCGATTTGCTCTTTTAAAGCCTCATCTCCATGCTTTTTAATATCATCAATAATACCATTTACAATAGGCATTACGCCTTGTATATCCATATTTGAGCGATTTACTAATGCGTCAAATTCATCTTTAAAATTTGCTTGATTACTATATAAAATTTTCATAAATATCTCCTTAAACTAAAATTATACCCTATTTTGAATAATTTTGATCTAATCGCTATTAATTTCAAAGATTAATTCACTTTTTAATTTAGTTTTTATAATGCTAACTAAGCTTAGATTTGGGAATTTAATCTGCATCAAATCATTAAAGCTACCAGCCCCATTTAGTGCCAAATGACGCAAAACAAGCCCCCTATAATACTTAGCAAAATGGCTAACAACTCTACCACTTTTTAGAAATTTCATAGTCATATATGGAGATTTAATAGTGTAAAATTTATCATAATATCCAGCCCTAAGATCCACTATATCATCACCATCTAAAAACTCATCTAAAGCCCTATCAAGGCGACCTTTATAATATTTTATGCTATCTATATTAGCAACCATCTGACCTTGCTTTAGCTTATAAAACCTAGCATAATCCCCAGCTCTTAAAACACCATATAAATTAGAAAATATCAATAAATTCTCATCTATATATTTAGCTGATTTTTCATCTAAATTTAGATAATCCAAAGCATCATATGCCACGCCATCATACATTTGTATAGCTTTGTGATAGAGTTTTTTACTAGATAGATCTACTATATTAGCAATATCTTTGCTGCTTTTTACCCCAAATATCTTGCTTAAAGTAGTCTCATCACCACTATTTAATATATCATAATAACTCTTTAAAATCTCATCTCTATCGCAATTTATCGATAATGAAGCAAGATCAAGTGGATTTGGGGTTGGCTTTTTACTCTCACTTGGAGAAAATAGAATTTTCACTACTTAGCCTTTTAAATTCATCTCTTAAACTCTCAAATTGCTCCATAAATGGAACGCCATGAACTCTAGTATATCCTATGGTTGTTATGAAATTTGTATCCCTCTCCCACCTTGGCACAAGATGATAATGTATATGCTCAGCTATACCAGCACCAGCGGCTGCTCCTAAATTCATACCGATATTAACGCCACTAGCATTTAAAACTCTTTTTAAAACCGCTACGCCGATTTGGACTATTTGGCTCATCTCTAGCCAAATTTGAGTATCTAAGCTCTCGATATTATCTATATGCTTATAAGGAATTACCATAAACTCACCCAAAGTATATGGGTATCTATTCATCACGCCAAAACAGTTTTTAGCCCTAAATAGCACGAAATTCTCACTATCTCTATTCTCACTAGCAATCTTGCAAAATACGCACTGGCTATCTTTTGGACGAGCAAAATACTGCGCCCTCCAAGGAGCAAACTCATCTCTCATCTAGCGCCCCTTATATCCATTACAGCTTGATAAATATCATCTTGACGCATAAAATGCTCACCAATTAAAAAGCCTTTAATGCCATTTTGATTTAAATTTAAAATTTGCTCATATGAGTATAATCCACTCTCAGCCACCACAATTCTATCATCTTTAATCTGCTCTTTTAGCCTTAAGCTAAGTTCCATATCCATCTTAAATGTCTCTAAATTTCTATGATTTATCCCTATTAGCTTAGCATTAGTTTGTAGAGCTTTTTCTAAATCTTCTTCGTCATGAATCTCCATCAATACTGTTAAATTTAGCTCATTAGCATAATCTGATAGCTCTTTTAAACTCTTTATATCCAAAGCCTTAGCGATTAATAAAATCATATCAGCACCATAAATTCTAGCTTGAGCGATCTGATATTTATCTATGATAAAATCTTTTCTAAGCAAAGGTAAATTCACAAATCTACGCACCAATCCCAAATACTCAATATTTCCTAAAAAATAGTATGGCTCAGTTAAAACGCTTATCGCCCACGCTCCGGCTCTTTCATACTCTAAGGCTATTTTTAACGGATCAAAATCATCTCTTATAACCCCTTTGCTAGGGCTTGCCTTTTTGACTTCAGCTATGATATTTATCCCATCTTTAAGCATTTTAAATGGATCTAGCGGAGTGCGTGAGTAACTTATGGCTCTTTGTAAAATATCAAAAGGGAGCTTTTGTTTTTGGTTTTGAAGCTCAAATTTGGTTTTATCTATAATTTGCTTTAATATCATCTTTTGCCTTTTATACACTTTTTAATCTTATCATAATGAATTTTAAACTCCCCTTGCTCTAAATCTTTAGCGCCGATTTTCTCTATCCACTCCATAGCCATATCGCAATTCCCAAGCTTATAATACCCCCACGCCACAGAGTCTATAATATAAGCAGATTTAAAATCAAGAAAATGAGCCTTTAAAACTAGCTCTAATCCCTTTTTCACATCAATATTATGATCTATTAGCAAGTAGCCATAATAGTTATAATACACGGGATTTTCAAGCTTATAAACAGACTCTTCAAAGAGATTAATTATAAGCTTTAGCTCTTTTGTTTTGCTTAATTCATACTTATATATTGCCATTTTGGCTTTATATTCAACACTATTTGTAAGCTCAAATAGCCTTTTAGCAACCTCATAAGCCTCATTATACTCACCAAGTTGAGCGTAAATTTGAGATAGCAAATCATCGTTAAATTCATACTTTTTAAGCAATCTCTTAGCCCCTTGATAATCCCCTTGATAAAGATGCACTTCAAGGGCATTTACTAAATATTGAGTAGATTCATTTTCTAAATACAACTTCTCATATATTCGCACCATATTATCAAAATCAGATGAATTTGAGTATAAATCTAATAAAATATAACAAGCCCTACTAGAACAGCCATTTTGCCTAACCCAATCATCAGCTATCCTTATAGCACTCTTGCTATCGCCTAAAAAATCATTAAAAATAGTGATAACTCGTATCATATTATCTTCGCTTTTATCGATTTCATAAGCCTTTTTGTATAACTCAATTGATTTATTTATATCATCTTCAAAAGCATATATATTGGCTAATAATATATAATTTTGGCTACTTTTATCCATTTTTATGAGCTTTAAAGCTAATTTTTTAGCCTCATCTAGCTCATAAATTAATATAGCATAGCTAATCTTTAGCCTTAAAGTTTGAGCGTCATTTCCATTTAATTCACCCATTATCTGATATAATAAATTTGATCTAGCACTCAAAGCCAATCTAGCTGCTTCTTTTAAAAATAGCTCATTACCGCTATTTTTATAAAGAGTATAAAATATCTCACTAGCTTTGCTTGTATCGCCATTTTCTATCATAAAATAAGCATTCATTATATCCAAATCACCATTTGGCTTAGCTTGATAAATAGGGCCAAAATTTGGCTCTATACCGCCACAACCATACAATACAAATGCTAAAGCTACAATCGCTTTACGCCAATACATTCCATCTCCAGCTCTTTAAAATTACTCTTAAAATGCTCCCAAAATGGGAAGCTCCTACACTGCTTTGGCCGATACTCATATATGGAGCAATTTTTGTTTTTTTCATCAAAAAACATACAAGCAAAGCCATTTTGGTATGGCTTTTCTTTAATGCTATATCTATTGCCAAATTTCTCTAAAAATATCTCTTTAACTAGCTCTGATTTATACCCTAAATATCTGCTAAGCTCATCTATCTCGCCCTCATCAATCCATATATATCCGCTCTCTCCAGTGCAGCACCTGCCACCACACTCATCGCACTTGCTAGGATTAAACTCATAATCAAACCCATCTTGCTTTATCACTCATAAACCTTGCTTATAGTATTTGCTTTTTTAAAAATCTCTTTTGCCCCTATGCTAAACTCATCTTTATCAAAAACAACCAAAGGTGGCACCACCTCGCACATAGAGCGGCTACTTTTTTTACTCTCAATTAGCACTAATTTGGCACTTTGATTATGCTTAGAATGGATAAATTTAAGCTTAGTAGCATTCATCTTAAATTTATCAAATAGAGCAAAAATCTCTCTAATCTGCTTAGCATCATAACAAAAATATAAAACCCCTTTTGGCTTTAAATTGCGATTACAACTAGCCAAAAATTGCTCCAAGTTAAGAGAATTTGAGTATCTAGATCTTGCTATATGGCTATTTTGACTCTTAATCACATTTGCGTGATAAAATGGGGGATTAGATATGATAAAATCAAATTTAACCTCACTTCTAAACTCGGCAAAATCGCCAACTATAAAATTTGCTTTAATACCATTTATCCTAGAGTTATGCCTACTAATCTCAATATTTAAAGGCTCAATATCAATCCCACTTAAGCTTATTTTATTATCACGAGCAACCAAAAACCCTAAGATACCACATCCACAACCAACATCTAAGATCTCGCCCTTTAGTTTATTACCTATAAAATCATATAAAAATAGAGTATCGCTATTATATCTATACCCATCTTTAAGCTGATAAAGCTCAAGCTGATCCATTGCTATCTCTATTTATCTCTTGGGTTTTGATATTTTTTATCATCTCTTCATAATATTTTTTTTGGTTTTCTAACTCTTTTATGTATGTTTGTTTAGTTGATTCTAAGCCCTCTTTGGCACTTTGGATTATGGCAAATATTTTGGAATTTAACTGGCTATTTTGAACTTCTAATTCTGTGATTTTGGAATTTAATAGCTCATAATTTGCCAACTTTTTGCTATTATTCATATCGCTTTTTAGAGTTAAAATTTGATCTTTTAACTCCTTTATCTCTTTATCTTTAATAGCCCCATCTCTTTGTAGATTGCTGATTTTTTGCATACTTTTATTTGCGTCAATAGCACTAAATTCAACCATTTTTCTTAAATCCAAAATAGAGTCTTTATACTCTTTTTCTCTATTTTTTAACTCTTTTTTATAATTTATCTCTTGATTTATTAATTTAGCATTAAGCCCAGCTATAGTCATATTTTGCTCTTTTAGGCTGTTTTCATACCTATCTTTAAGCTGTTTATCCCTATTTTCTTGACTCTTTTTATAGTTGTTTAATATCTGATTTTCGATATTTTTTATCTCTTTATCTCTTTGATTATTTAAATTTTGAATAGTTAAATTTAGCTTTTTTATCTGATCATTTTTGCTATTTATTTCGGCAAAATACTCATTTCTTTGTCTATCAATCTCTGATTTTAGCTCATCTACATTCTTAGCACTCTTGTTTTGCAACTCTATTAATGCTAAGGTTTGAGAGTGCATTAATTTGCTTAGCTCATCATTTTTACTATTTATTTGAGATTTTAAGCTCTCTATCTCCTTATCTTTAGCATTTAAATTACTACTAAATTCAGCATTAAATTTAGAATTTTGAGCCTTTAAAGCATTTAATTCATCGCTTAATTTTTTATTGATATTTTGTAGATTTATACTCTCTTGAGTAGCTTTATTAGCACTATTTTTAACCCTCTCATCAGCTATAGTTTTGGTTTTTTCTAACTCCGATTTTAGCTTATCGATATTGTTTTCTAAATCTACTATCTTTTGCTCATATCTCTTAATGCTCTCAACACTATCAACTTCAAGCTCATTAATTCTCTTTGTTAGCTCAGTTATATTATCATAGTGCTGAGCTTGAGATGACTTAATCGCCTCATTATAGGCATTTTTAGAGCTCTCATTGGCATTTGATATAGCTATTTTTTGGCTCTCTATCTCTTTGGCTAATTCCAAATTTTGCCTAACTAACTGAGCATTATCACTAAGCAATACTCTATTATCCGTTATGGCGACTTCTAAATTCTTTTTAAGGGTATCTATATCATTTGGTATCTCTAGCATATCACTTTGAATATTAAAATCACGAAGCTCCAACCACGAAAAATAATCAGAAAGTGCCTCATATTTAGATTTTAAAATATATTTATCTTGCTCGCTAGAGTTTAAATCACTAAAGCTAATTGCCCTTTCATCACCACATCCAACCAGCAACGCACCAACTAGAAAATACCAAATCTTACTCACTACTACGCCTTATTATTTACTATATAATTGATAATTTTATGCGCATTATTTAGTGCTGAGACGATACTAGCACCATTTTTACTAGCTATATCGCCACCTACATACAGTCCTTTGACATTTGTTTGTAAATTCTCATCTACAACTGGTTTGGTATCGTTATCTAACTCTATGCCGCATTTTTGTAAGAAATCAACCGGAGTTGAGCCACCAATTGCATATATAATCCTATCATAAACCACGACACTTCCATCACTATAGCTTACTGACACCTTACCATTATCATTTTCTATTCCAGTAATATCTACGCCTAATTTTAAGGTCAATTTGCCATCTCTAGCACTATCTTCTACTGCGGCTAAATTTATATCGTTTAATCTTGTAAAAGTCGGGCGTCTATAATTTAGAGTTACATCATTACAGCCGCTTAAATCCACAGCATACTCAGCTGCTGAGTTTCCCCCACCTACTACGATAATCTTTTCGCCGCAATTACAGCTATTTAGATTATAATTTACAACTTGGATTAGTGATGGTGGAATTTTATAATCTGGCTTATTTGGCTTACCCATTCTACCTATACCTATCATCACATTTTTAGCCTTAAATACGCCTTTTGCCGTAGTAACTGCCAAATTTTCACCATCTCTTTTAACCCCTTCAACCTCAGCGTTAAATATAGCTTCAATCTCACCTTCATCTAAAAGTTTATCAAAATAGTTTAGCGTGCTCTCCTTAGTCCCATCAAAGAACTCTACACTACCCTTTGTCTCACTATCAAGACCTTTATAGACCTTATCTACCCGTTTGCCATCTTTGTAGAATTTGCGAATTGTTTGAGAGTGGTTATCCCCTTTTTCTAGTAATAAAACATTAGCAAATCCTGCTCTTTTAGCCTCAACTACTGAAGCTATACCAAATGGCCCACCACCGATGACTACTACATCATATAAATTTTCCATATTTTTCTCCATATTATTATATTTTTAAGACATAAATATTTTAGATAAAAAATATATCTAAATTCAACTTAAATTATTATTGATTTTTAAAAGTAAATTTTTAGATAAATTCAAAATATATTTTAGTAAAATATATATAATACAATTTAAAGATCAAAAATATAAATGGTATAATTTAATAAAAAAGGCAAAAATATGATTAAAAATTTATCTCTAATTTTTATAGCTTTAGTTTTTGCTGGGTGCTGGGGCAAGAGCTCTTTACACTCACAAGCAAATCTTAAAAATGAGCTTTTAGCCTACACGCAAAAGTATGATAAAGATGGAATTTTGCTAGTAGCTACATACCTAAATCCTATATATCAAGGCGAGTTTGTAAGCGATTTTGAAGGAAGCGAGGTATTTATCCTCTCCATCTATCCAACCAATATATCGCCAAATTATATAAATATCAATGCGGTAAATTCAAAATTCCAAAAATTAAACGCAGATGATAACCTAACTAATCTAACATCTATAAATTTGCCTTGGAGCAATCACTATAAAATCACAACCCCATCTCAAAATATAGATATTTTAAATCTAGAAATATCCCTAGATGACAACTCCACAGCTAGGCTCAAATTTCAAAAAATAGCTAGATCGCTTTATTGGAATACCAAATAAGGCAAGTTTAAAAGCTTAGCTTATCCCTAAATCCATCGCTTAGCTCAGGAATCAAAGTAGCGTCAAAAAAGTGCGATATTTTAGTGCTTTTACCTAAGGCTGCTAGGTAGATTATATAGTTTGCTAAGACCTTCTTGCCATATATTCTACTCTCAGCATATGGGACTAAATCCATAGATAAAAACGGCTCATATTTGCTATACTCACCCTTGCGATTAAATAGATCTCCACGAAGCAACATACGCTTAGTAAAGCCAATGCCACCATTATAAGCATATGCTATAAATAGCGGATTGTATAGATATTTCTCTAGGTAATCTAAGTGGAAATTAGCAAATTTATAGGCAATTTGCGGCTTAAACATATCATCTATATCAAATCCGCTCATACCAAGCTTAGCTGCAATGTCTATAGCCAAAAATGGCATAAACTGCATCATACCAAGTGCATATGAGGTAGATATAGCACTAGGGACAAATCTACTCTCTTGCCTAGCAAGAGCCAAAATCAACGCTTGACGCTTTACATCATCAGTGCCGATATACTCCATAAATGGCATTGGATAGAAGTGAATTTTATGATTATGTGCTCGCTCCATTATATAGCTATACTCTCCAAGGGTGCTTTGAGTATAAAATCTTGAAGCATATGAGATCAGCTCTGAGCTAGGCATATTTGCCACTTTTTCTCTAGTCCTTTGCCATGTAAATGGATCTGTGTAATCATATTTTAATAGCTCTTTAGTGGGTGGTTTTGGCACTGCGATTTTGATCTTTTCATCGCTACTAAATTCCCTAGCAAAAAGGCTATAAATATTTATATCAGCACTATTTGCTATGCTTTTTAATAGCTCCTTATCTTTTGTGATTAAATATATCCAAAAATTAGCATTATCTTTATTACTAGCAAATTTTGATCTCTTAGCTGCCACTTCAAAAAATTTAACCGCCTTCTCATCTTCATAAAGTAATATAGCATTTAATCCAAACAAAAACGCCATATCCCCACTAAGAGAATTTGGATTAGCCTCTAGTAATACTCTTCTAAATTTTTCATTTTTCTTGCCAATTATAGATTCTTGAACTATTGATTTAAACTGCCAATGATTTATGCTATTTGCGATTAATTTTTGGCTCAATTTATATCTATTTAGAAATTCATCTTTATCCTTGGCGTTAAAATAGTATTTAAAATATCCAGTAGTATCACCAATCTTAATATAGTATGCTAGTGGGTCATCCTTGCTAAATCCTTGGACGAAATTTAAAAATTTCGAATTTGCCATCTTTAATCTTTCAAATAAATCAGCTCTTTGCGTAGGATTTAGGGATTTGACAAAATTAATACTAAGGAGCATATTTTGGCACATTTCATCGGCTTTATCGATATTTGATAGATTATATTTAGAGCAGTTATTTATACTTTTTTGTATAGCACCTAATTTATTATCAAATAGCGTCTTAATGCTACCTTGATAGCGGTAAATTTGTGTTCTAAGCTTTTTTAGCTCAGCCTTACTAGCCTTACTCTCTTTAGCAAATCTATATATATAATAGTCTTTTACCAGCCCTTTTGGAGAGGATTTTAACTTCTCATAGCTTGGCACTCCAGCCCAAAGTGGCATAGCCAAAAAGAGTAAAAATAGACTAAATTTGATAAGCAACAACACGAATATATCCTAATACAAATCTACTTATAAACTCCAAACTAAGCAAGATAATAATTGGTGCTATATCGATTCCACCAAAAGCCGTTGGAATTTTAAGCTTTCTAATAAGCCCATAAGCTGGAGCGCTAAGGCGATATAGTAGCTGGACAATTGGATTAAAAGGATCAGGTCTAACCCAGCTTATAAGGGCTGCTGCGATAATGACAAACATATAGGCCTTAATAACTATATCTAAAATATCAACTACAGAGATAATAAAATATGTTAAAACATTCATTTGGCTACAATCTCCTTAATATCTGATTTGATTAATGGGTATAGATCTTTAAGCTCAGGACCGTGCTGAGCGCCTGTTAAAAGTAGCCTAAGAGGCATAAATAGCGATTTGCCTTTTAAATTTGTCTCATCAGAGATAACAATTTTAAACTCATCAAAGCTGTTTGGAATTTGCATATTTAATATCACTTTGCGTATCTCATCTGCCTCTTTTTGCCACTGCGGTGGGATTATCTTTGCTAAATTAATAGCATCAATTTTAGCTATTATTTCAGGGATTAGGCTGCTTTCTTGAGTATAAAATCTAGCCAAATCAGGTGAGCTAAATCCAAGCTCAATTAGCCTATCATCACTAGCAAGTTTGATATGCTCTCTATTTATTTGAGCTAGTTTCTCTTCGCTAAATTTAGCTGGCGAGTGTGAAATATTAGTTATATCAAACCAACTAGCTGCTTGCTCTAAAGTGAAAATTTCACACGGAGTTTTATTGCCTATTAATATAAGATAATTGGCTATCGCCTCAGGCATATAACCCTTCTTTAAAAGGTAATTAACAGAAGAGCTATTATCCCTTTTACTCATCTTTTTGCCTTCGCTATTTAATATTATAGGTAAGTGGGCGTAGCTTATCTCTTGAGTATATCCTAATGCTTCTCTAATCAAATTTTGCTTTGGAGTATTGCTTACATGATCTTCGCCTCTAATAATCATCGTTACACCCTCAAGCATATCATCAATCGCACAAGCAAAGTTATATGTAGGGGTTTTATCTGCTCTTAAAAGCACAAAACTATCGATATTTTCAGGCTCAAATACGATCTCGCCTTTAATCTTATCAACAAATTTTTGTGTAGTTTTAGGCGATTTTAGCCTTATGGCTGCTGGGTGTGGATTGTTTAAAATCTCTTCATCGCTTAAGTTTTCACAACTCCCATCATATCTATATGCCACCCCATTTTCTACTGCTTCTTGTCTTTTTTTATCCAATGTCTCATCATCGCAAAAGCATAAAAAAGCTTTCTTATCTATCAAAAGCTTAGAGGCAAATTCTTGATGAAATTTGAGATTTTTACTTTGATAATAAAGAGTATCCCATTTAATTCCAAATTTCTTTAAAAGCTCCATTATCTCTTTGTCTTTACCATCTATATTTCTTTGTTTATCAGTATCTTCTATACGAAGTATAAAGCCACTTTTATCTTGAAGTGAAGATATATAGTTTAATATCGCAACTCTTAAATTCCCAATATGCATATCTCCAGTTGGCGATGGTGCAAAACGATACATATTTTAATCCTTAAATTTAATTTTTTTTATACTCTATAGAGTCGTTTAAATTACTCTCTTTAAATCCCTTAAGCCTTAGCAGACAGCTATCGCACTCTCCACAAGCCAAATCGCCACTCTCATAGCAACTCCAAGTATTAGATAGATCAACGCCTAATTTATAAGCCTTAACCACAATCTGTGCTTTTGATAAGCCAATTAGCGGCGCTTTGAAAATAAATTCGCAATTAGTGCCTAAATTCACCGCTTTATTCATAGCTTCTAAAAACTCAAGCTTGCAATCAGGATAGCCACTCCCATCAGCTTCAACTAATCCTATATATATAGCCTCGCATTTTTGCACTTGAGCCATGCTAGCTGCGATAGATAAAAATACTCCATTTCTAAAAGGCACATAAGTAACTGGCATATCAGTAGAATTTAGCGAATTTTTTGGTATTTCAACGCTTCTATCAGTTAAAGCATTGCCACCTACATCAGCTATAAAATCCGCATTAATCACAAATCTATCAATAACCCCCAAATCATCGCAAATTTTCTCAAAGCACTCACGCTCTTTTTGCATTGTCCTTTGAGAGTAATCAAAATGCAACCCTACGATCTCATACCCATCGCTCTTAGCAGTAGCAGCCGCCACCGCACTATCCATGCCACCGCTAATGATACACAAGGCCTTACGCATTACAATCTACCATAATTTTATTTACCAAAGCGATCACGCCATCTTGAATTTCTTGCATATTTTTTAGCGAATTTGCCTCAAATCTAGTTACAATAACTGGAGTTGTATTAGACGCCCTTACTAGTCCCCAGCCATTTTGAAATTTGATCCTAACTCCATCTATATCTATAATATCAATAATCTTTGGAAGTCCATTACCATCTCTATTTAGCTCAACTTTTAAAGCCTCTATAATCTTAAATTTACTACTATCATCTGTTTTTATCTTCATCTCATCAGTTGAGTATAATTTAGGCAATCTATCTAGCTCAGCATCTAGATCAAATCCATTTGCTATTAGCTCAAGCACCCTTATCATAGCATACACAGCATCATCAAAACCAAAAAATCTCTCTTTAAAAAATATATGTCCGCTAACCTCAGCTGCCATATCGATATTTAGCTCTTTCATCGCTTTTTTGATATTGCTATGACCAGTTTTTCCCATGAAGCTTTTGCCGATTTTATCTATCTCATCATACATATTTTGGCTACATTTGACCTCGCCTAAGACTCTAGGATTTTTCATATTTTTAGCATATAAATATGCCAAATCATCGCCTTTTATAGTGCGTTTTGGAGTTAAAACTGCGATCCTATCAGCGTCCCCATCAAAGCCAAATCCAATATCATAGCCATTTTTTAAAGCCTGTTTTAGCTCTTTTATATTCTCCTCTTCGCTTGGATCTGGATGATGATTTGGAAACTCACCATTAGGCTCTGGATATAATAGATTAAATTTCAAGCCAAGTGCTTTAGCAATCGGCTTTAGAGTTATACCAGCCACGCCATTTCCAGCATCGCAAATAATCTTTGTCTTTAGCCCTTTAAGGTGGGAAAATTCCTTAGCATAAAAATCCACATATGAGCTTAAAATATCAAATTTAGTAGCCTTAAAATTATCTTCAACCACCTCGCCACTAGCTATAAATTTATTCACTTCATTTTTTAAAGACTGTAAATCATCGCCAAAATAGCTATCTTTTTTAATTGTGATCTTAAATCCATTATACTCTTTTGGGTTATGACTACCTGTAATCATCACATTAGCATCAAATTTATCTGTAAAAACGCTAAAATACCCAACTGGCGTAGGCAACATTCCTATATCATAAACTTCTATTTTAGCCGCGTTAAATCCACTTACTAAATGGCCAAACAACGCATTAGCCGAAACTCTAGCATCATATCCAACGCTTACGCTCTTTACCCCACGACTTTTCATCACTCGCCCAAGGCATATACCAATAGCTTTTACGCTTTTTTCATTCAAATCTTTTGGATAGATCCCTCGTATATCATACTCTCTAAATATCGTATCAAACATACATTAAGCCTTAAATCTATATATAAGACCAGAATTTTAGCCAAATTTTTATAATCATTAGTTTAATTTTACAAAATTTTAATACGCATTTAATAGCTATTTTGCCTTTTTAGGCTATAATCACGCTTATGAAAAAGATAAAAGTAAATTCAATCATAAAAGATGTAAATTCAAACACCCTTTCTAAACTACGCACCGAGCTTGGCTTTGATGATAGTGTGATAACCATATATAAAGGCTTTGCTACTAATGATGATTTAGAGCTAAATGATGGCGATAGTGTAGTCTTTATAAACAAAGGTGAGTTCCCATCAAAAGAGTGTTTAAAAGAGATGATGGCAGCTAGAAATAGCCCTGAGGTAAATATAGCATTGCAAAATGCTAAAGTAGGAGTAGCTGGGCTTGGGGGGCTTGGCAGTAGCGTGGCTATAGCTTTAGCTAGGGTTGGGGTAAGCTCTTTAAAATTAGTTGATTTTGATACCATTGATCCATCAAATTTAAATCGCCAACAATATTTCATTGATGATATTGGCAAATACAAAACCACAGCCCTAGCAGATATAATCGCTAAGATTAATCCATTTGTTAGTGTAGAGATAGAGACTATAAGGCTAGATGAAAATAATGTAAATTTGGTATTTCAAAACTACGATATAGTAGCTGAATGCTTCGATAATCCCAAATCCAAAGCTATGCTAATAAATAATCTTAAAAACAAAACAATAGTAGCAGCAAGCGGTATGGCAGGATATGGCAGAAGTGATGAGATAAAGACAATTCAAATGGCAAAAAATCTCTATATTTGCGGAGATCTAAAAAGTGCTGCTAGTATAGGCAATGGGCTAATGGCACCTAGAGTTGGAATTTGCGCTATGCAACAAGCAAATCAAATTTTGGATATTTTAATAAAGAGAGTAGTAGATAATGGATAGGTTAAATTTAGGTGGAAGGCTATTTGATTCTAGATTTATTATGGGTAGCGGGAAGTTTGACCCAGAGCTAATTACTGCTTGTATAGAAGAAGCAGACGCTCAAATCATCACCCTAGCAATTCGTAGAGTAAATAAAGATAGCGATATAAGCATAACTAAATTTATCCCCAAAAATATCACCCTACTACCAAATACAAGCGGTGCAAGGGACGCTAGTGAAGCCCTAAGAATCGCCCGTCTAGGCAGAGAGCTTGGGTGTGAAGATATGATAAAAATAGAAGTAATCAAAGATAGCAAATTTCTATTACCAGATAACTATCAAACACTAAAAGCCATAGAGCTTTTAGCTAGTGATGGATTTATCCCACTTGCTTATATGATGCCAGATCTTGTCGTTGCTCGTGATATGGCAAATGCCGGAGCGGCCGCCATTATGCCACTAGCTGCACCAATTGGGTCAAATAAGGGTCTAAGCAATAAAGATATGATTCAAATTTTAATAGATGAAATAGACCTACCTATAATCGTAGATGCTGGGATTGGTCGCCCTAGTCAAGCGTGTGAGGCTATGGAGATGGGGTGTGCTGCTGTGATGGTAAATACCGCCATTGCCACTGCTACAGATATAAGATCTATGGCAAGAGCATTTAAAAATGCCGTCAAAGCCGGTAGAGATGCCTATTTAGCCGGATTTGGAAGAGTTTTAAATACCGCTCAAGCTAGCTCGCCACTGACTGGATTTTTGGGATAATAGATGAAATTTATACAAAAAACAGACCCAATGGAGTATCTACCATCGCAAGAGCGAATTGATAGCGATATAATGCTAAAAGTTTTAAATGCGCACAAAAATGTAAATTTCGATGAATTTAACGCTTTTGATGTCCAAAAAGCCCTAGATAAAGATAATCTGAATTTAAGAGATCTCCAAGCTCTATTAAGCCCTGTAGCTGCGAATTTCCTTGAAGAGATGGTAGCAAAATCTAAGGCTATAAAAGAGCGATATTTTGGTAAAAATATATACCTTTTTACCCCGCAATACATAGCAAATCACTGCGATAATAACTGCGTTTATTGCGGTTTTAAGGTGGGTAATGATATTAAAAGGGCTCAATTAGATGAGAATGACATCATTAAAGAGCTAAAAAATATCGCTAAAACTGGATTAAAAGAGATACTTATCTTAACTGGCGAATCCCAAACCAAAACACCGCTAAATTATATCGCAAACGCTTGTAAATTAGCCAAAGAGTATTTTGATATAGTTGGGGTTGAAATTTACCCATTAAATAGCGATGAATACGCCATTTTACACGATAACGGCGTGGATTTTGTCACAGTTTTCCAAGAGACTTATAATCCTATAAAATATGGCAAAATTCATCTTTACGGCAATAAAAGGGTCTTTCCATATAGATTTAACGCTCAAGAAAGAGCATTAATAGGCGGTATGCGTGGAGTAGCATTTGCAGCACTTCTTGGGATTGATGATTGGCGTAAAGATGCTATGGCAACTGCCCTTCACGCCTCATTAATCCAATCCAAATACCCACACGCAGAGATCTCTATCTCCGTCCCACGCCTAAGACCGATTATAAATAATAACAAAATCAATCCAAAAGATGTAACCGAGCGCGCCTTGCTCCAAGTAATCGCTGCTTATAGACTATTTTTGCCATATGCTAATATCACGCTTAGTAGTCGTGAGAGTGCGTATTTTAGGGATAATGCTATGGCTCTTGGCATTACTAAAGTATCAGCTGGAGTAAGTGTCGGTATCGGCGAACACGGCGGCAAAGATGATAAAGATAAAGGCGATGGTCAGTTTGAAATCAGCGATAATAGAGATGTAAATCAGATGAAAACAGCCATTAAAAATGCTGGTTTAACGCCGGTTATGAGTGATTATATTTATACTGGAATTTGATATTAAATTTCACGATAAATATTTATAAATCATTATAAGAAATAACTAGTATTCTAATAATAACCCTTCTTGCTTAAATATTTACTTCGCTAGAGCTAAGCCGACCATTTTTAACTTCGCACGGCAACAAGTCGCCGTTTGCGACAAAATTTTCGCAAAAGCAAAATAACCTAAATGGTTGTTTTATTTTTGTGACCTTTGCGACCAAAGTTTTTTTAAATTCTTTTCTTTAAGGGACAGGGGAAACTATAATTTGAAAGCCAAAACAGTTTCCCCTATCCCTTAAAAATCCCAACCCCTTCCCAGTTTGGCATTTTTATTTTATAAAATTTTCGCAATAAAAAACTCGAAGGAGTTTTTGGCGAAAATTTGGAGTGTAATCCTTGACCCACATAAAGCCCCACTTCGTGGGGTTCCCCTATTTGCTTCAAATTTGTTTTATAAAATCTGAGCGAAAGCTCAGCAACATTGAAAGGCTTTTTCAAAATTTTCGCAACAAAAAACTCGCAGGAGTTTTTGGCGAAAATTTGGAGTATAAATTAAGGGGGAAGGGTAAGGTAGCTTCGCTCTTATGTTTCGTAGCGTCGTTAAATGATGGATAGCCATCATTTAACTATCACGCTACTCATCTGCCAAAAAGCGTCCCCCTTCCCACTTAAGAAAAAGAATTTCTTTGCGACCAAAGTTTTTTAAATTCTTTTCTTTAAGGGATAGGAGAAACTATCTCTATGTTCTTTTAACGCACGAATAAATCCGTGCTAAAGAACCAAACACTAAAGTTATCCGTCCGACTAACGCGGACTAAATTTTTGAAAGCCAAAATAGTTTCCCCTATTCCTTAAAAATCAGGGTCCCTTCCCAGTTTGGCATTTTTATTTTATAAAAGCCTTTCAATGTCGCTGAGCTAAAACTTAGATTTTAATAAACAAATTTTTAGCCTCTAATGGCACAGCATAATACTCCACTCCAGCCATCTCATAGCCAAGCACGAATTTATGTAAATTCGCAAACTCATCTAAGCTTAGATTAAACTCATACACGCACCCAGATTGGCTATAGCTTTTATCTGCGTTTAATCCATTCTTATCATCATAGTAATCAAACCTAGAAAGTAGCGAAAATGGCACAAATAAACTAGCTATATTGCGACTTACATATTTTATTAATTGAGCCTTGTTTATAGCTAGGTTTGCACTACTCCCATACGCTCTAACCAAGCCCCCAACCCCAAGCTTTACTCCGCCAAAATATCGCACCACTATCACAGCCGTATCAATCAAATTCGCCCCACGCAAAGCATCTAAGCAAGGCGGCCCAGAGCTTCCCTTTGGCTCTCCATCATCGCTGGAGTTTTCTACAATTTGAAAATATTTATTATAGTAGCGATATGCCCAGACTATGTGTGCTGCCTTTGGATTTTCATCTTTTAATTTTGCTCTTAAGCTATCAAATTCGCTAAAAGGACAGATATAACTAGCAAAATTTGATTTTTTAATATCTTGCTCGTGGCTATAGCACTCTTTTACGAAATACATTTTGTATAATAACTCAAGCTTGTATTACCAAATTTACGGCTTTTATATAGGATTAGTTCGCCTATTTTATCTAAAGCATTATGGCTAGATATATGCTCTATCACCACTATATCCACCTTTAGTTTAGCTAGTAGCTCATAAATTCTATCATATATCCCATCAAAACCATCTCTAATATCAAATGGCGGATCTACATAGAGTATGATTTTTTGCGTTATATTCTCATCAACTATCTTAGGAGTTAGCTTAAATGTATCGCCATAAAGTGCTATTAAATCGCTATCGCCGATTTTATCATAATTGGATTTTAAGCTATTAAATGCTAGTTTATCAAGCTCTATGGCATAGCCTTTCTTAGCATAGTTGCTAACTGCAGTTGCTGCCATCAATCCGCTACCACCAAATAGCTCTATAAACACAGAGTTATAAATATCATTTTGTAAGCTATTAAATACTGACTCTTTTACTATTGATTTGGTGCTTCTAGTTGTGGATAGAGATGGTAAATTCAGTCTCTTGCCCTTATATTTACCGCTTGAAATAGTCGCAAATAGATTATTTTTCATACTCATCTTTTATTATTCTAATCAAATCAGATTTAAATTTATCCACCAAATCACCTACTCTACGCTCCAAACTAGTAAGCTCACTTGACTGAATTTTGCCACTAATTTGCATAGCTGAGTAGAACTCCCCTAGAGTATTTAGTAGCGTTTCTTTATTAAAAGGAACCTTAAGATATGGCGAATTACTATCTATTACAAAGACTGGCTTACTCCCTTTGGTTGCCCTATCGCTTACTATAAAATCACAATCTTTCCTAGTTGTCGCACTAGAGCCTAAAAATAGCCTTAAACTCTCAGCCAAAAGCAGACATTCACAATCTATACAAACTCTCATACTCATACTCCTTTAATTGGGATAAATATTATCAAAATATCTATAAATTTGGTATAAAATTTGCTTCATATATGCGATAAATATATAGGCATACTATAAATTTTTATTCTATTTAAGCCGATTTAATGCTTAATCAAACTGATTTAATTTTATTTAAAAGGATGCCAAATGGAAATTTTCAAAGTAGCCGCACAACAGCAACAAATGGATATGTCTAACGCTGCAAACGCAACTCAAAGATTGAATACGCAATCTACAGCGGTAGAAAACTCAAATTCACAGCAAAACCAAAATTCACAAAATGGCACTAATGAGCGTCTAACAAACGAGCAAATTCAAAATATTCTATCTCAAGCTAATGACAACCTTAGCCTACTTAGCACAAATATTAGATTTGGCTACAATGATAAGATTGATAGTATGTTTATAAATGTTATGGAGAAAGATACTGGCACCATAATCCGCAAAATTCCAACCGAACAAGCGATGAAGCTTACAGAACACTTCAAAGATATAATCGGTATAATATTTGATAAAAAGGAATAAAAATGGCAATCAATACTGAAAAATCACAACTAGGCTTAGGTAGTGGCAATGTCCTAAGCTGGGATACTATAGATAAACTAAAAGAAGCAGATACCAAGGCTCTAATCAAGCCTTTAGAGAAAGAGATCCAAAGCAATCTAACTAAACAAAAAGATCTAACCGCCATTACAACACTACTTAATACCTTTAAAAGTAGTGTCTCAAATTTAACTGGCGATAATACCTATCTAAAGCGAGATACCAAAGCTACAGGAAGTGGTAGCGTAACCGTATCAGCAAGCACTGGTGTAGCTGAGCAAACTATGAATTTAAGCGTCCAGCAACTAGCTAGTCAAGACTCATTTCAGTCTAAGACCTTTGGGTCAAGAACAGATAGTGTCTTTAGTCAAGATGTGAGCTTTGGGATTAGTATTGGTGGTAAGGATTATGTGATTAATGCTGACTCCACTACCACTTTAGAGCAATTAGCTGAAAAGATAAATGAATCCACGGATAAAAAAGTCCAAGCCAAAATCCTAAATGTAGGTGGTAATGAGCCATATAGATTAATTATCCAATCAGCTGAAACCGGAGAGGCAAATAAGATTGAATTTTATAGCATTACAAAACCAGCTGGTAGTGGTAATACTAGCTCAGATACTACGCTAGAGGCTTTGGGATTTTATTTTGATAAGGCAAGTAATACTGGCGGAACAACAACAAAAGATAGCTATGGTAACGAGATTAATAGATTAACCCTAAAAGACCCTAGCCAATTAAGCGATGATCAAAAGAAAAACGCCGGCACCCAAATCCTAAAAGCTCAAGATGCTAAATTCCAATATAATGGCATAGATATAACCAGAAGCTCAAATAAAGTTGAAGATCTGATTTTAGGCGTTAGCTTAACTCTAAATAAGGTTGATAAACCAGATGAGAATACTAATGTATCCATCACTCAAAGCACAGAAGGGATACTAGAAGACCTAAAATCAATGGTAGAATCCTATAACTCCATAATAAATAATATAAACGAAGCTACTAAATATGATAGCGAGAATAAAATAGCAGGGA
This sequence comes from Campylobacter porcelli, assembly GCF_002139855.1. Lineage (NCBI taxonomy): Bacteria > Pseudomonadati > Campylobacterota > Epsilonproteobacteria > Campylobacterales > Campylobacteraceae > Campylobacter > Campylobacter porcelli. The sequence continues at coordinate 1,025,286 of NZ_CP018789.1, forward strand.
CATTCCAAGGCGTAAGAGAGATAACATCGATAGTAACAGAGCTAAATAAAACCATAAATGGACTAAGCAAAGATGGTAAATCCCTAGCTGATTTTGGCGTAACCCTTACTAAAGATGGGATATTGAAACTAGACTCATCAGTAGCAAGTGATATGATAAATACTAAATTTAGTGAGTTTAAAAACTTCTTTAGCTCAGAGACTAAATTTACCAATGTTACCCTAAAAGGGGATAAAAAGGTAGAATGGAATGATGAGATAAAAGGTAAATTAACCATCAATGGCGTAGAGATAGATATAAATATCCCAAAAGATTACACCGCTGGTAGTAGTAGCACAAGCGGAACTAATGGCACTGGAAATGAAAAAGATAAGAAAAACGCCCTACTAAAAGCCATAGCAAATGCCAAAAATCTAAGCGATGTATCAGTATCATTTGACAAAGATGGCAAACTAGTCATAAAAGGCTCTGGTGGCACAGATATAGAGATAAAAGGCGATAAAACATTTTTAGAAAAACTAGGTCTAAAAGAGCAAAAGCTAGATGGCAAAACTGAGATTGTGGGTGGATTTTTCAAAGAGTTAAATGATACGCTAACTGGTCTAATCGGCAAAAATGGCACACTCACAGCCTACGAAAAAAACCTAACTAGCTCTCAAAAATCCCTAACTGAAACCAAAGAGAGAAGACAAAAAGAGCTAGATACTAAATATACTCAAATGGCTGAAAAATGGGTTCAATATGATAGCATCATAGCAAAATTAGAAAACCAAAGTAAAACCGTAAATAGTATGATTGAGGCTGCTGCCAATGCTAATAAATAAAGGAGCTAAGATGGCATCATCTAATGCTGCATACGCAGCCTATAATCAAAATAATATGGGGATTGACTCCCCGCAAAAGCTAATTACAATGCTATATGAGGGGATTTTACGCTTTATATATAGAGCTAAAAAATCAATGGACGCTGGAGATATAGAGAGTAAGGTGCTATTTTTAAACAAGACTAATGCCATATTTTTTGAGCTTATAAACTCACTTGATATGAGTCAAGGTCAAATCAGCCACTACCTACAAGGTCTATATAGTAGGCAAATTCAGCTAATATCAGAGGCCAATATCGACAATGACCAAAACAAACTAGATGAAGTCGTTCATGTAACTAGAGAGCTTTTAGAAGCGTGGAAAGATGCTACAAAGGGCGAAAATGAATTGGCTTAATGAGTTTAAAGCCGCTTTGGTAAGTGAAAATTTAGATAGGATAGAATATCTAATAAACAACTACCCACCAAAGCTAAGCCCAGAAGAGCTAGAATGCACAGCCGAGCTGTTAAAGAGTGCAACTCAGCTTTTTAGAAATAGACAAAAAGAGCTTGAAGTAGAGCTAAAAAAGGTCAAAAAAGCCAAAAAATATGATTTTTAAATCAAATAAATTTAAAATGGTGCGACTATAAGCCGAGTTCTGTTATGATGGTCATTTATCTAGATTTGATTTTAAACCAAATTCAAGCGAAGGGTTGAATATAAGACTCCAAACCACCCCTTCTTGCTGCGAGTTGGGTTTGCATAGCTACTAATATCTCTACTAGCACTGGTGGGCTCTTACTCCACCGTTTCACCATCACCGCTTAAACGGTAGTTTCCTTTCTGTTGCACTTTCCCTTGGGTTACCCCAGCCACCCGTTAGGTGGAACTCTGTCTTATTGCAGCTCGGACTTTCCTCAAGGCTTTTACCTTGCGACCATCCATCGCACCAAGCGTAATTCTAGCCAAAAATAGCTTAAATTTACAATTTAAATTTATTTTACAATATTTTATAAGTTTTTAATAGAATTTATAGCATAATTATACCTTTAAATTATTTATCTTGTAGAAAATATTAAGGAGAATAAATGAAAAGAGCGATAATCATAGCTTTATCAGCCTTGACAATATGTAATGCTCAAACTGAGATAAATCAAAATCAGATGATTACGCCTATTCCTGATAGTATCCCATATAACAAAGAAAAAGCAATGCTAGGAAAGCAGCTATATATGGATACTACACTATCAGCAGATGGGAAAGTTTCGTGTAATACCTGCCACGATACAAAGACCTTTGGTGTGGATAATCAAGTATTTTCAACTGGTATAAATGGAGTTATGGATACTCCTTTTAACTCGCCAACTACATTCAATGCGGCATTTAATTTCGTTCAATTTTGGAATGGCAGAGCTAAAGATTTAGCTGATCAAGCTAGAGCGCCTTTTACTAATCCGCAAGAGATGGGACTAAATGATGAAGCTGAAGTTATAAAGATAATAGAGCAAAATCCTGATTATAAAGCTAAATTTAATAAAATTTATGGTGAAATAAATATGGATAATATCACCGATGCTATAGCTGAGTTTGAAAAGACATTAATCACCCCAAATGCTCCATTTGATAGATACCAAAAAGGTGATGAAAATGCCATTAGTGAAGCAGCAAAAAGAGGCTGGAATGCCTTTAAAACTAATGGTTGCGTAGCTTGTCATCAAGGTCAAAATATCGGTGGGACAATGTATCAAAAGATCGGAATTTTCAAGCCATATCCAAATCAAGAGAATTTGGGTCGCTATGAAATTACAAAGGTAGAATCTGATAAAATGGTCTTTAAAGTTCCAAGTCTAAGAAATGTAGCCAAAACAGCCCCATACTATCACGATGGTAGCATTCCTACACTTGATGCGTGCGTGCAATTTATGGCTTATTATCAATTAGGCAAATTCCTAGATCAGCAAACAGTAGAAGATATAGTCGCATTTTTAGAGAGTTTAACAGGGGAATATAATGAACAATTCTAGAAAAATCACTTTTTTAAAGCAGTTTATCGCACTTACTGTGCTTGTGTTGGTATTTATTTTTATTCTTTTGGTATTTATTTTTAATAATTATAGATCCGCTCTAAAAAATGAAAAGATAACAATGGCTACGCAACATCTACAAATTTATGATCTACAAATCGATCATGTATTCAAAACTAGATTTAATTTCATAAACTACGACCAAAGCGTAATCAATAGCAATAAATTTAGAGAAACTTTAAAATATTTAGCCACTTTGGATGTAGATGCTAATATGCTAAGCTCAATATCTAAATCATTTGAGGATAAGCAGATACAATTAGAGAGATTTAAATCAGCAAATTCAATCGCTATAAACTCAAAAGCATATCTATTCACTCTAAGCCACGATATAGATAAATTAGTAGTGGCAAACCCAACTCCAGAAAACCTAGCTCTATTAGAGGCAATGGATCAAATCTTAGCCATTGTATCAACTCAAAATATATTGGCTAAAGATGTTTTAGATACGCTTAATGAGCTTGTTAAAAAGGTAGATCAAGCTAGATTAGATGATAGTGAGCTATTAAATTTATTTAAAAAGCACTACTCTATGATGTTAAGCCAAATCAGCGTAATGCAAGATAACTCTACCCTATACCTAAATCAAGAGCTAAACAAAAAATTAACCAAATTTGAAACCATAATCGCAAATCAAATAGAAGAAAACAACAAAAACCAACTATATATCTCAATTATAGTATTTGGTGTAACCTTGCTTATATTTGCGTTATTTATATATTTGACACTTGTCAAAGTAGTTATCCCAACTAAAAATCTAGAATCGCTTAGCTCAAATTTAGCAAGCAACAAAGCAAATCTTAACTCTCGCTTAAAAATAGACCCAAAAAGCGAATTAGCCACTAGTGCTGGATATATAAACAAATTTATCCAAATAGTCCAAAACTCCGTCCTAGAAGCGATCGATAGTGCAAATAGCAGTCATAAAAACTCAATCTCTTTACAACAAAACGCACATAAATTAAAAGAGAACTCACTTCACCAACACGAACAAGTAGCAAGCGTACAAAAATTGACAATCTTACTAAACGACACTATAAATTTAAATAAACAGCTTGCCAATGACGCTACTATAAATATGCAAGATCTAAAAACTCTGATGAATACAGCAGAGCAAACTCTTTTAGAGTTAATAGAATTGATAGAAGTAAGTAGCCAACAAGAGAATGAAATAGTAGCTAATATGGATCAACTAGTCCAAAGTGCAGATACTATATATGGCGTTACTAACCAGATTAAAGATATTGCCGATCAGACAAATCTACTAGCCCTAAATGCCGCTATAGAAGCAGCTAGGGCTGGTGAGCATGGTAGAGGCTTTGCCGTTGTGGCTGATGAAGTCCGTGCCTTAGCTGAAAAAACTAGCAAATCACTAGGTGATATCAATATCATAGTCCAAACCATAGTCCAACAAGTAAATAACAATAAATCTCTAATGGATGATATTCATCTATCAATGAGTAACACTTCAGAAAAAGCTGCTGATCTAAAAGATGAGATAGCAAATTCGATTAGCACACTAGACTCTGGTATTAAATCCACTAAAACCGTAGAGGATAAATCAAACGATGCCAAAGAGAGAATGGCAATGCTAAGCAATAATATAGAAAAAGTCAGCACCGCTGCCACCGAGCTTACTGAGCTTGCGACCCATATCGAGCAAGTATCTGATGAGATCTTAGATAGTGCGGTTAAGCTAAATAATAAATTAATAAGCTTTAAATAAACAGATTAAATTTGGATTTGTAGCTCTAAACTACAAATCCGCAAAATCAAATATCTCCCTACCTAAAATCTCACGCAATAAAGTAGTAGCATAAGAGCCCTTTTGTAGTGTAAAACTAAGGCTAAATTGAGCCTCTTCTTCATTGTAGCTATACCTCATCTCATCAGCCCAAACCCAGTTAAACCTCCTTGAGCCATTCATAAATTTGATAAACTCAGTCCCTATAATATCTCTTTCAATCTGCATAGCCACGCCACTAGCCTCATACGCTTTAGAGCCTAGAAGCAATCCACAGCTAGTGCGATCCCTTTGGATAAATTTCTCAACTTCACAGCTTAAATCTTCACACAAAAATAGCCTACCAAATGGATAATGCCCCATCACTTCGCCACGAATTAGCTTAAAAAACTGCTTTTGGGATTTTAAATCTTTGATTGTATCCATATCAAATTTATAAATTTCAGCTAACTCCTTAATGCTAAAACTATCGCAAAATCGGCTAATCTCCACACGCTTGCTAAGATAGCGATTAAAAAGCTCACCCTGATACGCACTAATTAAAAAATCTCTAAGCTTTGGATTATATTTTTTAAGAATTTTTTTATCCCCGTTTGCCATAGCAGTTAGTAGCTCTTTAGCATTTTGATAATTATTAGCAAATTTACCAAATCTTTGATAGCCAAAGTAATTAGCAAAACCACGACTATCAATCAAATTTATAGCATTTTTTAGCTTTTGAGCCTCGCTTGGAAGCACTTTTTTAAGGCGAATAAAAAAGTGATTACCCTTCAAATGACCAATTCTAAGCTTATTATTATGGCGAGTAGTATTTAAAATTTTAATATTATCATAAGAGAAATTCGCTATAGCACTCTGAAATTTAGCTGGAATTGAGATATATTGCGTAGTCATACCCTCTTTATCTTTTAATCCAGCATAGCCAAAATCTCTAACCTTAGCACCAGTAGCTGATGCTAAAATACTCAATGCCTCAGATGTGCTTAGGCCTTTTTTTTGAATTTGCATAACTAAATGCTCGCCATTTCCACTAAACTCATATAGTGGAATCTCACGCACCACAAAATCACTAGCATTTTTGCTAAAATGCGCATTGATTGGCGTATGTGTTGTTGTTAATAATGGTTTAAAAATGGGTGAACTTTCCATGAAATTTTGCCCTTTCGTTTATAATTTTACCTAGTAAATTTAGCTTTACTCTACACATTTTGGCTTGATTTAACACCCTTTTTATATTTCTAGGTGGCACCGCTATAAGCATCTCATACTCTTCTGCGCTGATAAATTCGATTTTAGATAACTTTTTATTAAATTTAACTCCCCTATTTTGCGTAATTTTAGCCAAATCACTAGCCAATCCATCGCTAATATCCATACCAGCCCTTAGCCATTTAGCACTGCGTTTAATAAACTCAAATCTCAAATTTGGTCTTACAAAACGAGAATTAGCCCCTATCTTGCCATTATTTAAAAGCGTCCTAAGCCCCTTTAGCGAACTGCCTAAATCCCCAGTATAGCACACTATATCCCCTACTTTTGCCCCATATCTGCTTAATGGATTTTTAGCGTTAAGATATGAGATTATGGTTAAGCTAATGATTAATTTATCACTTGAGATTGTATCGCCACCGATGATTTGTGTATCAAACTGCGATGCTGCTTCTTTTAAACCATTGCTTAGCTCTTTAATATATTTGCTACTTAAATTCCTAGGCAATCCAAGACCCAAAAGTGCATATCTTGGCGTGGCATTCATAGCTACTGCGTCGCTTAAATTTACCATCATTGCCTTTATGCCTATCTGCCTTGGGCTAAGCCAGTGTGATTTAAAGTGAATATCTTCAACAAACATATCCTTGCTATAAACTACATTACCAATAACCGCACCATCATCGCCATTTAATTTATTAGCGAAATTTGATATTATACTTTGCTCTTTATCCACTCTAAAATCGCCTCATCTGAGCTAAATTTATACCCATTTAGCTCTGCTCCATCTAAAATCTTATCGCCATTATCTAGTGAGATTATATATTTTGATTCTTCACTACTTTTCATCCAGCTTAAAAATATAGAATCATCAGCCCAAATCTCAGCACCCTTGCCACCTGGGATAGCTACAATATCATATCCGTATAAGGACTCACAGCTTAAATGCATAGGAAGACTAATCCCCATCTCATCAGTCGCATCGCCCCTAAATCCAACCACCACAAACTCAATCCCACACCTAGCAAAAATATCATAAATTCTAGCAAAATTTAAAAGATTTACCCCATCATAGACCACTATACAGCTTTTCATATTTAACCTTACTATTTTGATGGCGCCATATTATCAAAACTCCTATAAAATAGCCATAAATTTGGTATAATTTGATAAATTTTATAAAGGTTAAATGATGATTTATAGCGATGATTTTATATATATAGAGATCGAGCCAAATGCCTTGCCGTGGATAAAAATCTTTACAAAAAGCAATTTTAAAGAGATTAGCCACTGCGATGAGAATACTAGAAAAAGGCTATTTGATGCTGCTTTAGAGTGCGAAAAGGCTATGATAGAGTTCTATAACCCTACAAAAATCAATTGGGCGAGTTTTGCTAACTATGTGCCTAGAGTTCATATACATATTCAAGCTAGATTTGAAGATGATGAGTTTTTTCCTGAATCATTATGGGGCAAAAAGCAAAGAGATAGTGTGCCAAGAGATATTAAAATAGATGAATTTGCTATATATTTAAATAATAAATTAAACAAAGTTTTTAATTAATTTTCAATTATTTAAGATATGTTATTTTTAGATAATTATAATCATTTTACAAACTCAAAAGGAGAAAATATGAAAAAACAAATTCTAACTTCAGTTGCGGCTCTAGGCCTACTTTTTAGCGTAGCAAATGCAGCCGTTTATAGCGTTGATGCTGTTCATTCTAGCACAGCTTTTAAAATCAAACACCTTCAAGTAAGCAATGTTACAGGGACATTTAGCAAATTTAATGGTGAGCTTGATATTACTAATAAAATTCCATCTAATCTTACAGCTACAATCGAAGTAGATTCAATCAATACAAATAATGAAGGTCGTGACGCACACCTTAAAAAGGCTGATTTCTTTGATACTGCTAAATTCCCACAAATCAAATTTATAATGAAAAGTTTTGAAAATAGTGGAGATGGCCAAGGCAAAATTAAAGGCGATTTAACAATAAGAGATGTTACTAGACCAGTAGTGCTTGATTATGAATTTGGTGGAGTAAGTAAAAATAGACAAGGTGCTGAGATAGTAGGATTTAGCCTAGAAGGCAAGATTAAAAGAAGTGATTTTAACTTCGCTCCAGAGTCTAGCACAGTAGCACTTGGTGATGAGATCAAACTAAATATAGAGATTGAAGCATTTAAGAAGTAATTAATTAGATAAAGCGGTTTTTAAGCCGCTTTATCTAATTATGCTAAAGTCGCATTAAGCATCCAAATTTTCTTTTCTAATTTGGCATAGTTCTCTTGAGCTATTGCTACAGTTGTATTATCATCAGCTTTTTGAGCTACATCTTCAAGCTTTTTAAACTCAACTACTAGATACTCAAATGCAGCTTTTAAGGCTTCTATAACTTCTATTGGTGTATAGCTATCTTTGCTAATTTTTGGTGCTTTAGCAACTTTTAGTAGCTCATCAGCTTTAGTAATAGCTTTGCCACCTATTTGGATAGCTCTTTCAGCCATCTCATCAAAAAGCTCAGCCAACTCATCATACTCTTTTTCTGTATATTCATGAATTGAGAAAAATTGCAATCCCTTTACATTCCAGTGATAATCATGAAATGTAACAAATAAGCTGTGTGCGTCAGCTTGAAGTTGGTTTAACTGCTCTACTACTTTTTTCATTTTAAATCCTTTATGTTTAAGTTGTGTAATTATACAGAGTTAAAACTTAAAATATAATAAAATAAATAATAATTTTTATTATTTAGTATAAATTTTAATCTATTAATCACCATCATCTAAAAGCTTTTTAAGTATTCTCTTACCCATTTCAACTCCTGGTTGATCATAGGTATTAATACCAAACATAACCCCTATAGCACTAGTAAGCAACTCATAATAATATATAAGCCACCCGCAATGCCACTCATCTATCCTATCTAAAGCTATCTCATCAATGCTTATTAGCTCGCTGGCTAGGGCTTGCATGGTTGAGTGAGCTTGAGCATTAAATACATCGCTAATCGGTTTAGAATTTACAAAATCACATCCGCTTAAAAAATCTAAATTTAAATTTGGCACCACTATATCGCTTCCATGGTCTTTTATGGTTATAAATGTTACGGTTTTATCCTTTATGCCTTCCATTATAAGCTGTAAAAATGAGTGCTGGTCTTTACTACCTACTAGACCAACTGGAGTTAGGCCAACCCTTTTATATCCACGCTTTTTGCCCAAGCTCTCAGCCCATAGCTGAATATACCACTCATTAAAACTAGTCAATCTATCGCTATAACTAAATAAAACATTTATCTTAGCACTCTTATGGGTTGCGTAGTGATAAGCTTTTTGTAAAATTGTATCATCGCCATTTTGCAAATACTGCTCTTTTACGCTATTAGCCCCATCAAGCAAGGCTTTAATATCAGCACCACAAAGCCCAAGCGGAACTAATCCAATCGCAGAAAGAACGCTAAATCTACCGCCTACATTTTTTGGTATATTAAATATCGTAGCATTTATCTTTTTAGCGTAATTTTCAAGCGGACTATTTGGGTCTGTTATAAATATAAAATTGCTATAATCTTTAATATCAAATTTATCCAATATATATTTATATATCGATATAGTCTCTATCGTTGTGCCTGATTTGCTAGATACTATAAAAATCGATTTTTGTGGGTTGATTTTAGCTGATTTTTGCTCTATGCTAAATGGATCAAGATTATCTAAAAATATAAGCTCTTTTTTTAAATTTAGCATATCATAAAGAGCCTTAACGCCAAGTGAGCTACCACCAACGCCCACAAGCACAACACTATCAAAATCCATATTCTTAATAGATGAAATAGCATTTATTAATCCATCTATCTCAAAGCTTGGCAAGTGATAATAGCCTATTTGGCCATCATTTATCTCATCATTAATGCGTCTTGTATAGCTATTAATGCTGCTGATGTTTTGCTTATGAAATTTAAGACTATTTTCTACCATTTTCATACTCGTAAAAGAAATTTGTAGCTTCGACAAATCCGCTTACACTACCACAATCAAATCTTCTACCTTTGAATTTATATGCTAAAACCATACCATTTTGAGCCTGTTTTAAAAGTGCATCAGTAATTTGAATTTCGCCATTTTTGCCTGGATTTGTATTTTCTATAATCTCAAAAATATCTGGAGTTAAAATATATCTACCTATAATAGCCAAATTTGTAGGTGCATCGCTTGGGTCTGGCTTTTCTATCATATCATTTACCATTATTAGATCATCTTCTATAAATCTACCATCGACAACTCCATAGCTGCTAACGCTATCTTTAGAGACTTCCATCACAGCAACGATACTACAACGATACTTCTCATATATTTTTACCATTTGAGACATTACATTTTCGCCATCTTCATTAATACACAAATCATCGGCCAAAATCACCCCAAAGGCCTCATCTCCAACAAGCCTTTTTCCGCTATAAATAGCATCGCCTAGCCCTCTCATATGCATCTGGCGAGTAAAGGTAAATGTGCATTGATCCATAAGCTGCCTAATGTCATTTAGCATATACTCTTTATTTGTGCCTGAAATTTGATGTTCTAACTCATAACTTATATCAAAGTAATCTTCTAAAGCTCTCTTGCCACGACCCGTAACAAACGCCATATTACTCATACCAGCCTCTCTAGCTTCATCTACACCATAGTGAATTAAGGGTTTAGTAAGGATAGGGAGCATCTCTTTTGGTAAGCTTTTAGTCGCTGGTAAAAATCTCGTTCCATACCCAGCAGCAGGGAAAAGGCAAGTCTGTATCATCAATATTCCTTTGGTAAATTAAATTTGCTAAATTTACACTAAATTTACTTAAAATATAATTTTAAGGCAGAGTTATTGTAAAAAGCTTAGGGCTATTTTGGACTGATACAGAGCCTTTATGAGCGTTTATAATCTCTAAGCTTAGGGCTAGGCCAAGACCATTGCCTTTTAATTTTGTAGTTTTAAATGGCTCAAATATCGCCCCACTAGGCAAATTAACCCCGCTATCACTAATATAAAAATTATGCAAACCATCTTCAAATTTATGCTCTAAGCTCACAATCCCACTCTCATCATCGCTCTCTTCAATGGCATCAATAGCATTAAATATAAAATTAGTAAATACCAAATCAAGCAGATTAATATCTCCACATATCTCCCCATCAAATCCGCTAAATTTAAACTCAATATCCTTGCTAAAAGCATATTGATTGATAGCTTCACGGCATATAATCTCTAGTTTGCTTAGATCAAATTTATTAGAATTTATATGCACGCCTTTGGTAAATAAAAGCGTGGCTTTAATAATCCTCTCAACCCTATAAATGGCTTTTTGGATCTCTTCAATTAATGGGCGATTTTTGTCATCAATTCGCTTTAAAAGAGTGCTAGTTAGCAAAGAAATTGAGCCTATGGGATTGCGAATTTCATGCGATAAATGTGCCGCTACAGCTCCCATAGAAACTAGTCTAGCTGATCTTTTCTCATCAGTTATATCAGTAGCTAGGATTATTTGATTTTGCATACTATTAGTGATTTTAATGGCATAAACTCTATTTTGAAATTCAATCTCTTGTGTGCTTTTTTGGATATTAATTTCATCTAAAATTCCCATAATCTGCTTAGCCTTATCATTGCTAAGCACCACTTCCCCACTTGAGCTAATCGCCCACAATGACGCACCTAGGCTCTCTACAATCCCTTGGGTAAATTTTTGTAAATTCGCATATGACTCACCTAAAATTTTATACTCTTTTTCTATTAGATAAGTCTGTTCTATTAGACTTTTTAACCCATCTTCTATATTTTTAGTCTTCTCATTCATATAAATCCTTAAAATCATCAAGCCCAAACAAAATCACCCTATCATCTCTAAGCCCTAAAAGCTCATTGCTAAAGCCTGATTTTGAAAATAACGCTATTTTATCCCAATTTATTTTGGATTTTTCGCACTTTTGAATTAGTAAATTTAAGATATTTTTACACACTTTTCTCTCTTTATACTTTGCTTCAGCTACGATGGTAAATCCATCATAATTAGCATATATATCAATCTCATTTTCCCTATCCCAATAACTTGAGATCTGCTCTTTTGGGATATTTAAACTCTTAGATAAAAGCTCAATACACGCTAGTTCAAACTCAAGTGAGCAATAGTGATCAAACTCACGCCGAATCTCCTCCATAACCATATCATTTTGATTATTTTCTATCAGTTTTAAATTTGGCTCAATAAATCTAAACCAAAATCTATAAAATCGTTTTGTGAAGTGAATTTTATCTTGAATTTGATACCTTCTAAGCTCCTTTTTTAGCTTTTGATGGCGAATTTTAGGCAGTTTAATCTCTTTTGATTGCTCAATTTTGATAAAATTTTTATTTAAAAGCTCATTTATTATCGCACTACTTAGCGACCTAGATAGATATTTACTAGCTACAAATCTCTTTCTATCGCCCTTAGAAAGACGCATTAAAAATCTTTTAGCCTCATCATATTCAAAGTAAAACTCACCTTTTAAACTCTGATATTTAGCTAAAATTTCAGACTCAATAGCTACAAAAATATCATCATATCTACTTACAACCCTATCAAAAACGAAATAAAATTGCAAATATTTTATGGTATCCAAATCACCCTAGCCTTTAAATTTACAAAATTATAGCAAGTTTTGGTTATAATAGAGCCAAAACAACCCAAAGGTATATTATGAGTGGCAGAAAATTATGGCTTTATAATGGTTTTTTTACGCTTTTTTGTGTAGCGGTGGCACATTTTATCTTACAAAATTACCTTTATATGCGTCCTTGCGTTCAATGCGTGTATATAAGGTATTATATGATAATTTTAGGATTTGCTTCTATATTAATATTGATATTTTATAGGCAAATTTGGATATTTATGGCTGGTTTTTTGCTATTTATATATGGCATAATTTGCGGAATTTTAGAGGCTTTAAAGCTAAATGCAATCCATAAAGCGATATTAAGCTCTAATCCATTTGGCGTAAAAGGCTGCCTTGATAAGCCAATATTTGAGCTAAATATAGCGTGGGATGAGATTTTGCCATCTATATTTAAAGCCACAGGTCAATGCGGACTAGATATGCCAGTAGTGCCGCTTGATGTTAAATTTGACCCAATTCAAGCATATTTCATAGAGCTATATCAAGATGGCTGGTATCTCATACCGCCTTTAAAGCTAATTAATATGGCACAAATTTCAATCATTATATTTAGCATAGCTTTGATTTTGGGTTTGGTTTCATTAATATTAAGAGTAAAAGGTAGAAAATGATTAAGATATTAGAGCAAATTTGGGGGATCAAAACCCTATATGTCGATGAAAATCATATAAGCAAATTCAGTAGTGATGAAGCGGCGATAATCCTTTGCATCACACCAAGAAATTATGATAGGCTAATTAGATTAGAGAGTTTAAGGGGGATTTTTGCAAGGGCGAATTTAAGTCTAAATGAGTATAGCGTCCAGCTTAGTCAAATTGGCATAATAAACGCTATAAAGGCCTTGCAAATAGATATAAACGGGGTTTTAAATGGATTAAATGAGATAGCTAAAAATGATATTATAGATTTTGCTGGCTACTCTTTGATAAGTGAGTTTATAAATAGCCTTGAGCTTGATTTTACTAAAGTAGATAGCGCCAAAGCTCAGCCATTTCATAAAAATCTCCACACGCTAAATGAAATTCATCAAATTTTAAGCGAATTTGAATTTAAAGAAGTTAGCCAAAGACTGATTAACGCCTACGATAGTGCTAATAACTCTAAATTTAAAATAGCAGTTACTGGGGTGATAAATGCTGGAAAAAGTAGCACTTTAAACGCACTGATGAATCAAAATATTTTGGGCGCTTCAAATATCCCAGAAACAGCGAATTTAAGCATTCTAACCTATAGCAAAGATGAATTTGCTAAAGTCTGCTTCTGGTCGCCTGAAGAGCTAAAATCGATGAATTTAGAGCCAAAAGAGATGAAAGATAAAGTAGTCCCAATAAGTGAGCTAAAACTATACACAACCGCTGCTAATGAGATTAGCAAAATGGTAAAAGAGGTGATTTTAGGTATTAAGCTAGATATTTTAAAAGATGGTATTGATATAGTAGATACTCCAGGGCTTGATGATGCTGTGGTATTGCGTGAGATTTTAACGGCAAATTATATGAGCCAAAGCGACTTTACACTTCATCTGATGAATGCTAGTCAAAGTGCTACTAAAAAAGATATGGCATTTATCGTAAATACCTTAAAAAATGGCAAAAGTGGCGGACTTATAATCGCTCTTACGCACATTGATAAGCTTAGTCAAAATGATATAAAAGAGGTGCTAAACTACACAAAAAATAGTATTAAAACCGAGCTTAGTGAGTGCGGATTTGATGAGAGTTTAGCTGATGAGACCAAATTTTTTACCATTTCAGCAATTAAAAATATCGGAATTGATGAGCTAAGAAACTATCTTTATGAGAGCTTTTTTGGCTCAAATTCTAAAAAAGCAACACTAATTATAGACAACTATAAAAAAGAGCTTTTAAATATCACGCAATTAATATCTGATGACCTAAAAGCACAAAAAACAGCCCTAACATCAGATACCGCCACAGCTAAAGAGCTTGCTAAATCACTCCAAAATGAGATAGATGAGATAAGCAATGCCGCAAATAGCATAAATAGCGAACTTGAAAATCTGCTTAAAAGATTGAATTATGATAATGAAAATAGCAACGCAACCCTAAAATCCATAAGCGCTAAAATCAAAGATAGAGTAATCAGCGATGTAAAATACGCCACTGATAAAAAAATCAAGCTTGATATTATGCGACTTGGGGTGATTATAGAGAGTGGATTTAATGACTCTTTTATAGATTTTTTCAGAGATTTTAAGCAGCAAATTAGCAAAGATATCGACTCAGCTAGTAAAATTTTAGAGTTAAAGCTAGGGGCAAAAAATGCGAATTTAACCTTGCCAGATATTAGAGCTTATATAGATGAGCATCTACCCAAAATCAACTACGAAATCCTAAATAGCGATGTCAATAAGGCTATAAAAAATCAGAAAAATATAGAGTTATTAGGGGCGAATTTGACTACAATTTTTGATGATTTTATAATAAATTTAAACTTAACCAATAAGCTTAGCACCCTAGCTCTTTCTTGTACGAATGAGTTTATAACCAGCATAAAATCAGAGCTAAACTCCATGCAAGAGCATCTAAAAACCAAAGAAGCACAAATAAATACAATAGCCAAATCAAATTTTGATAATATCAAGGACAAAGAGAGATTAATAGCTAATATTGATAGCAAAATAGCACAATGCCAAGAGATTAAAAATAGGATAGAACTATGCTAAAAGAGTTTATAAAAGAGTATCAAAGAGTATATCAAATCAGCTTTGATGATGGATTTTTAGGAGAATTTGAAAGATTTTGCGCTCTTATTAGTGAGCCTAAATTTCACCCAAGCAAGGAGCTAATTGATAGATTAAATTTCCTTAGCCTGCTAAGCCACGAGCCACCACTTGTAGCCATTGTCGGGCAGTTTAGCAGTGGGAAATCTAGCTTTTTAAATGCACTTTTGGGATTAGATATTTTGCCTACTGGAGTTGTGCCAGTAACGGCTAAGCCCACATTTATCAAATACGCACCAAATTATATGCTAAAAATCCTTCACAACGATGGAAGAGATGAGTATAAAAATATTGATGAGCTTAGCGCCTTTGTAGATCAACGCCACGCCTTAAAAGATGTCAAAAATCTCACAATCTACGCTCCAAATGAACTACTTAAAAAGATTAGTTTCATCGATACTCCAGGGCTAAACTCTAGAAGCGACGCTGATACTAATGAAACAAAAATGATACTAAATGAAGCTGTGGCACTCATCTGGATTAGCCTAATTGACAACGCCGCTAGAAAGAGCGAACTTGATGAGCTAAATCTTATTCCAAATAGCATTAAGCAAAACGCAATTGCCCTATTAAACCAAAAAGATAAATTAAATGGCGAGGAGATAGATAGGGTTTTAACCCACGCCAACACCACATATAGCAAGCATTTTAGCCAAGTGGTAGCCATCTCAGCTAAAATGCAAAGAGAAAATAGAAGTGATAGTGGCTTTGAGGCGGTATTTGAATTTTTAGATAAAATTGCTAATACAAAAGAGAATTTTATAAAATCCGCTTGTAAAGACATATTAATCTCATCGCAAAATCAAAATTTAAGCTTTATAAATATTTTAGATGAAATTTCAGATATTTTTACTAAATTTCAAGATAGAACAAATCTTAAATTCAGCGAGCTAAATGATAGTTATAATGCCAAATTTGAGATATTTTTTGAAGCAATCAAGCAAAATGCAGCCTTAATAGCAAACGAAATTAATAGTGCTTTAAAAAATGAAAAATCGGCCTATTATAAAGAAAAAAGCGGATTTTTAAACAAAAATAGCTTTGAAAAGATAGAGTATGAAAGAGTCTCTCTAGATAGAGATGAAGTCTTAGGCAAACTCATCTATAATGATGATAAATTCGCTAAGATATTTAAGAAATTTAAACGAGATTTAAGCGAATTTGAAAATGAAATTTTAGCCGATTTACAATCAATCTTTGATGAGTTAAAAGAGCTTACACTTCGCTATAAAGCCAAATATGAGAGCATTAGAAAATCAGACCCACTCCACTCTGATCTACTTTTTGCCGATATTCGTAAATTCTCAAGCGAAGTCTATTCTCTATTTTTAAGCCATATTGAGACGCTATTTTTGGCTAAATTTGCGAATTTAGGGCTATTTTTTGAAAGAGTTTTTATAAAAGTTAGCGCTAACTACCAAAACGCAATTAGACTAAGCGTGAATTTCATAGCTCAAAAGTGCGAAAAAAGCAGCCAAGACTATGAGTCTGACCCCGTTGCTTTTAGCTTGTATTATCCAAGATTAAGTGAGATAAATGAGAGAATTTTAAATGAGCTTAGCTATTATGAATTTGAGAGTGAATTTAGCGGTAATGCGACATTTATTACTAAATTTATCAACTCTCTCAAATCGCAAATGGCCGATCTAATGAGTAAAAACCAAAACTATATAAACTCACTAAAATCAAAATATCAAAGCGATCTAAATGAGTTAGAAAATAGTTTGCCTTGGTCTTAGAGTTGGCAGAATTAATCTGCCAAATCCTCAAAATCCTCAAAATTATCTACAAATTCATTCGCTAGAAATTTAGCATAAATATCGCTTTCAACTCTACTTTTAAACTCACTGAATTTAACTCTATCGCCATCTTTGATATGATTTAAAAGCTTTAGGGTATATTCATCATCGATATGGGATTGTAAAAATTTGATAGCTCCACTCATTCTAGCTTCGCAATTATCAATAGATAAAACCGCACGCAAAATCTCGCCATTTAGGCTATTTGCCGCTCCAGAGTATGGCACTAAGACCTTATACATATACTCAATGCCCTCTTTTGCTTCAAAGCAATTTGCCTCTAGCCTTACCCCATTTTCATCATTCCAAATTTTATATGTCTTATCGCCTACAATGCTATCAAATCTCTTACCATCATTGCTAGAGCACTCCCAACACCTATCAAAGCACTCATCATTCCAACCATTCAAAGCAAAAAATCTACCATCATACTCCACAACCGCTATTTGCGTATCTTGCCAATACATTTTAATCCTTTTTAATTTTCATAAATTCTATCTAAATTTATTAATATTTTAGTTAAACACTATATGTAAATCCTATATTAAATAATTATTTAAGTATAGTTTGTATACTCAAGGAGTATATATTTTATGTTGCGAGATTTGATTTAAAATACTTATTGTAAATTTGGTATTATTATACTCAATCAACATAACAAATCATACCTCAAAACTAAAAGTCTTTAAGCATACACTATATAAATAATATAACGGTTCTTAGAGATCATCAAGCCACTAAAACTATACACTTTAATAAATATATTGTAATAGTTTTTTATCTCTTACAATACTATCAAATTATAACTAAAATAGTTACTAATATACGTAATAATCCTATAAGGCTATATTTATCAATTATTTAATACTGTTTTTTCTAAATCAACTCTTATAAAATAACTTCTCTTTATATCCTAAAATATTAATACCACTAAAAATAACCACTCTAACTATACTTACTTAAAGATAAACAATTTTAAAACTCCTATTAAATATAGCAATAAATAGTTTTAATTAGACAATATATAAAATATCAAGAATTATATTGATTAATTTTTGTTGCCTATGTTGTGAGTGATTTTATATAATTAAAAATTTATTTTTTAATAATCGATTACTAAAAAATCAAAATTCAAATATTATCCATTAAATAACAAATACTTTTTTACAATTTTATACAGCTTTATTTCTTTTATTATTAATCTTGCTATCTATAAATAACAAATTTTAAAATGTTGTAAAAATCTAATCTTATTATATAATTATAATATTTTGTTAAATTTAATATATTAACATTTGCTCTCAAGTAATTAAAAATAAAATCTAAATTGTAGATCATTTTATACAAATTATCTAAAAATTGATCCTATTAAGTAAGTTACTAAAATATGATGAGTTGCTATTACTAATATTTATATAACCCAATAAGCGGTGAAAACGATAAGTCTATATATGCTTCTTTAATTTTCTTACATGACATTATAGGTTTAATTTTTGAAAAATTGTATGATACTTTTTCTTTTATTTTTATTAAATCAATTGCGATGGCTAAAAACTCTATATTTTAACCTCTTTTGTTTTAATTTATTTTTTATAATTCATTATAATAAAATATAATCTTAAATTAAAAATTTAAACAATATAAAATAAAAAGTTTATCTAAAAGCTATAAAATTGCATTCTTGCTCGTATAGGGCAAATCTAATAAACCTTTATAACAATTACATAAAGTAGCATAACTACGATGAATACAAATTGCATAATCCGCATAACAAAATTATAATAAAATTTTTAATCTACTATCAGCATATATTTTTGATTCTATCATTTTATCATAAGCATTATCATATATAATTGAAGTTTTAATTTGTGTTAAAATATCTTGAACATATGTATTCATCATCTAAATAATCTCCAACCCTTTACTATGAAAATTATAATAACTAAAACTACAAAAATTGGAAATATTATTAAATTAAAATAAAAAATTAATCTAAATAAAAACTCCATAATTTTTTAAATTTTTCTAGTTATTCATTAGTGTAAAATGCAAAATTAATTCAAATATCATATCGCATAATCTAATCATTACAAGTTATATGATTGATATAAAATTTATGGTGAAGGTGGTATAATTATCACTTATATTTAAAAAGGTTATTGCAATGCTAAAGAAAATAAAAGCGATTGATTTTTTTTGTGGTGCTGGAGGTATGACAAAAGGCTTGCAGTTAGCTGGTATTGATGTTTTTGCTGGAGTTGATTATGATAAGACATGTAAAAATACATATCAAAAAAATACACATGCACTTTTTATAAACAAAAGCATTATTGATATAAAAGCAAAAGAAATCAAACAAATTTTTAAGGAATATGTGTTAAAAAATGAATACACAATGATAACTGGTTGTGCTCCTTGTCAGCCATATAGTAGCATAAATACTAGAAAAAAGATTGATGATCATAGAAAAACCTTATTAGATGAGTTTGCTAGAATCATAAAAGGAGTTAAACCTCACTTTGTTTTAATGGAAAATGTAAGTGGGCTAACGGAGAAAAATGAATATTTTTCAAAATTTATTAATATGCTTTCAACTAATAATTATAAATACGAATATAAAATTTTAAATGCTAAAGATTATGGTGTGGCACAAAACAGAAAAAGGCTTTTTTTAATAGCAACAAGACTAAAAAATAATAAACTATCTTTTTTAAAAATAAAAAAAACTAAAGAAATTACTTTAAAAGATGTTATATATAATCTAGAACCAATAACCCACGAAACCCCATCAGCAATAGATTATTTACACAGGTCTTTAAGGCTAAATGATATAAATTTAAAAAGAATACAAGCTACTAGGCACAATGGTGGAACAAGAGCTGGGTGGCATGATTCTTTAAGGGCAAAAAGTCATGCAAAAAAAAATGTGTTTAAAGACAACTACGGAAGATTATCATGGGATAAACCGAGTTCGACAATAACAACAAAATTTAATCAATATTATAGTGGTAGATTTGGACATCCAGAGCAAGACAGGGCTTTATCTTTAAGAGAGGGTGCATTAATTCAATCTTTCCCAGAAGATTATATGTTTTTTGGAACAGACTACCAAATAGCTAGACAAATAGGTAATGCCGTTCCAGTTAATTTATCAAAAGCTATTGGAGAAATTTTTATTAACTCTCTTGATTAGAAATATTTATGCTGGTTAAATTATATGTTTTTTCGTAAGTGTTAATAAAGTCCCTATGATATTGTTCTGCTTGACTCAACATATCCTCATAACTCATAAAAAACATATCGCTTTTTTCAAGCGTTTCTAGTCTTGTTCTTACCATACTATCGTTTTTTAGTTTTTTTCCTATTATATATGCTTTAACTTTTCTATATTTACTTCTATCTGAATTATTTTCATTTATGTGGGCTTTTATAAATTCATAATATTCTTGCATTTGCTTTAATTCTTCTATTCCTATAATTTTTTGGCTTCTTTTTATTTCTAAAACATACAAAGTATCACCAAAACCTTTACACAAGAAATCAAGTCTACGGTCTTGAATATTTTCTAGTGCTGAGTCACAAAAATGTTTTATTAAAATTTGTCTATATCCCTGTTCATCTTCAAAGCTAGAAAGCCTAGGCTCTAGTATCCATGGAAATTGATTTAAGAAACCATGCATAGAATCCACTTTTCCAACTTCCTTGGTGTCTGCTTTTATCATTTCTTTAAATTTGTTTATTGTTTCTATTCTACCTATTGCCAATCTATAATATTCTTTTGCTTCAATAATTTGCCAATCTTGCATTAGTTTAATGATGGCATCAGTATTTTCATTTCCACTTATTTCACTTGCATATTTTCTAAAAATATCAAATTCAAAAGCACCTTTTACATATTCCAATAAGCTTTTGATTCTACCTTCTTCCAAATCTGATGATATCACAATATCTGTAATTTTTTTAGCCAAAATCTTATCTTCTTGACTATTAAATTTTCTTTCATACCAAGCAGTATCAATTTGATGTTTTTCTCTGAGTATTTTTTCTTTTGCTTCTCGTCTTTTCTCTCTCCAATCGGCACCAATCTTTTTTATTATTTCGGATAATACCTCTCGCAATTCTACCAAATCATCATTTTCCCAAATAAGAGAATTTCTAGCAGTAGAGATATTGTCATCTTCAATACTATCGTCTAAATAATCTACATTAATATCGCCACTCATATATGAAAAAGCATGTGAATTACTTAACTTAACATTGTAAAATTCCCTATTATTTGCCAACTTGCCTCTTGCATACAATGCTATACCTTTTATATCGTCGCTAAGTGTATTATTTGTTGTTATTATACTACCATTTATATTCTTTTCTCTTATAAAGTCTATTATATTTTGATCTATTTTTAAAGTTTTTAAATCATTTGGAATATGCCATTCAAATTGCATATCTTTTAATAACATTTTTTTTCTTGCGTCAGCATCCAAAACTTCTTCTTGATCTTGTCCAATGATTTTACATATAAAATTATCATCAAATAAATTTAGTCTAGATAATATAGAATCAGATAGATTTTGAATATTAATTGATGTTTTTCTAGTAAGCTGTCTTAATATTATCTTTGTATAACTATTCTCTTTTGTTTCTACATTATCTTTTTTTGGTGGCAACTCTAATAACTCATCAGCACTCTTGCTCATTAATTCATCATAATTAATAACAAAGCTGTTTATTTTGCCATCTTTACAACTTTCTACTTCCACCTCTTTGCAAATGCCAAACATAGAAAGTTTGCCTATACCTTTTTTGCCAGTAACTTTTCTTTTATATTTTTGAGTTACTTTTTCATTATCGGTTTCTCTGCGATTTCTACCAATTTGCAAAAAATTGTTATTTAACTCATCCATACTCATACCACAACCATTGTCAAAGATTTCTATTGTTTTTTCTCTAGTATTTTGACTCATTGAAATCTTGACTTCTGTGGCATCCGCATCATAAGAATTTGTAATCAATTCTGATAGAACTGGCGGTAAAGTACTATACATGCTTAGACCTAAATGCTTAATTGTAGCGGGGCTGAATTTTAATTGAAACATTATAAAAAACTCCAAATGTCAAGTAAAATGTATTATATAATAATAGCAATTAAATTACATTTAAAATGATGATAAAAAGTTTTTATATTTTAATTAATCTCATTTTAAATACAAGAAAATAGCTAAAAAGATTTTCAGTCTTTATGCTTTAAATTGCATCTGTTTTTCATGTTCGTCACACCCTTTACTCATATTATTTGATCTGCTCAACATAATCTTTTAATATTTGCTAATAACTTAAACCATTCTACTTGTTAAGATATTATAACAATGTATATTGTTGGTATACCACTAACGTTTGCGCTAGTTAAAAATATCGCAATAGCAATGTTTATTTAAATAGCAGTTTTTTATCATCTTTGTTTTAACAGTATATTCGTTCTTTATAAAACTAGCTCCTATGTCTTGTTATCTATAAATTTGCTTAATTTTTTAGCTATTTTTTCTATGTTTAATAGTAATTTGTGGATTATGTTTAGTTAAAAAATTTATAAAACTCCATTTAATGTTTTATATATCTCTTTGATCGCTAAAACCACTTAAATATTCTTGAATATGCAAATTATCTACTCTGTCAAATTTATCTAAAGCTTTTTACGACGCTACGCTTTTGGGCTAGTAATAAATTTAATAATTGAAGTTATTCCTTTTAATTTATATTTCTCTGCCTTGGTCTTGATTTTTATTTAGAATTTGTTTTTTATTTCATCTAGTATTTTGCTAATTTTTTAATAAAATTTAGGATATGCATGTTTAAAATTTGGCGTATATTTTTCAATATCGCTCATCATTTTGCTTAATTTTTCATACCTATTTACATCTAGTCTGTTTTTAATTTTCTTTTCTTATGTGGTTTTTAACTTTGTATAGCTTACATGTTGTATCTCTTTGCGTTGCGTATATACTTCTTTAACTAAATCAATCACAGCTTCTCTAAAAATTTAGACTATCTAAAGTAAGTTCAAGTTTTTCTTTGCATTTGTAATCTTTGGCTTAGCTTTCGTTATTGTCCCTGTAGTATTATAATTTCTAAGCTTATATCAATCTATTAAAGTGATGTGAGACACTATTAATTCCATCACTATTCATTAAATTATTGATTGATTTGTAAAAATTTATCTCGAGTCGTGATTGCTCATCTTTTAGCTATTCTAACTCTTTTTCATATTGAAGTTTAAACCAATCGGCTCGTTTGTTTCAATCGTTTTGATCGGCTAAGTTGCTTTCTTTCTCTTTTTTTCTTTTTTTCGTTAATGTTGCTTTTCTTTAAATTTTCATTTTTTAACTCTTTTATGTTTTTTTATATTCTTTTGATTTTAAATTATTAAGTTTCTCTTATATTAATTTGTTACTCATCTTCTAATCCCAATATTAATTTAAAATTCATAGCGTTAATTTAAGACAAACACTTTAGAACATTTTATCGTTTATAAAATTCAAAAAACTTTTAAAAAGTGATATATAAAAATAAAATATATTTATAAATTATTTAAAAAGTATAAAACGCTTACAATTGTCTTTTAATATAATATATAATCAATTTTAGCTCGTAAGACCAGTGTCTTCTTTATTATTTTTTCTTTTACATAGCTCTAATCCATTTTAAAATCTTTAAATAAACTAATTCCATCAAATAAAAAAATAAAAACCCTCTAAATCTAAAAATTTATTTTTTAAATTTAACTTAAAATCTAAATTTTATATATTTAAAAAATATAATTTTAATTAATATAATTCCTTCCTTTTTTATATTTTATGTATTTTCATGTTATTAAGTAAGCAGTCGGAATATTTTGTAATACTTAGTCCAAATTTGGATTATTTTTAAACCATTATTAGTTTTATAATCCTCTTAATCATTTACTTTAAGCTTCATAGATTATTTATATCTTATTTTCAAAACTTAAAATAATAAAATATTGATTTATATTAAATGATTTAATATTTACATGTGTCAAATTTACTTATTGAGATTTTTTGTTGAAATATAACCATGAAAATTTACCTAAAAATAGAAATATATTCAAAAAGCAGATTTTATACCAACCATCAAAAAGATAACGAGTGAATTCGTCGCCATACTGGTCTTAAAAAGTCAGCTCTTGCATTTGATTTATGTGTAAAAATTACGGTAGATTTATTGACCCTAAAACTAAACTTGAACAAGCTAGGCGTAATTATTATGATCTTGAGAATAATCATATCGATCGCCAATTAAAAAGAAGGAATAAAACTTAAAATCTGTAAAAAATAATAGCAAATTTAGTTTTGCTAGAGTAATTGATAAATTACTTACAAAAGTCGTTTTTAAAAAGTAAAACTATTAAGCTTTATAATATATCATGAGCAATGCTGTAAGTGATTTTTTAGAGTATTAATATATTTATTATCTGCCTAATTTTCAAAGATATCATAATGTTTAGTTTGTACGGTTTTGCAAGTATAAGAACTTAAAAGATAGTTCTATTAATGGCTATTATTTCTTTTTTGATACTATTTCTCTATACATTATGTAATGATTTAATTTCAAAAAATCTGTTTTGTACACCAAATTTAAGCATCAATACAATACTAGCGAGAATAAAAAATTTACGCCGTTTAGCCTTGAATAGATTCTAGAGCTTATAAAAATACAGATAATGGATAGCTTCACTTATTTTTGATTGTTGTTTTCTTGGCTAGGGCTGTTAATATTTTAGCTATTACATTTGGCAATTTCGATTAAAAAACAAATTCACATTAATAAAACACTTTCTTGCGTATGTATTGTAAATTCATCAAAACAAAAACAAGCAATCTCAAAATTGATATGCTTAACATTATATGTAAAGAGCTTATAAGGTTAGATATTAGCGATAAAAACGCGAGAATTTTTAAGCATTCTCGTTCAATGATAAAGATAAATTTAATGATTTGCAAGAAAAATTAGCCTACAGAACACCGTAGACTTTACAATAACTAGAATTAATTCGCATCGACAATATTAAGTTATAGAAAAAAGACTTATATAGTAGATTTTAAAATGATAAAACATAAAAATTTAAATAAAACTTGTCGCTCATACGTAAAATATCCACTCAAAAAAAATCAAACAAATGATGAATGTGTAGATACCAGTTGGTGATATTATTAATATTCCTAGCATAAAATCTAATTCTACCCCCCCCCTTTTTTTTATCTAAAAATATACTTAAATTTAAAAATATTAAAATAGATTTAAATAAAATAAGGATTGCGTATGGCTACTAATTTTACTTTTAAGAGATATAAATTAAGTTTTACACATAGAAAAAGTTGTGTATCGATATAAAAGAATTTAAAACTATATTTTGCTATAACTCCCTTATGGGGATATGCCATAGGGCTGGTACCACTATGGCAAATTTTGTCTCTATAGAAAGGAGATAAGTATATGCCATTTGTATTTGCGGTAATTATACTACTTTGTATAATTGTTGTCAAGGCTTATTAGTCTTGCCCCACGAAAGTGAGGAAATACAAACCCCCTATGGCTTCTTTTATTTTATCTTAAATTTTAATAACTCCAGCAAATTTTTATAATTGTTGCTTTTTATAGTAATAATTATATAGCAAGTTTCCACCACCACGCTCATATGAGTAACTTCTTGTTGCACAATGCCTATCATTTGGACTTAATTTATCATACTATGGTTATAGATATGAGCTCATAGGCACGATTAAAAATTTTCCAAGGCTTCTTAGCTTTAATAGCAAAAAAATCTAGCAAGTGGTGGATTGCATTCACTAGGGCGTGTTCCGCTTGAGAGGCAAAGCAACACTTCGCAAGCTGTTTTTCTATCGCCAGTTAAGGCATTTAAATTTGTAACAAATAATGAACTTATCATAATTAAAATAGCCAAATTTGCTTTTTTATTAATTTAAATTTTAATTAATTATAATATACTAAGCTCATAATCAAAAATGTAAAACTTAAAATGACTTATTAATTCCATATTAAATATTATAAATAAAAGCAGTCTTATAACTTTTATAAGTTTAATCTAATAAATTACCAAATTACTCACTTTATAATAAGCATTCAACTTCCAAATATAAAATATTTTTAAAAATTTATAATTATTATTTGAATAATATAAAAATTAATAATAAGATGGTATCTAAATTAAATTCAAATATCAATCCTAACTATTTAAATAAAATAAAAAAGAATAAGGTTTTATTATTTTATATATTAAATAATTCTTTATAAATCTAAAAATATTTTAACTTTTTATTTATAAATACATTCATTGCTTTAAGAGTTAATCCATAGTCTAATTAATTATATTATATGGGTTGCAATACTATTTTAATATCTATTTTTAAAAATGTCAAGTTGCTTAATATTACAACTTTGATTTAAATTTGTTATATTAATAAATCGCTATTATAATAACCATAATCACCATAAAATAAAAGCTCATTTATTATTCAATCCATATTCCTTAATTTAACATAACTAGCTAAAAATACCATAGCATAAGCCATATAACCAAATAAGCTTTACCATACAATCAAATAAAAACACTATAATCTAGCATATACTATCTATATTTTAATAGGAATAAAGATAATATAATAAATTCAATCTCGATATAAAACAACAACACCTAAAAACTAAATTTAATAACTAGAAAAATAAAAATTTAAAAAATAAATCTATATAAAATATGTAAAATACAAGTTATCCATATAAAATAACACCTAAAAACTAAATTTAAAAAACCAATTAACTCTAATAAGTTGATTTTTGTTTTGATAATAATATGAAATAATATGAAATAATATGAAATAATATGAAATAATATGAAATAATATGAAATAATATGAAATAATATGAAATAATATGAAATAATATAAATCTTTTAAAATTTCTAATAATTGTAAAATGATTTAATAAATTGAAAAATAATTAAAAGTATAAAAACCACTCACTAACAATCATAAAAAGCTGATTTAAAATAAAAAAGATAGAGAATAAAAACAAAGCTCGCAGCAACCTACTTTTCCAGCATCCCAGTAAGGGAGAGTATCATCGGCCATGAAAAGCTTAGCTTCTTGGTTCGAGATGGAGCAAGGCGTTTCCTAATCATGTATAGCCACGAGCAGTGTTAAATAAAACATTATCTAAATAAGAGTAATATCTTATTTAACACTGCTAAAGCATTAAAGTTAAAAATCACTAAGTTTAATATCTAAAAATATTTTAAAAACCTAAAAGGATTATATTTTATCCTTAACAAGGAAGTGATGCTTATTAAGATAAGCAAACGAGCTATTAGTACTGGTCAGCTAAAGGACTTTCATCCATTACACACCCAGCCTATCAAACTAGTAGTCTACTAGAGCTCTTAAAAGAAGATTCATCTTGGAGTTGGCTTCGAGCTTAGATGCTTTCAGCTCTTATCACATCCCAGCTTAGCTACTCAGCGATGCTCTTGGCAGAACAACTGATACACCAGTGGCTGGTTCAACCCGGTCCTCTCGTACTAGGGTCAACTCTCCTCAATCTTCTTACGCCCACGGCAGATAGGGACCGAACTGTCTCACGACGTTCTGAACCCAGCTCGCGTACCGCTTTAAATGGCGAACAGCCATACCCTTGGGACCTGCTCCAGCCCCAGGATGCGATGAGCCGACATCGAGGTGCCAAACCTCCCCGTCGATGTGAGCTCTTGGGGGAGATCAGCCTGTTATCCCCGGGGTACCTTTTATCCTTTGAGCGATGGCCCTTCCACACAGAACCACCGGATCACTAAGACCGACTTTCGTCTCTGCTCGACTTGTATGTCTCGCAGTTAAGCTGGCTTATGCCTTTATACTCTACGAACGATTTCCAACCGTTCTGAGCCAACCTTTGTAAGCCTCCGTTACACTTTGGGAGGCGACCGCCCCAGTCAAACTACCCACCAGACATTGTCCTACCTAAGGATAACTTAGGCTAGTTAGCTACCCAAATAAAGAAGAGTGGTATCTCAACAATGGCTCACCATAAACCAGAATCTATGGATCAAAGCCTCCCACCTATCCTGCGCATCTTTATCCAAATAGCAGTGTCAAGCTGTAGTAAAGGTCCACGGGGTCTTTCCGTCTTGCCGCGGGTAGGAGGAATTTTCACCTCCACTACAATTTCACTGGATCCCTCTTTGAGACAGCTCCCATCTCGTTACGCCATTCATGCAGGTCGGTATTTAACCGACAAGGAATTTCGCTACCTTAGGACCGTTATAGTTACGGCCGCCGTTTACTCGGGCTTCGATCAAGAGCTTCGCTAATGCTAACCCCATCAATTAACCTTCGAGCACCGGGCAGGCGTCACACCCTATACATCCTCTTACGAGTTAGCAGAGTGCTGTGTTTATGGTAAACAGTCGGGAGGGACTCTTTGTTGTAACCTTCTTTGCTTTGGGAGTAAATCTTAATACAAAGTTAGGCACACCTTATACCGAAGATACGGTGCTATTTTGCAGAGTTCCTTAAAGAGAGTTCTTCCACGCGCCTTAGAATACTCATCCCACCCACCTGTGTCGGTTTACGGTACGGGCAATTATTACTAAACTTAGAAACTTTTCTTGGCTCGATAGTATCATGGATTCTCCATCTACTCCGAAGAGCGTCAAGAGCCTTTAAGATCTCGAATAAAGAGTGGCGGATTTGCCTACCACTCAATCTACATCCTTAGACTAGCACTTCCATCCGCTAGCTCCACTAACTTTAAGCGTCCTTCCATCGCACATAATAATTGGTATTGGAATATTAACCAATTTTCCATCGCATACCCCTTTCGGACTTTGCTTAGGACCCGACTAACCCTACGATGACGAGCATCGCGTAGGAAACCTTGGGTTTACGGCGAAGGGGATTCTCACCCCTTTTATCGCTACTCATGCCTGCATGCTCACTTCTATCCGCTCCAGCACTCCTTACCGGTATACCTTCAACGCTGAATAGAACGCTCTCCTACCACTTGCACTTAATTCTAACTACTCTACTTTTAGATTGATACTTTCTCATAATTTAATTTATGAGCTAAATTAAATTATGAGAAACATAACTTAATCTATTTAAAATTCTAAATTATAGTTAGAATTAAGTGCAAGTCTAAAGCTTCGGTACTCATTTTAGCCCCGTTATATTTTCCGCGCAGAATCACTAGACCAGTGAGCTATTACGCTTTCTTTAAAGGATGGCTGCTTCTAAGCCAACCTCCTGGTTGTTTCAGTAACTCCACATCGTTTTCCACTTAAATGAGATTTAGGGACCTTAGCTGTTAGTCTGGGTTGTTCCCCTCTCGACGACGGATTTTATCACTCGCCGCCTGACTGCTGTGATTACACTTTGCGCATTCGGAGTTTGATAGGGTTTGGTACATTGGTGTATGCCCTAGCCCATTCAGTGCTCTACCTCACAAAGTTACTACACAACGCTATACCTAAATATATTTCGGAGAGAACCAGCTATCACGATGTTTGATTGGCCTTTCACCCCTATCCACAAGTCATCAGGAGCCTTTTCAACGGCCGTCTGTTCGGTCCTCCACTGGCTCTTACACCAGTTTCAACCTGCTCATGGATAGATCACATCGTTTCGGGTCTGCAGCATCTGACTATACGCCCTATTAAGACTCGCTTTCGCTACGGCTCCGGGTTTCCTTAACCTCGCCAGACACCACAACTCGCAGGCTCATTATGCAAAAGGCAGTCCATCACCCTGATAAATCATAGGGCTCTGAATGATTGTAAGCAAATGGTTTCAGGTTCTATTTCACTCTGATCACCTCAGTTCTTTTCACCTTTCCCTCACGGTACTTGTGCACTATCGGTCTAGTAGTAGTATTTAGGGTTGGATAGTGGTCTACCCAGCTTCAGACAGGATTACACGTGTCCCGCCCTACTCAGGATACTGCTAAGTATAAACGCACTTTCATATACGGGAGTATCACCCTCTATGCTTAAGCTTTCCAGCTTATTCTATTAGATTGTTTAAGTCTATGTTGCAGTCCTACAACCCCACTAGCAAGCTAGTGGTTTGCCCTCTTACGCGTTCGCTCGCCGCTACTAGCGTAATCTCGTTTGATTTCTTTTCCTGTTGGTACTAAGATGTTTCAATTCCCAACGTTCGCTCCGCATTGCGGTAGTATATATCACTATATACTGGGTTGCCCCATTCAGAAATTCCCGGATCAAAGCCCCTTGACGGCTCCCCGAGACTTATCGCAGCCTGGCACGTCTTTCATCGCCTCTACTAGCCAAGGCATCCACCATTTGCTCTTAGTAGCTTACCTTTTTTATTAGATTATTATATATTCTAATTCGCATCACTTCCTTGTTAAAGATAAATATAATTAGTTAATCTTTTTTAAAAATAAGATATTTTATTTAAAGATATGACTATTAAATTTATAGTGTTTAAATATTAACTTATAAGACGGAAAGCATTAACTACTATTAAGTAAGTTTTAAAACTTAATAGATTGTGAAGTTAAACTTGATAGTTAATATATTTAGTTATTGGGATAACAGATTGTTTAATTAACTATTTGCTAAACTAAGTCCATATTTAAAGCTTTAACAAGTCCTGTAAAATTGTTTTAAATATTAAAACTTGATTGTGACTTTTAACAATAGGGAAATTAAATAACTTCACTTTTTAAGATATTCTTTAAAAGTGAGTTGGAATTATACAAGAGTAATGCTTAAAGAATTATTAAATATATAGTATTTTTAAAAGAAATTTTACTAGCGTTAAAACAACAAAAAACATAATAATAGCAATAAATATATCTATAATCCTGTTAATTATTGGTTTTGATAAGAAGTGACTAAATTTTTTAGCACCAAAGCCTAATGAAAAAAACCATATAAACGAAGCAGAAAGACTACCAAATGCAAAAAGTATCTTCTCTTTAATATCAAATGTTAAAGCTGAAGCTCCTACCACAAAAACAGTATCTAAATAAACATGGGGATTTAAAAGTGTAATACAAAGGGTTAAAATAATAGTTTTTTTAATAGAAAAATTTGAATGCTCCATTTCAAATTTCATACTATTTTTATTAGAAAAAGCTGAAATTAATGCTGTTATAGCATAATAGCTAACAAATAAAATTCCAAAAGTTGTGATTAATATATTTACTACCACATTTTTTGCTATAACTTCACCAACACCGAAAATTCCAGCTAATATCAATACAAAATCACATAAAAAACATACAAGACAAACATAAAATACATTATTTTTAGCTATACCTTGTCGCAAAACAAAAGCATTTTGAGCTCCAATTGCCATAATCAACGAAAGTGATAGAAAAAATCCTTTTAAAAAAATAAAATTTTGCATAACTATAATCCAATAATTTTCTTTACTTTATCAAAATCATTTTTATTAACAAAAATATAATCTCTTTCGTAAGCTGATACAACTAATACACTTATACATTCTTCTTTAAGCGGTCTTAATACCTCGAACAAGATGCCACTTTGTGAAAAATCAAAAATTTCATCTATATAAAATGCTTTAAAAATTTGCGTATTATATGAATTTTTTAATTTATTTTTTATAATTGTATAA
Organism: Campylobacter porcelli; assembly: GCF_002139855.1. Classification (NCBI taxonomy): domain Bacteria; kingdom Pseudomonadati; phylum Campylobacterota; class Epsilonproteobacteria; order Campylobacterales; family Campylobacteraceae; genus Campylobacter; species Campylobacter porcelli. The sequence continues at coordinate 1,057,064 of NZ_CP018789.1, forward strand.
CAATCAAACTCATTAACTACGCAAAATAAATCATCAGATAAATTTATTGTGGCATTTTTATCTATTTTTTTTATTACGAATTCCCCACTTTGAATTTTTAATTTCATTCTAAAACCTCTATATCAAAACCTACACTAGACCTATAACCAACTTCGTTAATATTTATTTGAGAAATTTCTGTTACTTCATGCCATAATCCACTATTTAAATCTGGCTGAATAATTCCTTGACCATTTTTTAATATCGTTTCAAATATTTTTGTTTTTTTATCATTTTTATAGATTATACTTTTTGCACCATTGATATTTTGTCTATCGATAACAAAAGCAGACATTATAAAATCCATTCCATCTTGGTGTATTCCTTCTGGTGAATTTGTAGATTTTTTACCATCTTTACAGGATATAAAAGTATGATGAACTGTAATTGCAAATTTAGATTTTTTATATATCTACCTATTTTAAAAGAGACGAATTTAAGCATAGTTCTTAAATCATCATCAAATAAATTATCAGGCAATTCTTTAAATTTTCTTTCACTTTTTCTATAATCAAACTTTTCATCTGCTATAAATGCGAGAGATTGGAGAAAATTATTTGCGGGTATTCTTTCAATTTTAAAATTTTCATTTTTAATATCGATGATATATTTAGAAATAAGTCGTTTTCTACTAGGTATAAATAATGAAATTGTTTTTAAAATACTGCTATCCAAATTTATAGATGAAAAATCAAAATTAATATTTTTATACATTTCATCGTTATTAATTTTCATAAATTTAGAGATATAATCGATTTTATTTTTATGCAACAAATATAAATCATCTTCATATTCATCATAATATGATTGTAGTTTATTTTGAATTTTTCCTAAATCCAAACCAATGTCAATGCAATCGACAATAGTAATAGGAAAAGCTATCTTACTCATTTCTTAACTCCTAAAAAATAGGAATTATATAAGATATAAAATAAATTAAAAATAGAAAATAAAATTCAAAAATAAATTTAAAAAAAATTAAGAAATATAATAAAAATATTCATCAGTAGACGAAATATAAATGGTGGGCCTAACAAGACTTGAACTTGTGACCTCACCCTTATCAGGGGTGCACTCTAACCAGCTGAGCTATAGGCCCTTAAATAACTACTTTATAAATCAATCTCTCAAACCTAAACAAGCTGATTGAGACTATATTGAAGTGATAATTGTGAGATTATCACTTTGTACTCTAGAAAGGAGGTGATCCAACCGCAGGTTCTCCTACGGTTACCTTGTTACGACTTCACCCCAGTCGCTGATTCCACTGTGGACGGTAACTAGTTTAGTATTCCGGCTTCGAGTGAAATCAACTCCCATGGTGTGACGGGCGGTGAGTACAAGACCCGGGAACGTATTCACCGTAGCATGGCTGATCTACGATTACTAGCGATTCCGGCTTCATGCTCTCGAGTTGCAGAGAACAATCCGAACTGGGACATATTTTATAGATTTGCTCCATCTCGCGATATTGCGTCTCATTGTATATGCCATTGTAGCACGTGTGTCGCCCTGGGCATAAGGGCCATGATGACTTGACGTCGTCCACACCTTCCTCCTCCTTACGAAGGCAGTATATTTAGAGTGCTCAGCCTAACTGTTAGCAACTAAATACGTGGGTTGCGCTCGTTGCCGGACTTAACCGAACATCTCACGACACGAGCTGACGACAGCCGTGCAGCACCTGTCACTAAGTTCTAGCAAGCTAGCACCCTCGTATCTCTACAAGGTTCTTAGGATATCAAGCCCAGGTAAGGTTCTTCGCGTATCTTCGAATTAAACCACATGCTCCACCGCTTGTGCGGGTCCCCGTCTATTCCTTTGAGTTTTAATCTTGCGACCGTACTCCCCAGGCGGTATACTTAATCCGTTAGGTGCATTACTGCCATGACTAGCACAGCAACAACTAGTATACATCGTTTAGGGCGTGGACTACCAGGGTATCTAATCCTGTTTGCTCCCCACGCTTTCACGCATTAGCGTCAGTTAAGTTCCAGCAGATCGCCTTCGCAATAGGTATTCCTGGTGATCTCTACGGATTTTACCCCTACACCACCAATTCCATCTGCCTCTCCCTCACTCTAGATTATCAGTTTCTCAAGCAGTTTAATGGTTAAGCCATTAGATTTCACAAAAGACTTGATAATCCGCCTACGCGTCCTTTACGCCCAGTGATTCCGAGTAACGCTTGCACCCTCCGTATTACCGCGGCTGCTGGCACGGAGTTAGCCGGTGCTTATTCGTTGGGTACCGTCATGGTTCTTCCCCAACAAAAGGAGTTTACGCTCCGAAAAGTGTCATCCTCCACGCGGCGTTGCTGCTTCAGGGTTTCCCCCATTGAGCAATATTCCCTACTGCTGCCTCCCGTAGGAGTCTGGACCGTGTCTCAGTTCCAGTGTGACTGATCATCCTCTCAGACCAGTTATGCGTCATAGCCTTGGTGAGCCATTACCTCACCAACTAGCTGATACAATATAGTCTCATCCTATGCCGAAAAAACTTTCCCAACTTAACTTGTGTTAAGAAGGAGTATGGAGTATTAGCAGTCATTTCTAACTGTTGTCCTCCAGCATAGGGCAGATTAACTATACATTACTCACCCGTGCGCCACTAACTCATAAGAGCAAGCTCTTACTTGTCCGTTCGACTTGCATGTATTAGGCACGCCGCCAGCGTTCACTCTGAGCCAGGATCAAACTCTCCATAAAAATACTTCGCAAATTAGCAAAGTAATAATTTATTATGAAGTTTTAATCTAAAAACTTAATTGTTTGTAACTATTAAATTAGCAATTATTTAATTTAAATAATTAAAATTGCCTTTGGCTCAATCGATCACTTGTTTAGATTTCAAAGATTGACTATAAATGATAGTTTAACATTATAAAAATTAAAAAACAGAAACGATAAAGAGATGATTTATCCAACTATAAGAAGGTGCTTCTCAATTCGTGAGCTGGAATTATATAAGAGATATACTTAAAGTTTGCTGAATGATTGGGGAGGGGGATGGAATTTATTGAAATTTTTTTGTTTATTTATTAAAATTCTGACAAAATATCGCTAAATTTAACTGAATTATTAAATATTATCTCGCTATTTTGGATATTGGATTTAAATTTGCTTAGATAGCCATTGCCATTTTGTATTAACACTCCATTGCTAATTAAAAATTTTTCATATATGGATATAAACTCTAATCCTTTTATATAAGAAATTGGCTTATAGGCTATAAATTCCCCATTTAAATTTAATCCATTGAAGCTTTGATTGTCTATTAATATATCAAATTTTAGCTCCAAAAAATCTCTAATAGTAAGATTATCCACGACTATCTCTGGTTTACTTATAATGAAATTTTTATAATTACTTGTGCTTATATTTTTTAATATAATTTTTGAGCTAATATCATCAAAAGCTATGCCATTTACCATAATATATTTAGCCGTTAAATCAGTAAAAATATCTGCTAAGCTATAAGCGTTTATTTTTGAGCTTAATCTAATATTTTCGCTTGTTAGATTAATAAAATTTATATTTGAACTTAAATTATCAATTAATAATTTTAAATTACTAGGATTTAGAGCATATGGATTAAAATCTGCAAAATCAACACCATCAATATACTCAATCTCGCTAAAAATACCACTCATATCAACATTAATATTATCAAATTCAAATTTAGCTTTATCAAGATTTGCTTTTATGAAATATAGCTTTTTGCTATCCATAATGCTATTAATAGAGATATTTGAAAATTTAATAGAGCTATGATGTTGAATAATTTGAATTGGTGATATATCTGCTTGAATATGAATTTTGCCCCCATATAGCGGAATATTTAGACTAAATTTAGCCAAATTAACACTATCTTGTGATAAATCCTTAATATCTCCATTAATTTTAAATCCATTAAATATAAAAAGAGGGTTATAGCTACTACTCATATCTATATCTAAATCAAAATCTTTATATTGAAGTCTAAAATTTAAATTATTAGAAAGTATGGAGCTATTTTTATTTACACTATCTATTTTAAATTCTTTGATATTTTGAAGCTTAGCTAGTGCTGAATTTAGCATATGGTTTGAAAATATATAAGCAAACCCATATAATCCAATCAATAAAATAGATATTATAAATATCAGCTTTTTCATCTTTTTTTAGTAGCCCAGCTAAAATATAGCCATATAAGACCAAGCAAAATAAACAAAAATATAGGAATGATATAGCCATGATCGCCAAAATATGATGTAAATCTCGATATAAATTCTCCCGCATAATAGCTAAGCAATCCTAAGCTAATCGACCATATAGCAGAGCAAATAGCGTTAATGATAGCAAATTTAATCAAGCTATATTTGGTTAGACCAATAGCTAAAGGCACTAAAGTTTTTAGCCCGTAAATATATTTTTTGATAAAAATAATCTTATCGCCATATTTTTTAAATAAAATTTGAGCTAAAGCAAGTTTTCGTTTATGTGATTTAAAATATGGCATTACAGAGCTTTTATTATATCTTCCCATATATACTAAAATCATATCTCCGATGAAGTTTGCCACTGCGGCAATTATAATTGATAGAGTTAAACTCATACTACCTTCAAAGCTAAGCAATCCAGCACCAATTATAGCCACCATTCCCCCACCAAGGCTATATAAAAATAGTATCAAATATCCATAAGTAGAAAGATTTGCTAAAATATCTTGCATTATTTCACCACCGATACGGCTTGTAATAGCTGTCTATAGCCATATGAATTGGGGTCAAATTTAACCTTATCATCAACCGTGATTACAGACCCACCAAGATTCGCACCTGCGAAAAAGCCTGTATTATTTGTATAAGCATAAATATCGCTAAACCCAATATCGCTCATAGTTCCGATATTTGCACTATGATCCATAAAGCTAACTGATGTGCTAGCATTTAATGTAAATTTATTATCGTAAATATCTTTTATTATCCCTCTATTCATTAGATACATTACAATAAAATTATTCTCATATCCTACTTGCAATCCGATAGTCGCACCACCTAGCCTTACTGGCACCACGCTCCAAACGCTATTTTGGTGATATGTAATTCTATCATCTATAAACTCTTTTGAATCCTCATCACGCACAAGCATAACCCCACGACCCACCGTCGCCCCAAGGATAAATCCAGCCTTAACAAAAGTAGGAAAAACTATAATAGCAGATGAATTTATAATAATTGATTGCGGTATTTTGTTAGTTCGATTAATTAAATTATAGGCATTTGCACTATCTAAAAGTCTCTCATCGCTAGCATGTAAGCTTAGGCTAATAAAAATTAGATAAATAATCTTTATTAATACTCTATTTCGCATACTCTACAGCCCTTAATTCTCGTATTACATTTACTTTGATTTCCCCTGGATATTGCATTTTACTCTCTATCTCTTCAGCAATCTCTTTAGCTAAAAGCACAGCCTCATCATCATTGACCAACTCCGCATTAGCAATAACCCTTATCTCGCGACCAGCATTTATAGCGTAGGCATTTTTAATACCTTCTTTGGAATTTGCTATATTCTCTATCTCTTCAACTCTTTTTAAAAAGCTCTCAAGCACCTCTCTTCTAGCACCAGGGCGTGCTGCAGATAACGCATCAGCAGCACAAACTGCCGCACACTCCACGCTTAGAGCCTCTTCGTGTCCGTGGTGAGCATAAATAGCATTAATCACAACTGGATGCTCTTTATAACGCTTACAAATTTCGGCACCTAAATCGACATGGCTACCTTGATACTCATGCGTTAATGCCTTGCCAATATCGTGCAATATACCAGCCCTAATAGCAAGCTTCTCATCTCCACCAGTTTCAGCAGCTATAATTCCAGCCAAATAAGCAACCTCAAGGCTATGAGCTAGAGCATTTTGACCATAACTAGCTCTAAATTTCATCTTGCCAATTAGTTTTACAATCTCTGGATGAACTTTGGTAATTCCTAAATCAATTAAGATATTTTCGCCCTCTTCTAAAATACTAGCCTCAAATTCCTCGCAAACTTTTTGATGAATTTCCTCTATTCTAGCTGGTTGGATTCTCCCATCTTCAACTAATAGTTCAATTACCCTAGTAGCAATGGCCCTACGATATAAATTAAAGCTTGAAAGCACAATAGCATGCGGTGTATCATCTATTATTACATCAACTCCAAGCACCATCTCAAGGGTTTTGATATTGCGTCCCTCTTTGCCTATAATCCTACCTTTTAACTCATCATTTTTAATATCAACTACATTGATTAATCTCTCAGCAGCGAACTCTCCAGCAAATCTACTAGTAGCTTGAGCTAGGATATAATTAGCCTTTTTCTTAGCCTCTCTTTTTGCCTCTTCTTCATATTTTCTAACGATATGAGCTATATCGGCACGGCTTTTTTCTTCAACTTTTTTAAGCACCAACTCCCTTGCTTCTTCTTGGGTTAAACCAGCCATACGCTCCATAGTTTTTAGCATTTCATCAATCTTTTCTTGATAGCTATTTTTTAAATTTAAACCCTCTTCATATAACGCTTTGGCTCTATTTTGGCTTAATTCTAAATCACTTTTAGCACTATCTAAATTCTCTTTTTCAAAGAGCAAATTTTGCTCTTTTTTAGCTATTTCATCGAATTTTTGGTTATACTCTTTTTGGAGTTTGCTCCCCTTTTCTTCATATCTTTTTTTAACCTCAAATTCAGCCTCGCTAACCTTAACTTTAGCATCTTTTAAAATGCCTTCAGCCTCAAATTCAATCGCTTTTGCTTTTGCTTTTGCCTGCTCTACTAAAATATTATAGTTGGCATCATTTATCTTTTTAGATATTAGCCAACCTCCTCCAGCTCCAAAAATCAAGCCTCCTAACCCTATTAATGACATCTCTATCATAACATACCTTTTTTATATATTTTTTAGTAGGTGTAAGATAAAAGTCGGCACAAACATCGTGTGCGTCACAAATTTTATAATCAACATACATATCTTTTATACTTACAAACACAATAACCGGTCTATAACCTAGATTATCAAAAAACCTATCATAAAACCCAGCTCCGTGCCCTACTCTACCCATATTAGCATCTACTGCGATAACTGGCACTATAGCCATATCTATATCTTTTTTATAAGCATTTGAGTTTGCCGCTTCTTTAATACCAAATTCAGATACTTTAAAGGGCAAACGCAATTTTACCATTTTTAAACTTTTATCTACCATAAATGGGACAAATATTGTGCAATTTTTTGCTATTTTTCGTCTAAGTTTAATTAAATTTGGCTCCATTTTCATAGGAGTAAAAATAAGCAAATTCTTTACTTTATACAGCTTAATAAGCCTTAAAATATCCAAATTAACCCTATTTTTATAGCAGTTAGCCACTCTTTTAGACTCCTTATTCAGAGCCAATTTTGCTACTTTTCTACAAGTTTGTTTATCAAATTTAACCATAATATTAATCTTTATTTAGTATAATTTTGGCAATTTTACCAAAAAATATAGGAAAATATAATGAAATTTAAAATCTTTCTAGCAGCAGCTTTATTAGCTATTTTAACAGGTTGCAACAACACTTCAAACGAAGAGTCAAATCCAACTTCAGTAATAGAAGCAGACTATTCAAAACCATTTAAACTTACATTAAATGATGGCAGTGAGTTAAAAATGCAAAAAAAAGATAACGGCTATGACTTTAATATCAAGGATAAAGCTATATTTTTAAATTTCTTTGCCACTTGGTGCCCACCTTGTAAGGTAGAGATCCCATATCTTGTATCGCTTCAAGAGAAATTTAAAGATAAACTTCAAATCATCGGTGTATCAGTTGAGACCTTAAGCCTAGAGCAAGCAAATGAATTTAAAGAGCTACTAAATATCAACTACCCAATTGCATACACAGATGAAAATCAATATTTAATCTCATCGCTTGGCGGCGTGGTTGGAATTCCATTTAGCATTTTATACTATCCAAATGGCAAATTTGCTACTTCTTATAGCGGATTGGTGCCGATTGAGATGCTAGAAAATGATATTAAAAAGGTTATTGAGTAATGTTTAGCTTTCTTAAAAAAGGGCTTGAAAAGACCCTTAATACATTTACAAAATCTAAACCAAAAGATAAAAAAATAACTAAAGATATTCTTGAAGAGCTTCTATTAGAAGCCGATGTTCCATATGAAATAGCCCAAGAGATAATCTACTATCTACCTCCTAGAGATGTAGTAGATAGGGCCGATCTAGCTAGAGTTATGCAAACATACTTTATGTATGATAATAAAAGTGTGGAGGCAAAGCCTTTTGTGATGATGATTTTAGGCGTAAATGGTGCGGGCAAAACAACCACAATAGCAAAATTAGCAAATTTATTCAAATCCAGCTCAAAAAACGTAATTTTAGGCGCTAGCGATACATTTAGAGCTGGAGCCATAGAGCAGCTACGCCAATGGGCTAATAAGCTTGAAGTCCCTATAATCGCCTCAAATCAAGGTCACGACCCAGCCGCTGTAGCCTATGATACTATCAGCTCAGCTGTGGCTAGAGATATGGATTATGCTATTATTGATACGGCTGGTAGGTTACAAAATCAAAAAAATTTAGCTAGTGAACTAGAGAAAATCTCAAGAATTAGCAGTAAAGCCCTAAGTGATGCTCCACACCAAAAAATTCTAATTCTAGATGGCACACAAGGTAGTGCTGGAGTAGCTCAAGCTAAGGCTTTTAATGAGATTATAAAGGTTGATGGAGTTATAATTACCAAGCTTGATGGCACAGCAAAGGGCGGTGCGTTATTTGGTATTGCTAGAGAGCTTGAGCTCCCTATTTTATATATTGGCGTTGGCGAAAGTAAAGATGATCTTATCAAATTTAGCCCAAAAGAGTTCGTAGATACCATCTGCGATGCAATATTTTTAGATTAAAATGGCAAAATCAAAGATTATTTTTGAGTGCGAAGCGTGTGGTAATCAGCAAAGCAAATGGATGGGTAAATGCCCACAATGCGGAGCCTGGGAGAGCTTTATCGAGCTTAGTAGCGAGCAAGTTAAGATCTCTCAAGAGTTAGCCAAACTAACCAAAAGCACAAAAAGCGCCACACCAATATCCCAAATTCAAATTCAAAAAATAGATCGCAAATCAACTAAAGATAGCGAGTTAGACCTAGTATTAGGCGGAGGCTTGGTAAGTGGCTCTCTTATATTAATAGGCGGAAGTCCAGGAATTGGTAAATCTACACTACTACTTAAAATAGCTTCAAATTTAGCTGACAACAACCAAAAAGTGCTATATGTAAGCGGTGAAGAGAGCGCTAGTCAAATCAAGCTAAGAGCCGATCGCTTAGGTGCAAATAGTGATAATCTATTTTTACTAACTGAAATCGATCTCTCATCTATACTAGCCCAGGCGGCAAAAAATGAGTATAAAACCATAGTTATAGACTCTATCCAAACCCTATATAGCGATAAGATTAGCTCAGCTCCAGGCTCAATTTCGCAAGTTAGAGAGATCACATTTGAGCTAATGCGACTAGCTAAAAAAGATGATATTACCATATTTATTATAGGTCATATTACTAAAGAAGGCTCTATCGCCGGACCTAGAATTTTAGAGCATATGGTTGATGTGGTGCTATATTTTGAAGGGGATAGTAGTAAGGAGCTTCGCATACTTCGCGGGATTAAAAATCGCTTTGGCACTACAAGCGAAATTGGAATTTTTGAAATGCGTAGTAATGGACTAATAAGTGCTAAAGATATTAGCAGTAAATTTTTTACCCGCGGTAACGCCGTTAGTGGATCAGCTATCACTGTAACGATGGAGGGAAGTCGTGCATTAATCGTAGAAATTCAAGCCCTAGTATGCGAAAGCAACTATCCAAAAAGAAGCTCAACTGGCTTTGATAAAAATCGCTTAGATATGATTTTAGCACTTTTAGAGAGAAAATTAGAAATACCGCTTGGGCATTATGATGTGTTTATCAATGTTACTGGCGGAGTGAAGATAAATGAAACTGCGTGCGATTTAGCCGTGGTAGCTGCTATCATATCAAGCTTTCGCAATCGTCCAATATCCAAAGAGAGTATATTCATCGGTGAGCTTAGCTTAAATGGTGAGATTAGAGAGATTTTTAATCTTGATGCAAGGCTAAAAGAGGCTGTCTTTCAAAAATTTAAAAACGCTATCACGCCAAATAAGCCATTAGAAAATTACCCTATAAAAACATTTGTAGCCAAAGAGATAACGCAAGTTCTAGAGTGGATGTAGAAAATTTGGATAAATAAATTTGAATTTTAAACCAAATAAAAATGCTATTTAGAGCGGTAAATAACTTGATTATTATAAACTTTGTAGCTTAAGGCTTACAAATACAGATGAATTTATAGCCAAGATTTATAATATTTTAATCTAAATTTAGATATAATTTTTCTCTTTTTAAGCCTGAGTGGTGAAATGGTAGACACGCTAGACTCAAAATCTGGTAGGGGCAACCCTGTGTCGGTTCGAGTCCGACCTCAGGTACCACTAGTCCTTTTCCTAAGCTTTCAAAAATCACAAAAAAGCCCTTAAAAACGCAATCTAACATTAATTTAAGCTTTCATTTGACTATTTCAGTTGTTTCCATGCTAAAGGATATAATCAAATAAGTCTTAAATTCATTTTCTAATCAATAAAATGGAATTCCAAAAAAATATAAGAAAATTTTAACTTAAAAATAATAAAAATATCAAATAGTTAGCTTTGTATATATGTGTAGTGAGCAACTAGACTCATAATCTAATTTTAAATAAATTTAAGGCAAATGCGTTTGATTTATGATAAGTGTAGAATTATGATAAAAGATTACAAACCAAATAAAGCTCACAAAGATAGCTCGTATAAAAGAAAAATACGGCAAAAATATCGCTGCACTAACGCAAAATGCGTATAATTGGCTACTTATGTATCAGCACGAAAAAATAATTAAATATAGCAGACTATATAAATTACGCAAAATTTAGCATTTAAATAATTAAAAAACTTCACTAAATCTTAGCAAAGCTAAACAAAAAAAGCTCTCACCGCTTATAAATTTCCTATTATTTAAATTCTTAAAAATCACAAAAGCCCTAAAATTTCAATCTAACATTAATTTAAATTTCATTATTTTCAGTTGCCTTTATCTTAAGAGCTTTGCAAAAGAATACCAAAAAATAGCAAAAGAAAATAACCAAATAAAAATTCAAAAAGCCATAAACAAATAGCTAATAAAAGTCTTAACTACATTAATTAAGCGATTTATTATTTAATCTTATTAAAATCCAATTTTATGGCTTCATTATCAATATAGCCAATTCCTGAATTTAAAATATTTTGCGCTATATGCTTAGCCTCATCTAGCGAGTGCATTTTGTATGTACCGCACTGATATTTATTTAGCTCTGGAATGTTGCTTTGGCTTTTTACAGATAATACATCGCTCATAGATAGTCTCCACGCCTCTATCACTTCATCAATTTTAGGTCTTCCTATAAGACTCATATAAAACCCAGTCCTACAGCCCATCGGCGATATATCTATAATCTCAACGCTATTTGAATTTAGATGATCTCTCATAAAACCAGCAAAAAGATGCTCTAAGGTATGAATCCCTTTTTCTGGTAAAATATCTAAATTTGGCTTACAAAATCTTAGATCAAAAACGCTAATATCATCTCCTTTTGGAGTTTTCATCATCTTAGCAAGTCTAACACCAGGTGCGTTCATAATAGTATGATCTACGCAAAAACTATCAAGTAGTGGCATATTTATCCTTTATAATTTTTGCGTAATTGTATCAAAAATTAGCTGAAATTTGCTCTTATTTGCTCACACCAATTAGCAATTCTAGAATCTACTTCGTCGCCATGGTTATCAAAATCAAGCGCTAAGCCCACAAATCCACCATCTCTAGCTGCTCTTGACTCTGTAAAATCATATTTTGGAGCCTCTGTAGCACCTACAATATTTGCACCTAATTCACTACATTTATCAAACAAAATTCCCAAAGCATCGCAATATGTATCATCATAGCTAGAGCTATCGCCTATGCCAAATAGAGCTATCGTTTTTCCTTTTAAATTTAACTCAGAAAAGTCAAAAGCATCCATATCATCTTGCAAATCACCGCTTCCCCAAGTAGATGAGCCAATTATCAATTTATCAAATCCATTAATCTCATCGGCTGAAGTTTCAGATATATTTAAAACTGTATCTATACCTAAATTTGCTGCGATTTTATTTGCTGCTTCCTCTGCATTTCCCATTGAACTACCAAAAATAACTGCTGTCATATTTACCTTTCACACTTAAATTCACGATCCAAACCAAAAACTTTACAATACTCGCAATAAACACAACTCACACTTCTTTTAGCACAAACTAGCTTTATATTGCGTTTTTTAGCTTCAGATTTTATCTTTTTCATCGTGTTATGATTTAAAAAACTCGTCAGCATAACCACGCACTCCACCTCTTGTGGGATCGGTTTGCGATTTACTCTATTTTCATTTCTTGCATCCCAGTGCTCTATCTTGCTGACACCTAACCCTTGTAAAACTGCTTTAATTGGTGCTATTTCATCTGCGCCTATTACCAAGACTGACATATTTTACCTTTATAATATTTTGATAATCGTTATTATAAACTAACTATTATAAATTTAAGCTTATTTTGATTATAATTATCAAAAATAATTTTATAAAAGCTTATTTATAGACCATTTAAAGCTTTAAATTGAATTTATCTGAAATTATAATTGATATAGTGTATCAATTATACTAGCTTATTCCTCCTTATTCTATCTTATTTAATTAAGAGCTAAATTATATTATTTACTCGCAAAAAGTATATCCAAAATAAAATAACTAAATATAAATTTATATATTAAATTTGCGTTTATATCTCTCTAAAAGCGTGATATTTCCTAACATTCCTCCTTGATGAATATATAAAATATCATTTTTAAACGCATTTAAATTTGCCATCAAAGTAAGCCACCCAACGCCATCATACAATAGCTCAAACTCCACACCACAGCTATATAAAAGCTCCTTATATATCTCATAAATTTCAGAATAAAGCTTACCAAAGTGATATTTTCTAGGTGGATTTATGATATTAACCTTGCTTAATGGATCAAGTGCTAAAATCTGCTTTTTTAGATAATGGCTATCACCTACACAAGGAGTAGTCCATACGCTCATATCACTTAAATTTTTAGCCAAAAATGCCGCACTACACCCAGTCCCACTAGGCAAAAATATATCAAATTTTATATCATTTTTCTTAGCAAAATCTACAATTATCCTAGCTTGATCCTCAAATCCCATCTCAGCTTCACTCATAGCCACCCCTTCTGGGATGAAAATATCCCTACTTTTGCACTCATTTTGTGCTGATTTAAGCGGATTTTTGCTAATGCGAATATCCATACCATTTTTTAGTGCTGCAGCGTAGTTCCCACAAGGATTATTAAGCAAAAAATCGCAAATATGGTGAGTAAAATATATAAATTTAATACCACGCAACCTAGCCAAAACACTGATAGAATACATAGCATTTGACTGGCTTGAGCCATATGAGATAATGCGATTTGCTAAATTTGAGTTTAAAAAGTAGGCTAATTTCCTAGCTTTATTTCCATTAAATTCTCCGCCTATTAAGTCATCACGCAAAATCCAAAATCTACGCCCCCTAAAACAAATCGGCTCAATTTGCACGATGACTTAAAACCTTATCGATAAAATATTTAGAGTCTTTTAAATCAAATTTAATATTTACTCTAAAGCTTGCCGCTGGGTCTTCAACGCCATCTTTTAATACTATTTGACTATTACTTTTACCAACTGCAATCATATATTTACTTAAATTTGAATCTTTATAGGTTGCATAGGCAAATTTCATAATCTCCAAAGCTCTTTTTTGCGATAAATCAAGATTATGAAGATACCCACCATCGCTATCGGTATGGCATTCAATGGTAATATTGCTAATATTTTCTATAATATCAGGCGATAAAATATAGTCCAAATATACCTTAAATATGCGTCTTAAATCAAATTTCGCATCATCTCTAATAGCTGTAGAATTAATATTAAAAATCTTAGCCGCACTCATACTAACATCGGCACTTTTTAAATCTATTTGTGCCATATTACCAAGTTTATTTTTCAAAGCAAGTGCGATATTTTCTCTAATTTTTGCATAATTTTCTAAATTTTTTCTTGTAGTTTCAATATCTTTTTGAAGTATCTCAATCTCGCTATCTTTTTGCTCAATTTCAATTTTTAAATTACTAATCTCCTCATCTTGACTATCAATTTGTGTGATTAATTCATCATTTTTTAGACTAATTACATCTAGGCTATTATTTATTATCGCAGATGATTTAGATAATTCTGAATTTAAATTATTATAATATTTTTCTATATTTACGCCATCTGGGCTTGATTTTAGCTTAGCAATAAAGCTTTTGATACTATCATGCTTTTTATTTAGCTCTTTATTTGCCGCATTTAAAGAAGCGATATTGTCATTTAAATCCTTTTGTAAATATACTAATTCAGAAGCTAAAATAGAGTACCTAATAACCACTACGCCAACTATAAGCACAAATACAAAAAACAGCCCAGTCATAAGCCCAGCAAAACTAAGCCAAAAGCTTGATTTTTCATCATTTGATATATCGATTTTCATTAATCATTCTTTTCATCAATTGATTTATTATCTACTTCAGCACTCTCATCAATGGATTTTGATAGGCTCTCATAATCTGTTTTTTCTAATTTTTCAAGAGCTATATTTGCCTCATTATCAATCTCTTGAATGCTCTTTTTAAGCTCTTCTACGATGGCTGAGCTATTATCTTTAGTTGAGCTTTCTTCATCAAAAATATATCTAAAAGCCTGCATACCATCTATCATAGCTACTTTAAATCCATCAAGAGCGAGTTGTTGTTTTTCAAGGATATTTATGCTAAATTCCTCTAAAGAACGCTCAAATTTCATAATATTCATACCAAGATCATTTACACTCTTATCAAGTTTAGCTACACGCTCATCGCTAATGCTTTGCAATCTTGTATAGTTTTCACTCCACCTAATTTGCAACTCTTTAATATTATTATTAAATAAATTTAAAACATTAATGATCTCTGCGTGAATTTTAATCATATCTTTTTGATCTCTTTGAGACTTAATAAGCATTCCCATAGTCTGCTTAATATGCTCACTACTTACTTTGACGGCATCTTCTTCTGTTTTAAGTAGTTTAGTAAAATTATCAAATTTTCTCTCTATCACATTATCAAGCTCTTTAAAAAATTCTTGCTTACTAACATAGTCAAATATTACGCCAATCTTCTCAAAACTTCCTAATGTCTCTTGCATATATCTTTGCTGTATCTCTTGATCTGTCCAAAAAAACGCTATTGTAGCATTCTTTTGCCTAGCGATTAATTTTTCAAATCTACTAATACCAAATCTCTCAAAAAATAGCCACCAAAGTGTTAAAAATACCCCATAAGCACAAAGATAAAATGAAGCCCCAATACCAGCAAATAGCTTAGTAATCTCACTCTCCAAGCTAAGCATATCAGCCGAGCTAAGAGTAGGCATAGAAATAGCAATACTTAAAAATGTCCCAAAGATACCAAGCATAGGAAAAACCCCAGTTGCTATAGTTGCGAAATTATCATTTCTAACATCTTTTGAATATCTTAGCGAAAACTCATCAAAGCTACCATTTGACTTTCTATCCTTGCCAATTGTAAGAAGGGTTTTTATAATATAATTTTTTAACTCTTTTTTAAAAATATCCTTTTTTTGCTCAAATAAACAGCACCCAAGCTCAGCACTATGTCTAGCAAAGATTAAGGCTATCACAAGCATAATTCCCATTATTATGACAATATCAAGTCCTACATTAAGCTTTATCACATCAAAATAACAAAGCAAACAAGCAATATAAACTAAAACTGGTAATAAAACTATCTTAAAATATACAAATTTACTCTGTCTATTTCCACCTTCAGGCAGAGATATTTCACCAAGTTCGCTCTCTTTTTCCATTTAAATTTCCTTTAATTTACACTAAGCTTAACCATTAAAAATAGCTAAGCTTAATGCTATTTAGCCAAAAATTTGGCTAAATAGACTTAGTTTTTATTCATACAATTAAGATTTTCGTAAGCCTCTAAAAGCCTTTTTACCATACTCTCTTCACCACATCTTAGCCATTTTCTTGGATCATAATACTTCTTATTTGGCTTATCGCTACCTTCAGGATTTCCAATTTGCCCTTGAAGATAACCATGATTTTTAGCCTCATACTCACGCACACCATCCCAAAAAGCCCACTGAGTATCAGTATCTATATTCATCTTAATCACACCATAGCTTACTGCTGCTTTAATATCAGCAAGTTCACTACCGCTACCGCCATGAAATACGAAATTTACTGGCTTATTATCGTTTGTGTTAAATTTAGATTTAATATACTCTTGAGAGTTTTTTAATATTTCTGGTCTAAGCACCACATTACCTGGTTTATAAACTCCATGGACATTACCAAAGCTAGCTGCAATGCTAAATTTATCGCTAATTTCACCAAGGGTTTGATAAGCTAAAGCCACATCTTCTGGCTGAGTGTATAAAAGAGCGTTATCTACATTTGTATTATCCACTCCATCTTCTTCGCCGCCAGTCACGCCAAGCTCAATCTCAAGAGCAATACCAAGATCACTTAGTGTTTTAAGATATTTTTGGCAAGTTGCGATATTCTCCTCTAATGGCTCTTCGCTAAGATCTAGCATATGAGAGCTAAATAGAGGGATACCACAACTTTTTATATTTTCACGACTAGCATCTATAAGAGCGTCAATCCAAGGCAAGAGCTTTCTAGCGGCGTGATCTGTGTGTAAAACCACGGCAACACCATAAGATTTTGCTAGTAAATGGACTTGCTTGGCTCCAGCTATAGCACCTAAAACATCGCCATTAGGGCAAGTCTTACCAGCATAATAGCTCGCACCGCCATTGCTAAATTGGATAATAACAGGCGAATTTGCTATCTTAGCTGCTTCCATTACAGCATTTATAGAGTGGCTTCCTACGACATTAACCGCAGGAATAGCAAAGCCCTCACTCTTGGCATACTCATATAATTTGCTAAGATCATCGCCCCAGACTACACCAGGTTTTACGATATTTAATACTCCCATATCATACCCCTATTATTTATATTCTACTTTTGCACCCTGTCTTAGCTTATCCATTTTTTCTTGCATTACGGTTTTAAATTGTTCGCTTCTTAGCTGCTCTTCGATATTGTTTTTAACCTTATCATAAGCTACTGTGGTTTTGGCTTTTGAGTCCTCTTTTAAGATTACATGATAGCCAAATTCGCTCTTAACTGGTTTTATAGTGATTGTTCCATTTTTTAAACCAAACGCGGCCTTGCTAAATGCTGGGACCATTCTTGATTCATCAAACCAGCCTAGCTCTCCGCCATTTGCAGCACTACCTCTATCTATCGATTTGGTTTTAGCTAATTCGCTAAATTTAGCTGTTAAAGCATCTCCTTTTAGCCCTTTTAATTGAGCGATTATATCCTCAGCTTCTTTTTGAGTCTCTACTAGGATATGTTTTGCTTTTGCTTGGGCTGGACTTACAAAGATTGTCTCTTTATTTTTTTCATAAAATGCCTTCACATCGGCATTTGATACTTTGATTTTTTTATACTCATTTTGCGTCCAAACATTTCTTAAGACATTATCTTGGCTAAATTTCAAAGCCTCTTGATACTCTTTTGTTTTATCAGTGCCATCCTTTTTAGCTTGTTCTAGGATTAATTCACCATTAATAGCCATTTCTAATAGCTGTTTTTTCATCTGTTCTGGAATTTTATCAAAATCAGCACCATGTGCACCAAGCAAAGGGGCTAAATCTTTATCACTAATCTCTTTGCCATTTACAGTAGCAAGTACCGCTGCATTTAAACTCACACTAGCTGCTAATATAGGAGCTAGAAATATACCTTTTTTCATCTATTTTCCTTCTGTTAAATTTTAAAGATAAGTTGGGTATTATACAATAAATTTAATTATATGTTATTGAATTTAGATTATATTTTTTATGTTTTGTTATAATTTAAAAATGAGAAGTAAAAGAGATATAAATGAAATTAAGGCTCTATTTTTAGAGCATTTTAATGGTGCTAAGACGGAGCTACATTTTAATAATTTGTATGAGCTTTTAGTAGCTGTAATGCTATCAGCACAATGTACTGATAAGAGAGTAAATTTGATAACTCCAGCACTTTTTAAAGAGTATCCAGATATTAGCTCCTTAGCAAAGGCTAATCTATCAAGCTTAAAGCTACTTATAAATAGCTGTAGCTTTTTTAATAATAAAGCTGAGAATTTAATCAAGATGGCAAATTCAGTTATAAATGATTTTAATGGCGAAATTCCACTTGATGAAAAGAGCTTAGTAAAGCTTGCAGGCGTAGGGCAAAAGACCGCTCATGTGGTATTAATAGAGTATCAAAACGCAAATTTAATGGCGGTTGATACTCATGTATTTCGGGTATCTCACAGACTTGGACTAAGTAGTGCTAAAACTCCACAAGCTACAGAAATAGACCTAGTAAAAGCATTTAAAACCAATCTAAACACACTCCACCAAGCCATGGTATTACATGGTCGCTACACATGTAAGGCTATAAAGCCAAATTGCGATGGGTGCTTTTTAAAAGAGCTTTGTAAAGCTAAGATATAAGCTCCTCATTCCAAGCTTTGAGCGATTCTGTCATCGCATCTCTTGTAGCTTCCATCATACCAGCTAGACTGAAAAAATAGTATCCGTGCTGCTTGACATACTCAAAAATTTTCTTATCTTTATCATTTTTAGTTCTCTCAGGACGCACCATCAACTCGCCAAATTCCATCTCTTGGTGTAAGCAAAAGTTATTTGTCACATGATAGTATGCCCCATCAAATATCTCATCACTTTTTAAATTATGCTTAAACCTATCAATTCTCTCTTTTAACTCATAAAATTTAGGATAATGCGGCTCCTTACCACGACTAATCTCTCTATTTGCATTCTCTACAGCTTTACTAATCTTTTTAAATAGCTCTTCGCAAAGCTTTTGCTTTTCTATACCGTATTTGATAAAGCTCTCTACTAGCTCTTTTTGCGATTTTACCTTAGATTTGGCTACTTCTATGCCAACTGGCTTAGGTCTTATAACGCTTTTTGTGGTATTTTCAGCTAAAATTTCATCTACTAGCTCACTAAATGGCTTTTCGATCATTCCGTGAATTCTAGCTCCACCTTCAGTGGCGTTATAGACTTTGAATTTATAATCATAATGAGCTGGCTCCATCATCGACTCAAAATACCCACGGAAAAAATTCCACACATCAGTGCTTTTAACCTCGCCAACTCCGCCATATGCGATAGCCGTTTGCGGTCTTTGCCTAGCATTTGGATTTATCGTTATAGTTCCATCTTCTTTTATATAGTTTTCAAACATATTCCCCTTAGCGTGGCTAGAGCCATCTTTAGCAAAGGCAAGGTCTTGCCCTATAAATATAATTCTTTCGCACTTAAGCCTAAGAGCCATATCAAAAGCAAAGTGTGCTGAGCTAGGTCCTTTACACATAAATGGAACATCATCTTTTAAAAGAAATTCAAATCTAATTGGCCTATGGGCGTAGGTGCGATTTCTACCTTCTAAATTTTTGCTAGTTTGTGGGTGGGTTAGAGATGCTGCCATAAATATTATATCATCATCAAATTGGCTTGGCTGACTTTGGAAAAATTCGCTAGTCTTCTCAACTCTCTCCATCGTAGTTACGAAATCAGGCTTTATCCCATTTAATTTTAACACATGATAAGAGGCATCTGGGATAAGGATTAATGCGTGTGGAGCTACCTTTCTTAAAAGCTCAATTTGCTTATTTAGACTAGGTCCAGTTGAAGCTATAATGGCGGTTTTATTTTTATGAATATTTAGATCAATTATATCTTGTAGTTGCAAACTACTATGGACATTAGGCATATTGTATATAACATGCTTAATCCCAAGTAGATTATCATAAGCGTCATTGCCAGCATTTAGAATAATTTTAGACGATAATTCTATAATTTTTTGATTTATTCTTTTGGCTATATCGCCATAATTTTTCGCATAGTAATCGCTATATATGTGAAAATCATAATTTCTAATATTAGCTATCACTGCTTCATAATTACAAATAAGCTCTATTTGCCCATCTCTAAAGTAGCTTGGATGGACTATTATAAATCTTTCGTGGAAAATATCAGCACCAAAATCACATAGATTAAATGCAATATATATAATCTCAATCTCTGGCTCAAATACTATAATCTTCTCGTGAGTTTGATTTTGTAATAATTTAGTATAAAAATTACCATTGCCAAGACCAAAGAAAAATAGCGAAGGATATAGTGCGTATTTATCTTTAAATTCATCTAGCATTGACTTTGTATGCTCAGCTGGAGAGTGGGCGTAGATAGGCTCTTTAAGCTCTGTATTTATGATATTTATATCCAAATTTGTCTTACCTGCAAAGACATCAAATTTGCTATTGGTTTGCAAATTATAAATAGCCTTAGCTAATCTAAAATTTATAGCACTTAAAGCTACAATATTTTTCATAAAATTTGATGGAGCTCCTTCAGTTTTAAATTTTGCCTCAAGCTCCTTTTGAAACTCCCTAAATTCCGCCGCTTCAATATCTTTATCATAATCTTGCATTATATATCCTTTATGCTTTTTACTATTATACTAAATTTTATCTTAAGTATTACAACTATTTTAATTTAAGAAAAGTCAAATTTAAAAAGTTATTCACGGCTTTTTCACGCCGTGAAAATATGGTTAAAATACCTTAAATTCGCACTTTAAGCTTAAAAAATAAGAAATTTAATTTATATTATTTTAAGCATATTTATGAATTTATATAAATATGTGAATAAACCAATTAATCTATCCTTCAAATGTTGATATTTCCACTGGATGATTGTGTGATTTTTCTACAAAGCGAGTATATGAAGATTGAAATACTAATTCTATAGTGCCAGTAGGTCCATTTCTATTTTTACCAATTATTATCTCTGCACTCTCTTCAGTTTTATTTCTGCTAAATTGCGGTTTATACTCCTTGCCTTCTAGCTTTGCTTTTTGCTCTTTTTCACGCTCTTCTTGCTCTAAATAGACATCATTTCTATAGACAAAAAGTATCGTATCAGCGTCTTGCTCGATTGCTCCAGACTCCCTTAAATCGCTTAGCATCGGTCGTTTATTAGCTCTTGATTCTAAGCTTCTATTAAGCTGTGAAAGTGCCACAACAGGCAAATTTAACTCCCTAGCTAATAGCTTTAATCCGCGTGAAATTTCTGCAATTTGCAAATGGCGATCACTATAGGCCGATGAGTTGGTCATTAACCCAATATAATCAATCACGCATAATTTAATCTCTGGATGAGCGCTTTTTAGCTTTCTCATTTGAGTTCTGACTTGATGTATTGTAGCGTTGCCGCTATCATAGACAAATAGCTTTTTTTGGCTCATCATTTCACAAGCGTTATTGAGCTTTTCTATCTCATCATTATCCATATCAGAAGTCATGATATTTTGTAAATTTACTGATGTTTTCGCACTTAGCATCCTTAGCATTAATTGAGTAGCTGGCATCTCTAAAGAGAAAAATACAACACCTAAATTTTGATCTAATACCTTTTGGACTACATTTAGCACAAATGCCGTTTTCCCCATACCAGGACGAGCTGCGATAACTATAAGGTCTCCATTTTTAAACCCTTTTGTCTTCTCATTTAATCCTCTAAATCCAGTATCAATCCCCACTACTTCGTGATCTTTGGCTAGTTTTTGCTTACTTAACTCAGTGATTAACTCAGCAATAATCTCTTTAGCATTTTTAATAACCCCATTACCAGCTCCATCTACAAGTGAGTATATCTCGCTGCTAATCTCATCTACCATATCCCTTCCAGGCTTATTCTCGCTCACCTTAGCAGGGATTTGGTTTGCTACTTTGACAAGGGCTCTTTTAATAGCAAATTCTCTAAGCTCTGTGGCATATTTTTTAATATCCAAGATTGAATTTGTAGTTAAAACGGCATTAAAAATCTCTTCATCAAATTTAGCCCCCAAATGCTTTTTGACAAAAGCCATATCCACTGGGTCATCGCTGTTTAAACAGCTTTGCATAGCTGCAAATATATCCTCATGCCCTTTAAGATAGAAATCTTTTGGGGTGATGATATCATAAATTTCTCCTAGATTATCTTGCTCAAATAAGATCGCACTTAATATTGAGCGTTCCATATCTAGATCATATAAATTTGAGCTTACATTATCCATTTCTAACCTTTAGCTCATCATCTATCTCTTGTAAAAATCTATCTACTAATTGCGACTCAGGCAATCTAGCCACCACCTCTCCATGACGCATTATCAGCCCATTTCCCTTACCAAAAGCAATAGCCACATCAGCCCCCTTAGCCTCTCCAATGGCATTTACTATGCAGCCCATCACGCTTATATTTAGCGGTGCTGTTATGTGGGCAGTTTTTTCTTCTACTATCT
Organism: Campylobacter porcelli; assembly: GCF_002139855.1. Lineage (NCBI taxonomy): Bacteria > Pseudomonadati > Campylobacterota > Epsilonproteobacteria > Campylobacterales > Campylobacteraceae > Campylobacter > Campylobacter porcelli. The sequence continues at coordinate 1,079,763 of NZ_CP018789.1, forward strand.
TTATAGCACTTACTAAATCACTTTGGAGCCTACCGCAAGTAGGACATGAGATGATATTTAATCCGCTTCTTTGAACTCCGCTATCTTGGAGTATCGCCTTAGCTACTTTTATCTCCTCTTCAAGCTCTCCAGTAATGCTAACTCTCATAGTATCGCCAATCCCCTCCATCAAAAGCCCACCAAGTGCGATGGCTGATTTTATCGTAGCGTGAAATACCGTCCCAGCCTCAGTAACCCCTAGATGAAATGGATAATCCACCATAGGACGAAGGCTTCTATAAGCTGCCATTGTATTTGCCGTATCGCTACTTTTTAGGCTCACAGCAATATCTCTAAAGTCAAAATCCTCTAAAAGCTTAATATTATACAAAGCACTTTGCACCATCGCCTCAACGCTTCTACCATATTTTTGCTCAAACTGCTCTTCTAAGCTACCGCTATTTACGCCAATTCTTATTGGTAGATTTCGCTCTTTACAAGCATTTACGACTTTTTTTATCTTCTCTTTGCCACCGATATTACCAGGATTTATCCTAATAGCATCTACAAATTCAGCCACAGCTAAGGCGTATAAGTGGTTAAAATGAATATCAGCCACGATTGGCAATGGGCTAGATTTTTTAACCTCTCTAAGACCTTCAATATCATCTTTATTAAACACAGCACACCTCACTATATCGCACCCAGCAAAATATAGTCTATTGATCTGTTCTAAGGTCTCTTTGACATCTCTTGTTTTAGAAAATGTCATTGACTGCACGCTTATTGGTGCGTTACCACCTATTTTTACGCTACCTACTTGAATTTGTCTTGTTTTATATCTTTCCATTGTATCTACTCAAATTAATTTCAAATCAGTAAGTCTAGCTAAAATTTGATAAAAATATTGTAAAAGTTAATAAATAAAGTAGTTTTAAAGTTGGATTTAAAATTTTTAAATATAATTTATCAGTTTCATTGTAATTTTTCTAAATTCAAGGTAAAAATATGCGAAAAATTTTAACCCAAATTCTTATATTCACAGCCTTATATATGATGGTTTTTGCCATTATGAGAGCAGTTATGCTAAGTAGCATAATAGTGCCAAATAATAGCAATTGGGGGGGGGTATTTCTATATGGGCTTGGGCATGATATACGGACATTTAGTGCGATATTTTTACCTCTTTTTTTATGTGGATTTCTTAGTTATTTTAGTGGGTTTATCAAATTAAATTTATCCAAAGCTTATCAAATTTTATCTAGCATTTATCTAGCCATTATCTCATTTATCGTAGCTATTTTTGCATTTATCAACTTCTACTATTATCAAATTTATCAAAACAAGATTGATATATTTATATTTGGGCTTAAAGATGATGATACGACTGCTTTATTATCTATTATTTGGAGTGATTATCCAGTGATTTTAATCCTAATCTTAGCGTTAATTTTTACTATTTTTTGCGTATGGATAAATGCTAAAATTTTAAAAATTAAATTTAAAAAAACCAATCAACCGCTTTGGGTATTAATAATTTGTAATCTTATCTTGCTTTATATTTATGCCATCGCACTTCGTGGGCACCCTACCTACAACGCGCTTAGAGCTTCCACATATCAATTTAGCTCTTTTAAACCATTTAATGAGATCTCTACTAATCCCATTATGGCACTATCTTGGGCGATTAAAGAGTATAAAAATCAAGCCCACTTCCCACCTGTAAAAATGAGTAGAATTAAAGAGCTTGAAGAGATTTTATTTCCGATATTTAGCACAACATCACCAAACGCAAATCACGCCAAAACCCACATACATTTTAATCTTATGGAGAGCTTTGGGCTTGGATTATTACAAGAAGATGAGCGATTAGAAAAGGAGCTTTTAGGCTCACTATATAGCCATTTTCAAAGCGATTTTGTATTTAGGCGTTTTTTACCATCAACTAGTGGGACTATAGATAGCTTAAATCGCATACTATTTCAAAGTCCTATAATCAACCTTACAAGTAGCAAATTTCAAAAGACAAAGCTACCATTTACCGCCATTGATACATATAAAAAAGCTGGTTATAAGGTGGTATTTGCTTATGCTGGAAATGCTGCTTGGTATAATATCAACTACTTCTTAAAAGCTCAAGGCGTAGATGAGATAATAGATGAGACTATACTTATAAGCCAATATCCAAATGCCAAATTATCAAAGCACCCATATGGGATAAAAGATGAGTATATGTATAATAAAATATTTGAGATATTTAATAACGCCACAACACCAACAATAGTCATCTCACTAGGGATATCAAACCATCCGCCATACTTACATAAGGGGCAAAATGAGCTAAATTTAGATCTAAATAACTCTGAGATTAATCGCTATGCTACTGATTATAAGGCACTATTAAATGCCTATAGCTACGCTAATAACTCTTTTGGAAAGTATATAAATAGAGTTAAAAATAGTAAATTTAAAGATAATATAATAATAGCAGCCACCGGCGACCACCCTAATAGAGAGTATAAATTTGATTATAAAACTGAGATAGCTTTTGGGCATAGTGTGCCGTTTTATCTATATATTCCACAAAATTTACAACACAATATCTACTACGATAAATATAGAATTGGCTCACACAAAGATATATTTCCAACCCTATACAACCTTAGCTTAAATAAGACTAAATACCTAAGTATGGGTGGTAAAAATATGCTATCTAAGCCAAGTGATGATAGATTAGAATTTGCTATGCATATAAATGTATGGGCTAATAAAGATGGAATATACCCAAACTCAAGCCCCAATGGGTATAAATTTCAAAATTATACAACATTAAAAAATAGTGATGAAGTATTTAATTTAAGCGATGATAAGGCTGAATTTCATAAACTTTATGAAGAGTTTAGCTACAGTGTATTAGCTCTAAGGCTTGGATTATCTGTAGAGTAAAGTCCGCTAAAAGCGGACTTTGTGATTAATTTTCTAATTTATAATTATCAATTAGATTGAAATTTAAATATTTATAAATTTCATCTTCTTTACCGGCAAGTTTTGCAGGGACAATTTTCATATACTCTTCTACACTTGGTAATCTTCCTAGCATAGCACATACCGCTGCAAGCTCAGCAGAGCCTAGATAAACTTGAGCGCCCATACCCATACGATTATCAAAGTTTCTTGTAGAAGTTGAGAATACTATAGCATTATCAGCTACTCTAGCTTGGTTACCCATACATAGCGAACATCCTGGTACCTCTGTCCTAGCACCAGCAGCACCAAATAGTGAGTATCTACCCTCGGCTCTTAATTGAGCTTCATCCATCTTAGTAGGTGGGACAACCCATAATCTAGTAGGCACTTGACCTTCGCCTTTTAAGACTTCACTTAAAGCTCTATAGTGGCCGATATTTGTCATACAGCTACCTACGAATACCTCATCTATATTTTTAGGGCGTTTTGGATCGTTTAAAATTTCACTTAAAGTTGCCACATCATCTGGGTCATTTGGACAAGCCAAAATCGGCTCAGTTATCTCATTCATATCTATTTCGATAATAGTGTGATATTTTGCATTTTTATCAGCTTCTAAAAGAGTAGGATTTTCTAGCCATTTTTTCATCTTATCACGACGACGAGCTAAAGTTTTATCACTGCCATATCCCGCTTCTATCATAGCATCAATTAACGCTATATTTGATTTTAAATACTCAATTACCGGCTCTTTATTTAAAGCAATAGCACAAGCTGCGGCACTTCTTTCAGCACTTGCATCGCTTAGCTCAAATGCTTGTTCGACTTTTAGATCAGGTAAGCCCTCAATCTCAAGCACCTTACCAGCAAATACATTTACTTTGCCCTTTTTCTCTACTGTTAAAAGACCTTTTTTAATAGCGTAATATGGAATCGCATTTACAAGGTCTCTTAGAGTTATACCAGGTTGCATTTTACCTGTAAATCTTACTAAAACTGACTCAGGCATATTTAGTGGCATTGAGCCTAAAACCGCCGCAAACGCAACCAAACCACTACCAGCAGGGAAGCTTATACCAATTGGAAAACGAGTATGAGAGTCACCACCAGTTCCTACGCTATCTGGTAAAACCATTCTATTTAACCATGAGTGGATAACACCATCACCTGGCTTTAAACTCACACCACCACGACTAATCATAAAATCTGGCAATGTCTTATGCATTAGAGCATCTATTGGTTTTGGATAGGCTGCTGTATGACAGAAGCTTTGTAAAACAAAATCAGCTGAAAATCCAAGACTTGCAAGCTCTTTAATCTCATCTCTTGTCATTGGCCCAGTTGTATCTTGGCTACCTACAGTTAGCGTGATAGGCTCTACATACATGCCAGGACGAACACCATCTACACCACATGCACGGCCAACCATTTTTTGTGCTAGAGTATAGCCTACACTATCATCACTTGCTGGTTGTGCTGGTTTAGTAAATATATCTTCACTGCCTAAATTCAGCTCTGCTCTAGCCTTAGCACACAAGCTTCTAGCTATGATTAGCGGGATTCTGCCACCTGCTTTTACCTCATCTTTTAGTGTATTTGGCTCAAGTTTGAAATTTTTTATCACTTCTCCATCTTTTACTATTTCGCCTTTGTGTGGATAAATTTCAATTTCATCGCCAGTTTCTAAACCATCTACATTTACTATAATTGGTAACGCACCGCTATCTTCGGCTGTATTAAAGAATATCGGAGCGATAATGCTACCTAGGATTACGCCACCTGTTTTTTTGTTTGGAATTCCAGGAATATCACGACCTATATGCCACTGAATAGAGTTGATACCACTTTTTCTTGAGCTACCTGTTCCTACTACATCGCCTACATAAACAACTTCACGACCGCTTTTTTTAAGCTCGGCAATTTTTTCTAAGCTACCTGGTTGGCGTTTCATTAGCATAGCATTTGCATGTAGTGGTATATCTGAGCGGCTAAATGCCTCGCTAGCTGGACTTAAGTCATCAGTATTTGTCTCGCCTGGGACTTTAAATACTATAGCTTCAATCTTTTGAGGAATATCAGCTCTAGATTTAAACCACTCAGCATTTGCCCAACTTTTGATAACTTCAGCAGCGAATTTATTACCATCTTTAGCAAGAAGAGCCACATCACTAAAGTAATCATGAACAAAAATTGTATTTTTTAGCACTTCAGCTGCAACACTTGCCACGCTCTCATCGCTACTTCTTAAACTAGCTACAAGCACGATTACGCTATATCCGCCAAGCATTGGCTCAAGCATTTTTACAGCATCAGTTTTGCTAATTAAACTACAAGTTAAGCCGTGGTTAATAATCTCATTTAAAAACTCAGCTTTAACCTTTGCTGCCTCATCAACCCCTGGATTTACGCGGTTTGCTAATAAATCTACAAGCTCAGCACTTGGAGATGTCTTTAATAATTCACACACCTCTTGAGTCTGCTCTTTGCTAAGTGGAAGTGGTGGAATACCAAGTTTTGCGCGTTCTGCTTTAGCACTATTGTATTGTTCAAAAAAGCCCATTTATATCCTTTAAAAAAAATTTTCAATAATTCTACCAAAAAAATTAAAAATTTAGTAGTAAAAAATAACTTAGATTTTATCTTTTAGTATATTTTAAATTTTCTATATATCTAAATTTTAAATTAGAATAAATAATAACTGCCAAATTCATAATAAATTTAGCAGTCAAAAATAGATTAAATGCGTGAGCGAAGTCCAATATTTTTATACTGCTCGATCTCGCTAACATAATCAAAATATAGTTTATCAAGCTCATTTGTCATATATGAGATTAGCTTTGCGTCAGATTTTTTATGACTAGCTACAAGGGAGATGAATTTAAGATACGCAATCGCATTAGATGGTACGCGACCACCAGTTTTAGGCGGAAAAGGGAATTTCTGGATAAAATATAGCACCGCCTTAGCCACCTCTTCTTTGCTTGATTTTTTATCTGAGACTATTATTATAAGATCCTCTAAAGTAATCTTAGTATCGCTACTGCTTTGAGTTGTGGTAGTTTTTAGAATTTGCTTTTCTTTTTTTAAAGATTTAATGACAACCACACCTACAATACCCAAAACGATGGCTACAACGACCATCGCAATGAATACAAAACTCTCATTAAATATAATACTCCCGTTCAACATAACCTCCTAAATAGTCTATAATCTAGTGCTATATTTTCTATTACGATAAGCAAGTAAGCTTATAATAATCATCACAAGCACACCGATCCAGACGAAATTTGGCACAGGCACAGCATCTCCTGCTGCATAGCTATGCATTCCAACTAAATAAAAATTTACCCCAAAATATGTCATTATAATCGCACTATAAGCAAACATAGAAGCCACTGCAAATGCGTATTGCGAATTTAATTTTGGTATAAATCTCATATGAACCACAGCAGCATAGACTAAGATACTAACTAAAGCCCAAGTCTCCTTGCTATCCCAGCCCCAGTATCTTCCCCAGCTCTCATTCGCCCAAACGCCACCTAAGAAGTTACCCACAACAAGCAAGCTAAGACCTAAAATCATCGCCATTTCATTAATTCTAGTAGCTTCGACTATATTTCTTGTTAGCTCTTTATTTTCACTCTTACCTTGAATGGCAAATAAAACTAAAGTAAATAGTCCAAGAAGTGAGCAAAGCCCTAAAAATCCATAACTAGCCGTAATTACACTTACATGAATTGTAAGCCAATAGCTCTTTAGCACTGGGACTAAATTTGTAATTTGCGGATCAAGCCAACTAAGATGTGCTACAAATAGAGTTACCCCAGCTAAAATCGATGTCAAAGCTAGCGATATAGCCGAACTCCTAGCAAACATTGTCCCGCTAAATGCTAGACACCAAGCTATAAATACCAAGCTTTCATACCCATCGCTCCAAGGCGCATGCCCTGCGATATACCATCTAAGCCCCATACCAATAGTATGAGCTATAAAGGCTAAGATATTAACCCAATATGCGATTTTAAAAATTAAATTTATCCTAATTTTAGGTCGTAGCATTTTTATAAATACCACTGCTAAAAGCACAAAACCAGCTAAGAGATAGACTGGGGTTAGATTTTGAAATATCTTATATTTATTAAATATTAATTCTAAATTTACTCTATTACTATCTAGCATTACAGACGCACCATATTTAGCTTGATAATCTTTAATCGCCTCTATGGCTTCATCAGCCTTACTCCAATCATTACTCTCTTGAGCCTCAAGCACGGAAGTAAAATATCTTTGTAGCATTATAGCTACATTTGAAGCCTCCTCGCCGCTAAGCTCCATAAGTGCTCCGCCAGGGCTTAGCCAGGTGTTATTATAATCATCTTGCTTAGGTATCACTCTAAACATCTCACCTATAAATACCATATAAAGTATATTTAATTTCTCATCAGCCTTGATAACATCTTTATCAAAAAGCCCTCTTGTAGCTGGAGATTTACGGTTAGCAAGCTCTGTGTATTTGATTAGTTTATACTCGATTTGACCATCTTGATTAGGGCCAAAAAAGTCATCAAAACTAGCGTATTTTTGGCTTTTTGGAATTCCTAAAATCTTTTTTAGCTCATCATCGCTAATTTTGATAATTGGCACTGAACGCCAACTCTCTGAATTTGCCATCATCGATAAAAATACGGCATTAGCACTCATTGATTGAAATTTATCACTGCGATAAATTTTATTTAAAATCTCATGTGCCATAGTATCAAACGGCTTCATTCTACCATCTGAGCCTTGGATTATTAGGGTTGATACATTATCTATATGGCTTTGCGGAATTTGCGGAATTGAAAAAGCATAGCCCTTACTCGCACCAAAAATAGCCATACCAGCTACCAAAATAGCGCAAGCTGCTTTGGTATTAGCGTCATTTACAGCCTTAGCAAGTTTTCTAAATCTAGAATTAGGATTAAATACATTTAGTAAAAGTCCTAAAGTTAGTAAGAAATATCCAAAATATGTAGGCCATTTGCCAGGGTCGCTATTAACTGATAAGACCGTGCCGCCCTCATCTGAATCATAGCTACTTTGGAAAAATCTATAACCTTTATAATCAAGAACATTATTCATATAAATTCTATAATCCATCTTAAATTCTCCATCTTCTACAACTACATCACTACTATAACTCATTGGCGAATTTGAGCCTGGGTATCTAGCCAAATCAAAATCTTTTAAATAGATACTAAATGGCAAGGTTATAGCCATAGGAGACCACGCTACATAGAATTTTTGCCCTCCTACTTCCACAGCTTCAGGGGGATAGTTGCTTAGTATGGCTACATCTTTGCTATCATTATTATAGCTTAGCGTAGCTACTATGCTATCAGCTCCAACTACATTTTTATCAGCTTGTTTTACCCCTTTTATAGCACTTATTTTCATAGTTCTAGGTGCGAAATTCACTCCACCAATGCTATATAATCTAAGCCCAGCAAATTCCACCTCTTTATCCTTTGGCAACTCGCCCTTACTCATATCGCTCATTACCATATAGCTTATATCTTGATTTGTTTTGATATAAAATTTACTATCTTTTATATAAATTTGAATATATTTAGACTTTGTAGGCTCAGCACCAAAGCTAAAACTCATATCTCCAACTTCAAATTTATCTCCAAGCTTCATAGTAACTGACTCGCTATTGCTCTCATCAGAAAATAGTAGCTCCAAAACCGCTTCGCCATTTGGGCTATCGATCCAAGCTGGAGTAGCATTTGGGATAAAATCTTTATATTTTAAAGTGGCTAATTTATCATAAATATTTAGCCTTAGATTAAAATCATTCCCAATAGTGCTAGATATATATTTTGGCTCAGAGACTGTATAGGTGTTATTGCCATCACTTGAGATCATTTGGATATAGCTTTGCATTGTGCTTATCTCGTTGCTTCTATCATTCTCACGGATATTCATATGACCTTCAAAGCCAAAATATCTAGTAATCCCAGCACCAACTAAGATAAATAAAAAGCTTAAATGAAAGATTAAAGCAGGGAGCTTTTTAAGGTTAAAAAGTCTATATTCATAGATATTATAGACTAAATTTACTCCTAAAATCAGCTGAATTAGTGCAAACCATCCAGCACCATAGACCAAAGCCCAAGCAGTTTGTGTATTATAAACGCTCTCAATAATGGTAGCAGCACCACTAGCAAAAGCGAAAATTAAGAAAAACACAATAGCTGAGCCCATACTAAAAAATAATTTATGAATAATACCCATAAACAGCCTTGTAGTAAAATTTAGAGTGCGATTATATTAAATATAAATAAACATTTTTAAAATAAATATTATCTTAAATTTAAGTTATATAACTACTCAAATTTGAGCTGCTATTTTCTCAGCTTTGATTAAAAGCTCCTTTGCTCCTTTATTTATAAATTTATCTGCTAAAATCTCCCCTGCTACCTTATAATCGCTCTTATTAAACACCACTTCATCTTTTAAAATATCCTTGCCATCTGGAGTGCCTAAAATAGCTCTAATAGTGATTTTATCTCCATCTAATTTAGCATTAATCCCAATTGGAGCTTGACATCCACCATTTAGCTTATGCACAAATGCCCTCTCAATAGTCGTCTCTATCACGCTCTTTTCATCATTTAAAAACTCAATAGCCTCTAAAATATCACCCCTATCTACAGCCTCAATACCCAAAGCACCCTGCCCCATCGCTGCTATAGTATCAAGCCTAGATATATACTCAACCTCTTTAAAAAGCTCAAGGCGATTAATCCCAGCCATAGCTAACACAATAGCATCAAATTCCCCAGCCTTAAGCTTAGAAATTCTAGAATTTACATTACCCCTAAGTGAAATTATATCTAGATCTGGTCTAAGGGCTAGAAGTTGCATTCGCCTACGCAATGATGTAGTCCCAACTCTTGCGTTAGCTGAAAGCTCATCAAAGCTTTTAAATTTCATACTTAGTATCGCATCACTGACATCTTCTCTACTGCAAACACAAGCTAGTTTCAAGCCATCTGGGAAGGTTGTCGGAACATCTTTTAAGCTATGCACAGCAATATCTGCTCTCCCTTCTAGCATGGCATTTTCAAGCTCTTTAGTAAATAGCCCCTTGCCACCAATCTTAGCTAATGGTGTATCTAAGATCACATCTCCTTTGGTTTTCATCGTGATAATCTCAACGCTATGACCACGAGCTAGTAAAAGATCTCTAATATGATATGTCTGCCAAAGTGCTAAGGCACTATTTCTACTTGCGATTCTTATATTCATCATCTCTCCTCTATAATCTCTACATCTATTATCTCATCATCGCTATATTGGCGACTTTGACTGGATTTGGTAGTTTTAAATTTAAACTTCCAAAACATAGCAATTATAATCAAAATAATACCAAAAATATCGCTTATCACTCCAGGAATTATCAGGGCAAATCCACCAACTGCTATCCCTAAACTACCAAAAATATCTTTGATATTAAAGTAATTTATGCTATTAAATAAATTTGAAAATCCATAGTTTAATATCAAAATTACACCGATAATAGCACTTAAAAAAACCTCAGCAAAAAAGCTTAAAAATCCAAATTCTAATATATATAAAACAACCATAACTATCTCTAAAAAGATATATGGAAGTAGTGAAATTCTAATCATATAAGCTCTTTTAATCTAGCTAAAATATCGCTACTTGCGACCTTTTCTTTTATTAGACCATCACGGATTATTAGCTCAACTTCGCCATTTACAAGCCCCTTACCTACAACTACACCAAATGGATTTCCAATCAGCTCAAAATCAGCCATCTTAACCCCAAATCTCTCATCCCTATCATCTAAAAGCACATCTATTTTAGCATTTTCAAGGCTATTTTCAAGCTCTAGGGCAAATTTAGCTTGGGCCTCATCTTTGAAATTTGATACTATGATATGGACGCTAAATGGAGCGCACTCTTTTTTCCATACGCATCCCTTATCATCATGGCTAGACTCTATAATCACAGCTTCTAACCTACTCACACCGATACCATAACAACCCATTATAAACGGCTTTGCCTTGCCATTTTCATCTAAAAATGTAGCATCCATCGCCGCTGAATACCTATCGCCTAATTGAAATATATGGCCGACTTCAATCCCTTTTGTAAGGCTCAATCTCCCACCATCAAGGGCTTTATCCCCATCTTTGATAGCTACTAAATCCTTAAATCTATCTTTATTGAAATTTATAATGCTTACGCCAATAGCGTGATAATCTTTCTGATTTGCTCCACAAATCATCTCATATTCGCCATCAAGCTCACTATCAATATAGAAATTCACCCCTTCAGGTAGCCCAATTGGCCCACAATATCCAGCCACCAATCCAGCCTCTTTAATATCCTTCTCATCAGCTTCCATTAGCTCCAAAGCCCCACAAGCATTCAAGGCCTTAGTCTCTTGAAGTTCATCATCACCACGCAAGAAAAATATCACAACTTCACTTCTATCTTCATATATGGCTTTTTTAATAACGGCCTTAATAGTGTAGAATGGATCAACCTTAAAAAACTCGCTCACCTTTGCTATAGTGGAGCAATCTGGGGTATGAAATTTAAGCATTCCATTGCTCTTAGGGCGTTCAGACTCGCAAGTTCGCTTAGCTCTTTTAGCCGCTTCTACATTAGCTGCGTAATCTGAGCTATCGCTTATTAATATATCATCTTCGCCATTATCAGCCAATACCATAAATTCCTTACTTCCACTACCGCCAATGGCTCCGCTATCAGCTTCAACGCATCTGAAATTTAGCCCAAGTCTAGTAAAAATCTTACTATATGTCTCTTGCATCAAATCAAACTCACGCTTTAAATCCTCATAGCTTGAGTGAAAGCTATAGCTATCTTTCATTATAAACTCACGACATCTTAAAAGACCAAATCTAGGTCTAGCCTCATCTCTAAATTTTAATCCAATTTGATATAAATTCAAAGGCAGTTGCTTATAGCTACTAACTCTCCCACGCACCATATCCACCACGCTCTCTTCATGAGTTGGCCCTAATATAAAGTCATTACCCTTTCTATCATTTAATCTTAAAAGCTCGCTTCCAAATTTAAAAAATCTCCCACTTTGCCTCCATAGCTCACTAGGGACTACAAAGCTCATAGATACTTCATTTGCCCCAGCTCTATCCATCTCATCTCTTACTATATTTTCAATCTTTCTTAGCACTCTTTTTCCAAGTGGCAAGAAGTTATAAAGCCCACTTCCAATTTGTTGGATAAATCCAGCCCTAAGCAAAAACTGATGGCTAGGCAAGATTGCGTCTTTTGGAGCCTCTTTTAGTGTTGGGATATATAATTTACTAAATTTCATCTACTACTCCTTCTGTTTTATCGATTTTAATATCAAATAGATACTCAAGCACTTCAAGCACATCATCGCTATTTTTATCTTTTAATCTAATAGTTGGAGTGTGTAAAAATGCTTTAAAAACTTGATGAACGAGCTTTCTAGCCTCACTCTCATCGCAGTATTTAATATAGCCTTTTTTAATCGCTTTTTCTATCTCACGCTCAGCTATGCTCTTAGCTTTAAATCTAAGCGCTTTTATAGCTGGAGTGCTATTTTGCAATGAACGCCATTTGAAAAATTCGCTAGTCATCGCACCTACAATCGCATATGCCGTGCTAGCTTGCTCCTCTCTTAGCATTATATTGCTTTTTACTATACTTTCTAAATCATCAACAGCATAAACTAAGATATTATCTTTATAGCTTAAATTAATATCTCTTGGCACTGCAATATCAAAGAAATATCTATTAAATTCAACAGGCTCTATAAGCTCATCAGTTATTATAGGCTCACTAGATCCAGTAGCACTAAATATTAGCTGGTATCTATTTATAAGCTCTTTTAATCTACTAAATTCAGCCACACTAGCAAGATCGCCTAGCTCACTGGCTAAATTTCTAGCCCTATTTATATCCCTATTTACTATGATTACATTAACCTTAGAGCTTATAAGGTGCTTACACGCCAAAGCACTCATCTGACCAGCACCTACTACCACAGCACTCATTCCACCTAGATTTCCATATATCTCCTTAGCTTTTGCTACAGCTACACTTGAGACTGATACTGGATTTTTGCTAATTGTAGTAGCAGATCTAACCTTAGAAGCACACTTAGCACCAAAGTGAATAGCATAGCTGATATTATCGCCACAGTTGCCATTATCATAAGCAAATTTAAATGCCTCTTTTAACTGGCCTGCTATTTGCGTCTCGCCAATGACAAGGCTATCAAGTGAGCTAGCCACAGCAAATAGATGGTGGATAGCCCCATCATTTTCATAAATATCAGCCCTAAGCTCTAAGGCCTCATATGGCACTAGAGTTAAGATAGATATAGAGTTTAAAATATGCTTAATAGATCCATTTATATCAGCCACATACGCAAAAACCTCAACCCTATTACAGGTGCTAAGCACCATAGATTCAATGATATTCTCATTAGTGCTTAATAATCTTAATATCTCTTTTTTTCTACTATCATCGCTAAAAGATAGCTTCTCTCTGATACTAATATCTGTATTTTTATGCGTAAAGCTAATGCTTATATAATACATTAAAACTCCCTATCTATCATGCTTGAAACTATCTCTTGTAGGCTATGATTACTCACTGCTGATATAGCTTTATTACCAAGCTCTTTGGCAAATATTTTAGATTTTTTAACAATATCAAACTCATCAAATTTATCCTTAATCCACCTTGTTTGATTCTCATCAAGCTCTTTACCCCATAGGCTTTTTAAAATCTCTTTATCATCTAAATTTAAGGCATTATATAAAAAGATATATGGAAGAGTTGTCTTGCCCTCTTTATAATCATTAAAGGCTGGTTTGCCAAGCCTATTCTCATCAGAGATAATATCTAAAATATCATCAACTATTTGAAATGCTAAACCCAAATTCTTGCCATACACAGCGTAGGCTTCATCATCTAATTTAGCTAGTATGGCCGCACTCCTTGCTGCAGCTTCTATCAAAACCGCAGTCTTTAGCTCAATCATTTTTAAATACTCATCTAAATTTGGATTAAATCTAGAGCCTAGATCCACATCCATCATCTCGCCAATGCTTAGATCCAAAACGGCTTTAGATATGATTTTAGCAATTTGCGGATCTAAATTTACAATCTCATAAAAGCCTTTAGAGTATAAAATATCGCCTAGCATTATTGAATTCTTAGAGCCAAAAAGTGCGTTAATGCTAGGTTTGCCACGTCTAATAGTAGAGTCATCTATCACATCATCATGTAATAAACTAGCTAGATGGATAAGCTCTATTACCGCACAAAGCCTAAGCGAAATTTCATTTTCACCAGCTATTTTTAGTATCAATTTGCTTCGTAATTTCTTGCCACTACTAATATTTTTAAACATATCAAGTGCTTTTTCATAGCCACACTCTTTGACAAATTCATACAAAATCTTATCAACCATACAACTTCCTTATCTATCTGGTATATACTCTATCTCTACTCTAGAGGCCTTATCCATTATATATGCATCAAAGACCACCGTGCCATCATAACCTCTATACTCTCTAAAATTTAAATATAGATCCACGCTATCATTAAGCGGATTTTTAATAAAAGCAAGAATAGGTTGATGATACATCTCTAGCCCCCTTCTAAGGCTAAGCACTATCTGGCGTGGATAGTTTCTAAATTTATTATGAACGACCAAATTTGTATTATCATAAAGCGTCCATGAAAACTCAAATTCATCTCTTATCAGATGGAGCCTATCTATAAATATAATCTTAGCTTTTTCATCTTTTTTAAGGATAAATTCCTTATGGTGCGTCCATTTTGGTGCCACGCCAAAAAGTAGATTAAAGCACAAAAATGGCAACAACCAAAGAGATAATCTACTCATTTTGGGTTAAAATTTTCCCTGTTATATCTATATAAATATCATTTAGTCCATTCTCCATAATATCAGGATTTAACGCCTTAAAGCTGTCTATTTGCGTTTGTGTAATCCCGCTACTTTCTGCTAACTCTCTTAAAGCCACAAGCTCACTAAATAAAATTTCAAGCTCATTTTCTACTATATTGCGATTTGCATTATAGACTATATCAAAAAATTTATCCCTTGGCTCTCCACCAAAAATATCATCAAATATCAACTTCTACTCCATTAATTAAATTTAACGAATTATATCCCTTTGCCCTTTAGCATTTGGTGGGGTCAAAACTCCATTTTGCTCTAACTGCTCGACTATGCTAGCAGCCCTATTGTAGCCTACCTTTAACCGCCTTTGCAAGTAGCTAATAGAGGTCTTTTCTTCGCTTAAAACTATCTCTTTAGCTTCATTATAAAGCTCATCAATCTCTCCACTAAATTCCAAAGATCCCCCACTTCCACCGCTATCATCTTTTAAAAAGCTCTCTTGATAAACCACACTCTCTTGAGCTTTTAAAAACTCAGCTATATGATCAATCTCCTCTTCACTAGCAAATGGTGCGTGAAGTCTGACTATTCCAGGGCTTCCAGGAGGCGTAAAAAGCATATCTCCACGCCCTAGCAAACTCTCAGCTCCCATCTGATCTAGTATAACCTTGCTATCTACTTTTTGCCCTACTCTATAACTAATTCGGCTTGGTAAATTTGCTTTAATCAGCCCAGTTACTACATCTACGCTTGGGCGTTGTGTTGCTACTATTAGATGAATTCCACTAGCTCTAGCCATTTGAGCCAAGCGACCGATATGAAACTCCACATCCTTGCCGCTTGTCATCATAAGATCAGCTAATTCATCTATGATAACCACTATAAAAGGCAAGGTTTCACCGCCTTCTTTTTTCATTTTTTCGTTGTAGCTCTCTATATTTTTTGTGCGAGTTTGGCTCATTATCCTATATCTACGCTCCATTTCAGCAACCAAATTCGCTAAGACCGCTATAGCCTTTTTAGGTTCAGTTATAACTGGAGTTAGCAAGTGCGGTATATCATTATACATACTAAACTCAAGCATCTTAGGATCTATCATTATAAGGCGCAGAGTTTTAGGTGAATTACGATACAAAAGGCTCAAAACCATCGCATTGATCCCAACACTTTTGCCACTTCCTGTGGTTCCAGCGATTAAAAGATGTGGTAACTTTTTAAGGTCAGTTATAAATGGATCGCCTACGATATCTTTGCCAAGTGCTAAGGTAAGCTCACTTTTGGCATTTTTATAGATATCGCTTTGTAATATCTCTTTTAGATATATAGTCTCTATATTTTTATTTGGAATTTCTATCCCAACTACATCTTTACCAGGAATTGGGGCTTGAATTCTAATAGTTTGAGCTTTAAGAGCCATCGCCAAATCATCTTGTAGGGTCAAAATTTTACTTACTTTGACATGAGCTGCGGGCTTAAACTCAAAAGTCGTTACCACAGGCCCAGAGTATGTTCGCACCACATCTCCATCTATCTTAAATCTTCTTAATTTATCTAGTAAATCAGCGATTTTTTGATCTATTTCAGCTTCATTTATACTCTTGCTTCTTTTTGGAGGGTCTTTTAAAAAATCAAGCGTTGGAAGTTTAAAATCTTTAGGCTTTTCTACCTTGCCCTTTTCTATCTGGTTTAAAAGCTCTTTATTTTCAGCCACTTCATTAAGGATTATAGCACCACTTGGAGTGGATTTTATCTCCTCTTTTTCATCAGTTTGCTTTGTCTCATCATCTACTTCATCTAAGCTATCTATTTTATCTTCTAAATTTTCTACGCTATCAATATTTGATGGGGTATCTTCTAGCTTATCTGATTTTGCTACTTTAATAGATGGCTCTTTTATTTTTGTGGTTGTTTTAGGCTCAGATCTAGTTATAAAGGCTTTTTTAATCATCACATCTAATCTATCATCAAATGTCAGCCCACAAGCGATAATAAATATCATTAAAATAAAAATAAACGCTCCAGCACTACCAATTACGCTTTTAAGCGCTTCAAAGCTAAATCCACCAACAACACCTCCAGCCATCGGCTCAAACATAGAACAAAATAGCAAAAATGAGTAAAATAGCATAACCCCACCAATGATATTTCCAGCTATTTTTAGAGTAAATTTAGTATAAGATCTATATAAATTATAGATAGGATAGAGCAAAATAAATGGATAAAAATATGACAAATAACCAAATAATCTTGTATTATACCAGCCTAAAGCACCGCCATAGCTCCCCACAAAGGAGGCATAAGGCACGATAGTCGCCACACCGATATAGACAAGCACACACACAGCTATAATAAGTAAAATCTCTCGTAAAATCGCAAATTCCTTAATAAAAATCTGCAGATTATAGCAAAATTATGGTTATATGTAGTTTAAGTAGTATTATATATATTTTTTACTTCACACGGCAAATTTATAAAATAAAAATGCCAAACTGGGAAGGGGTTGGGATTTTAAGGGATAGGGGAAACTGTTTTGGCTTTCAAATTTTAGTTTCCCCTGTCCTTTAAAGAAAGAATTTAAAAAAAATTTGAAATTTTAAATATTTTTTGATTTTTATGTTAAGCGAAGTAATCTATATTAATTTTCTTTTTAAGTAGGAAGGGGGACACTTTTTGGCAGATGAGTAGTGTAATAGTCAAACGATACTAACTATCGTTTGACGGCACTACGAAACATAAAAGCGAAGCTACCTTGCCCTTCCCCCTTAACAACCCCTAACCCCTTGTAAAAGCCTTTCAATGTTTCTGAGCTAAAGCTCAGATTTAATAAAACAAATTTGAAGCAAATAGGATAACCATATGTTTTTACTTCACGGCAAATTTATAAAATAAAAAAGCCAAACTGGGAAGGGGTTGGGATCTTAAGGGATAGGGGAAACTGTTTTGGCTTTCAAATTCTAGTTTCCCTGTCCCTTAAAGAAAAAGAATTTAAAAAAGTTTGAACAAAATTTTCGCAATAGTAAAACAACCTAAATGGTTGTTTTACGGCGAAAATTTGGAGTAAAAATCAAATTTAAAGCAATAAAAAACTCAAAGGAGTTTTTGGCTAAAATTTGGAGTATTAAACCTTTTTTTTGATTTTATTCTAAACCTAACCTAGTCTTAAAAATAAAATAATCTATATTAATTTTCTTTTTAAGTGGGAAGGGGGACGCTTTTTTGGCAGTCGCTACCCCTTCCCCCTTAACAACCCCTAACCCCTTGAAAAAGCCTTTCAAGGTGGTGGCTTACGCCACGGATTTTAATAGGGCAATCTTACATATAATTAAGCAAACTAATCTTACCAATCATTGATGAAGTTTGTAGCATGGCTTCAAATTGTAATAGATATTGTTTATAAATCAGCATACTCTCACCCAAGTCAGCACCGACAATATCAGTTTTCACGCTTTCTATATTGACATAGAGCATACTAGCTCTAGTCCCTGAACTCTCTAAGACATTGGTATATGAGCCAATTTGTGTGTGGAGTTTATTGACATGGTCTTGGATATGATCTATTCTTTTTAGAGCGCCTTGGATACCGGTAGTTCTAGCATTGTTACCATCTGGATTTCCCCTGTAGCTACCATCTCTTACAGCTTGGATCATATCATCTAAATCTTTAAATATATCCACACTTGGCTCATCGATACTAATCATATTATTAGCATTAAAATTAAATAGCGACCCTGCGACTGTGGAGTTAGCCTCTTTACCAAATTCAGGTTTATTAGCACTAAAAGTCTCAAAAATAGAAATTTCTATATTTGATACGGTTGCGCTTTTGTCTGTGATTTGCATTTGGCCTCTGTAGTTTAGCTCTACATTTACACTAGCATTAGCAGCATCTACAGCTTTATTATAAGCTTCAAATCTAGCCGTAGCATAATCTGTGTTATTAATTATAAGATCTTTTACCTTGCCTAGGGCTTCTTGTTTAACATCTCCTTGTAATGGAAAATTTAATCCGGCTACTGCTTGATCTACTGCTTGATCTATTATAGCTTCTGTAGCGGGGTCATTAACATTGGTTTTTAATCTTGTTTTAAGATCATTAGCATTATTAATTGTTACACCTGGAAATAAATTTTGATCACTTAAATTTTTTGCTACCTGATTACCTACTCTATCATCTGGCAAGTTACCCGCTGCTACCATAGCTACTATATCATTTAGCTGTTTATAGCTTATATCATCGGCTTGAGTTACTACTCCATCTGTGGCTTTCGTGGCTTCATTATACTTGCCTAGCATTATATTACCTTGATAGACCGGCGAAACTGGTGGGATTACAGGCGTTCCATCGGCGTTGGTTTCGGTGATGGTAAGTTGCGTGGCCTTAGGATCACTAGCTGAGAGCGGATCGCTAAAATCTATCTTAACTTGATAATATTTACCATTTTTAGATTTGATCTGCATTGTGATATTACTATCTTCATTATCTTGTAATCCCGCTCCGGCGACATCTTTTATCTTGGTTGCATCTGTGGCAAATTCGTTTGTGCCTTTGACTACTTGTGAGACTGAGCCTGTAAGGATATTATCATTTTTCTCAAATTGTAGTTTATTATAGTCTGTGGCGTCATTTTTAGCCCCAACTATATCATTAAAGCTACTTTTGATAAATTCAGTTAGATAGACCTTGCCGTTTTTAACATTTTTCTCTATAGTCTCTAAATCGCTTAAAGCACTCACATCTACCCATGAGCCATCCTTATCCCTTACCTTGGTGCTAGACATATTTCTTACTTGATCTGCGTTAGTTGGGTCAAATGCGGTAAAGTCATTTGCGTCAATACCATTATTTCCTAAATCGTTTAAATTTAGAGCAGATGGGTTATTGACATTTGGAACTACGGTTGTATTGTTGCCTGTAGTTACTTGTAATTGACCTTGATTATTTACACTTATAGTATAGGCTTGATTGTTGTTATTATTTGTCGCACTAATCTCCGTGATATTGCCATTAGCATCTCTTGTGGTAGTTACCTTATAATTTGCCGATGTGGCTGGGTCAATATTTATCTCAAAGCCACCTACATTGTATTTTTCTGTTGATTGCTGTGGAGTAAGCCCAAATAGATGAAGCTCGATCATTTGATTGCCATCTCTTACATCTTTTATCTCGATTTGACCACTGTTATTCATAGTTACTTCTACTAGCTTATTCTTGCCATCTTTGTCATTGCCAAGAGCGTAGCCGATATTATCTAGTAGGCTTTGGATAGATGAGTTTGGGGTCATAGTAATCTTAGTAGCAAATGTAGTCCCATCTGGCTTTCTACCTTGTAAGAAAAATGTGGTATCTTGACCACCTAATTTATCAAGACTAAAGTCATCGGTGCCTGGCTTATTAACCTTATTATACTCCTGACTTCTATAATTTTCGCCGATTAAATCCCTTAAATCATCTGTAAGCTCTACATATTTTACAGGCTCATCTGGGTGCTCTAATCTATTATAATGATTAATCAAATTTACATTTGTTGTTATTATCTTATTATAGTCATTATCTGAGCCTATAAATAGCGATTTGCCATCTATATTATATTTAGCTGTTTGGTTAGGCCCTATAACAGCGTGGATAGTCTCGCCATTGCCATAGTAATTGCCAAGAGTATCTATAGGCTTAGTATCAAGTGCAGTTCCAGAAAATAGATATTGACCATTTATAGTAGTATTGGCTATATCGATTAAATTTTTCTTGATACCTTCTAGGTCGTTGGCAATAGCGTTTCTTGAAGTGGAGTCGTGAATATCATTAGCAGCTTGGATCAATTTGGTTTTAAACTCGGTTAATTTAGAGACAAAATCATTTAAGGCTCGGTCGCTATTTTTTGAAAATTCAGTAGCTTTTAATGTGGTGCTTTGAACTTGTTGAAGTAAGTTGCCCTCATACTCCAATCTAGCCGCATCAACATAAATCGCACTTCCTTCATATGAGTGCTGGATTTTAAGCCCTGAGCTAAAGGCTTGTTGGGATTGATATAAAGATGTTGAGTTTTTTTGGTAGTTGTAGATATTATTGAAATTCATAAGCTGATTGGTAATACGCATTGCACTTCTCCTAAAATTTGGAAGTTAAAAAGCAAATATCGTTCCGAAATTTAGTATATCTGCAAGGATATTTATAAACTATTAGGCTCTGTTATAATAAAGCATTGGTTTAATACAAATCAAAAATTTAAAACGGTTTTTTGTTTATTTTGTAGATATATATTTATTGAAAATCTAATGAGTAAATACTATCGATCCTTTTGTTAATAAGCGGTGTAATATCTTTCCCATAATTTTGTTCTATGATTTTATCTATTATTGTGAAATTAGAGAAGCCATCATTTGATGATAAACAATCTTTTGATATATAACGCCCAAGTGTTTCAGCTTCCACGATTACAATTTTATCTCCTACAATATCATTTTTAACACCACTTGCAAATTTTGGTGACACAACAATACAATATTTTGAGCCATTTTTTTTAATATGCAACATCAATCGTTTTGCATTTAATGATTGTGTAGCTTTACCACTTTTCTTTGCATCTACATTGATTTTGTAAGGAATAGTATCGTTTTCATTTAAAACGCCACATATAATGTCTGTATCTCCAGAGCCACTAATTATTTCACACTCTTTAATTTCTCTAAATAGCTCAAAGCTATCCTTAAGTGCAAATTCAAAATCTTTACCATCATTACTTCCATATTTTGATAAATGCAACATTTTATTAACAGTATTCATAATATCTAGTGCATTAAAATTTCTACACTCTAATGTAGCCATATATTTGAGTGGTGCTAATTCATACAACTCCTCTAGCCATTGACTTTTTAGAAAAAAGTCACTTTGAGAGCTTGGGACGTCATCAAATGAATATTTATCTAAAAGCAACGAAGCTTTTTCTTTTAATGTTTCTACTATCTTAATAAACCCGCTATATTTTTTATTTGAAGCGTAGCTATCATTGCGTCTTGAATTTGTGCCGTGAGCAAAATCAAAAAGTTGTCCACTATTATGGTTTTTATCTTCAACAAATTCTAAAACACCAAATTCTGCAAAAATATTAAAAAAGTAATATTTTAGTTCGTGTGTAGCGTTTGCAAACACATCGTTAAAATTATCAACGCTTTTAAAAAGTTCTAATTTATTAGCATATCCTAAAATCCTATATTCAAGAATTGAATTCACTAACTCATTATAAAATTTGTCATTTATAGTTTCTATAAACGGTAAAAACCATATACACTCATCAATAAAAAGCTTTTTTTCTAATCGTTCATCTAGCAATAGTTTTAAAATAAGTCTGCCAAAATATAATTTAAAATTACTTGGCGTTTTGCTATATGGTTGTGGAAATTGCATGGAAAATAGATTTATAAGCATTAGTTCTGCTTTTTCATTATTATTTTTTAGTAATAATTGCGTAGTAGCACTTGGTATAAATTTATTATTTTTTTTATACCCAAACATATAAAAACACATTTGAGAAAATCTAACACCCATCGTGCTTAATGAACCATCTGCTGACCGCCCCATATAAAGACCATCATATCGTAAATTATCTTGCAAATTTTGACAATTTATTTCATTATTTTGCTTTTTTAAGGCATCAATATATGCCTCCATAAGTTTTATTGAACTGATATTTTTTTGTAAAATCCATTTATTATCTTTTGAGCGATTGAGATTTATCATTTTATACCTTTAATTATATTTTTACAAAACATAGGCGGTATTGCTTCACCTATTACGCTTCTTATAAGCGTTTCACTTGCAAAATCAGGTAAGTCCCAATCTGCTGGGAGTGAGCTAACAATAAATAATTCTCTTAATGTCAAAACTCTTGCATCACTATATGTGCCATCACTTTGTAAGCGACCCGGATGGACATTGTTATGACCGCCTATATTTCCACTATTTATTGCTCTTGTAGGAGCAGGTTCGTTCCATTTCATACGCTTATAAGTGTTATGAAATCCTATAATCCTATCTCCATTTTCTTTTTTAGGGTAGTAAATTTCATTTTTCATAGCAGATTTACCCTCTGCTGTGTGTTTTAAAGCTAATATATCTCTATTATTGTGTTTTTTTGCGTAATGCCATTTTAAATCACTTTTCTCGCCACTTTCCAATGATGGCAAATGCCCTATCGCTTCTTTTAAAGAAATTTCTTTTTGTGGTTTTGGATTATCCCATTTTAGAGATTTTTTCCAAATTTTAATAAAGCCTCTTGGGCGAGATTGTGGCACACCAAAATCTTTAGCATTCAATACAAAACTATCAATACTATACCTATCATTATATTTATCTTTAACAATATCAATAAGCTGTTTGAATTTGCCATTATGTGGAAAATATAGTTTTAAAAATTTTGGAACATTTTCGATTAAAATATAATCGAAATTACTACTATCGATTAAATCAAACACATAAAAAACTAGATAATTTCTTTCATCATTATCATAGTCTTTTTTTCCAAGCGAACTCATACCCTGACAAGGCGGTGTTGCAAGTAAAAATTTACAATCATTCTCTCTTACTAATTGCTGAATTTTGGTAAAATTATTACTTTCTTTTATATCGCCTACAACCATCTCACATTTTGGATATAACCATTTATAGAGTTCTGCTCTTTTAGGAAGTAATTCATTTGCTACTACTATTTCGATTCCTAAATTCTTTAAATACATTTCGGCTATACCTGCACTTGAAAATAAAGATAAACCTTTCATTTCGCACTAACCCTATTAATATTTTTACAGATTTTTTCAATTAGCAATGGTGGAACACCCTCGCCAACCATATGTCTTATTTGAATATCACTAGCAAATTTTGGAATATCTAAATCAGGATTTATAGAGCTTAAAATAAAAATTTCTCTTAATGTCAAAACTCTTGCATCACTATATGTGCCATCACTTTGTAAGCGACCCGGATGGACATTGCTTTGAGATGATAGGCAATCATTTCTCATTGTTATTGTAGGCGCAGGTTTATCCCATTCAATGCGTTTATAAGAAGCCATATAACCTTTAGCTCTTTTGCCATCTTTAGTTTTTGGGAAATATATTTCATTTTCAAAAGCAGAATGCCCTGTTGGTGTATGTCTCATAGCTAAAATGTGGGATTCTATATGCTTTCTAGCATTGTGATTTTTTATTTTTGAATGCTCACCACTTTCCAATGATGGCAAATGCCCTATCGCTTCCCTAACACTTACAAACCTACTATTTTTTTTAGGAATATTATAGGTATAATCTTTATTTGTCATTACAATTATCGCACGAAGTCTATTCTGTGGAATACCGTAATCGGCACAATTATAGACTTTCACATCAATATTATACCGCAGTGAATACCGAGAACGGATTATAAACTCTATGTTTTTAAAATCATTATCATATGGAAATAGCATATCTAAAAATCTAGCCACATTTTCAATTACTACAACTTTTGGCTTAATGCTATCTATAATATCAAAGGCTTCAAAAATCAAAAAATTTCTTTTATCTTTAAGCATATCTGCATTACTTTTATTTTTACCAATCAAAGATACGCCTTGACAAGGGGGGGTAGCTAAAATAAAGTCTATCTTAGCTTTTTTTGCTTCTTTTATAATTTCATTTTTAATTTCGCTTTGCGTAATATCGCCACAAATCATTTTTGAGTTTGGATGCCAAAATTCGTGTGTTTTTGCTCTTATGGGAAGTAACTCATTTGCCAACTTCATTTTAATATTACAATTAGCCAAGTTCATTTCAGCTATACCTGCACTTGAAAATAAAGATAAACCATTTAATGCCATTTTTACATTCCTTTCTAAACATTATAAATATATGCTACCATCAATGGCATAGCTTGGTCTATTTGTAATAAATCAATATTTAATTGCAACAAAGCCAACTATTATAATCCTAAAATATTTACAATAATTAAGAAAGCTACGGCTGAACCTATCATAGATACTGGAAGCGTTATCACCCACGCTAGACCAATTGGCTTTAGCATTCCCCAATTAGCATTGCGATTATATAGCCCAATGCCAAGCACCGCTCCTATCAAAACATGGGTTGAGCTAATAGGTAGCCCCATCTTAGTAGCGATTAATATAACTATACTCGCTGATAGCTCAGCACTAAATCCAGTCGTAGGCAAAATCTCTGTAAGCTTAGTCCCAACTGTAGTGATAACCTCTTTACCTAAAAACCATAGCCCTACCACAAGTGCCACGCCAAAAGTTACCATCGCAATTGCTGGGATTGCCGCAGTGCTATTTATGGCGTTATTTTTTAAAACATCTAAAATCGCAGCGAACGGACCAATGGCGTTTGCTATATCATTTGCCCCATGAGAGAATGCAAATGATGAGGCGGTAAATATCTGAAACCAGCCAAAAATTCTATTAATGCCCTTTTGTGGATTGTCCTTTTTCATCATATTAACAATAGAAAAGCTAACCAAATACGCCGCTGTGCCAATAACAAATAGTATCCAAATAGTCTCAATGGTGCTAAATTTCAAATTCATATGCTTTAGCCCCTTAAACAAAAGCGTAGATGAGATAATCATCGCAGCAGTTGCGGCTAAAATCGGTATATGAATTCTCATATATTTCATCGCATCTATTAGCTTTTCTTGCTTTTTAAATTCCTTAATCTTCTCTCTAAATGGACTACTACTTACTACATCTTCATCATCGCTAATAGCGATATTTCTAAGCTCTTGAATTTGCTCGGCTTCACTCTTATTTGATAGCTCTTTTATATAGCTCTCTTTAAAGCTTCGTTTTTGAGCTTTAATAGCTTTGATTTGTGATTGTAGCTCTGTGCTTGGAGTGATAATCTTGGTTTTAATGTAGCCAAATACCATATAAGCAATCACCCCACCCATCACAGGAGATACTACCCAGCTAAGTGCGATACTACCAATGGAGCTCCATTTTACCATATCTAGAGTATTGCCATCATTATAATATATATATCCCATTATCAAGCTAGACCCCACGATACCACCTACAATAGCATGAGTAGTAGATACTGGCAAACCCTTTTTAGTAGCGATAAAGAGCCAAATTCCAGAGCTCATAAGGGCTGAGAGCATAACCGCAGCAAAAATCATAGGATTGACATTACCGCTATTTGGCAAGGTTACGATCCCACTTCTAATAGTATTTGTAACCTCCGCTCCAGCAAACACAGCACCGCTTAGCTCAAATACAGCAGCTATTATAAGTGCTTGTTTAATAGTAAGAGTTTTCGCTCCCACACTTGTGCCAAAGGCGTTAGCGACATCATTGCCACCGATATTAAACGCCATAAATAGACCAAAAATACTAGCTAAGATAAAAAGCAGTAGATGATGGCCATCTATATATCCATAACCCCAAGTAAAAAAAACCACTAACGAAATGATAAAAAGCAAAGCAGCAAAAAGATTATCTCGACCCAAGCAAACCCCCTCTAATCTCTTTTATTATGATTTTATTTTATCTTTTTCGGCTTAAATTTTTACTGAATTTAATGCAAATTTAATGGATTGTATATAACTTTTATTATCAGCTTTAGACTGATAGGCTATATCAAAAGCGGTGCCGTGATCGACACTTGTGCGAATGATTGGTAAATTTAAGCTTATATTAATAGAGCGGTCAAAATATAACGCCTTTAGCGGTGCTAAGCCAACATCGTGATAAAGGGCGATTAGGCGATTAGTTGATTTTAGAGAATTTGGTGTAAATGCCGCATCAGGCACAAGCGGACCTATAAAAATAGGCTTATTTAGTATATTATTTACCTCTTTTATAGCTCTTTTGATCTCAATCTCCTCTTTTCCGCCGATAGTTCCATTATCACTAGCGTGGGGATTAAAGCCTAAGACCCCTACTTTTTCAAATTTCGTAGAGGTGTAAAAATCGAGCAAAAATCGCTTAAGAGATTTAAATTTAATCTTTTTGCTAACATCTTTTAATGCTATATGATCGCTAAATAACGCTACATAAAGCTCATCACACCCAAGCATCATAATCGCATCACGATTAAAGTAGCTACTAAGTGCGTCAGTATGCCCTTTATATGGGATTTTGGCTCTTTTCCAACTCTCTTTATTTATTGGCAAGGTTACAAGTGCGTCTGCTTTGCCTTTGGCGGTGAAATTTAAGGCGTTTTCAAAGCTAATAAATGAGAATTTACCGCTTTTTTTGCTTACCTCGCCTGGCTTTATCTCAAAATCATCGCCACACTCATATATATCAAATTCAGGCGGAATATAGCTATTTAAGAGCTTTGCAGCACGGCTTAATAGCTTGGAATTTATAAAATATATTGGTTTGCAAATTTGAATTATATCTTTATGACTTTTTAGGGCAATCTCAATGCCAACGCCATTTATATCCCCTACGCTAATTGCAATTTTAGGCCTCATCAATCAGCCTTTTCATCTCTTTTATAGCTTGATCTAAACCTACAAATACCGATCGTGCTACTATGCTTTGACCTATATTTAGCTCAAAAATTTCTGGAATTTTAGCGATAAGCCCTACATTTTGGTAGTTTAGCCCATGACCGGCTGCGACTTTTAGCCCTATATTTTTAGCAAATTTAGCCCCAACCCTAATCCTATCAAGCTCAGCTTCTAAAGCCTCTTTAATATCCATATTCTCTAAAGATTTAATGCTAAATTTGGTCTTAGAGATATTAGAAAATGCCATTAAATAAGCATTAGCAAAGCTCCCAGTATGTAGCTCAATCGTGCTTACGCCTAGCTCTTTAGCTGCTTTTATATCATCTAAATTTGGATCTATAAACAAAGATACATCGATATTAGCACCCATCATAGCCTTAATCGCTGAAGGTAGCTCAGGGCTACTAAGGTTTAATCCCCCCTCTGTGGTTAGCTCTTGACGCTTTTCTGGCACTATGGTAGCGCGGTTAGGTCGCAAGCTTAAGACTATATCTGTAATCGCAGTTGCGCACTCTAAATTTACTGGAATTGAGCAAAAATTTATAATATTTTTCGCATCTATATCATCTATATGTCTGCGATCTTCACGAAGATGGATTGTGATCTGATCGGCCCTAGCACCAATGGCTAAATACATCGCATTTAATATATCTGGGTCATTTACCTGCCTTGCTTGTCTAAGTATAGCTATGTGATCTATATTTACACCTAATTTCATATCTATCCTTGTGATTTTATAAAATTTTTTTGCTCTTGAAAATATGGTTTTAAGGCCTCATAAGCTAAGCCGATTTTTTGAAATTTATCTGTGTAGCTCTTTTTAATCTCATCTGATTTGATCGCATTGCGATCTGGGTGGTAAATTTTAATTAAATTTAAATAACTAGCTCGAACTGTATCATAATCATCGCCCACTTCGCACCCAAGAGTGTGAAAGTGGTCTTCTAAAAGCGTAGCTAGCATAGTAAATTTGCGTTTATACTCTTTAGAGTTTAATGCGTTAAATCTGCGTTTGAAAAGCTCAAATTCATCTTTATTATAGTTGAAATTTACCGTATATTTTAAATGCTCTTTTATGTTTATTATATTTGAAAGGGTATCTATATCTTTTTGGCTTTTTGGGGTAAAAAATAGCCAATTTTGTCGCGGGAAATAGTCGCAATTAGCATCATTAAATCCACGCATTAGATATTTTGCAAATAGCTCTTCGCTATTTTTAAGATCAAATAAAACTTTAGAATCTTCAAATTTAATATCTATATCTATTAATATTTGTAGTGAAGTTGGATTTTTATATATTAGCTTAATATTTTTATGATGAGTAAGCCAAAACTCAACCCCACTTCCAACGGTTTTTCTATATAAATTTGCTATAAATTTAAGTAGATATTTACGCTGGATTAGTTCATTTTCATTATAAAATATAATAATTCTATCACGAGTTCCAATCACATTAGCAAAGCTTTGGCGTATTTTATAGATAAGATTTAGATATAAATCACAATCATCAGTTACAATAGTAATTGACTCTAATGTCTGTGTAATCTCCATTTCAAGCCCTATAAATTTATTTTAAGGTTATTAAAGCAAATTATGTTCCACTAAATCCAAATCGCCATCTCATCAAGCTCAGAGTAATCTTGTAAAATTTGATATGGTTTATAGTCGCTTTTATACTCCAAGCTTTCACAACCTTTAACATAAAATCCTAGATATATCCATGGCAATTTATGTGCTTTTGCTATTAAAATTTGATTTAAAAGCGAGTATTTCCCAAGGCTCAAATATGCATAATCTATGTCCCAAAAGCAGTAAATTGAGCTAATGCCATCAGCGGTAATATCGATAAGATCAACACAAATCAAGCTATCTCCATCATAATAATCCACCTCAAAGCCAAACTCCCCAGCACCATCTACATAGACATCAAAATATCGCTCATAATCCATCTGATGATACTTCCAACCACGCTTATTTTCCATAAATTTATGATATTTTTCATATAAATTTATATGCTTTTGGCTTATGTGTGGGCGAGTTATGATAGCTTCTATTTTAGCCTCTTCATTTTTACTGATTACTCGCCTTAGGCTTTTGGTGAATTTGAATTTTTCAGCATCAATTCTTAGGCTTTTACACTCACTGCATCCATCGCAAATTGGCTTGGAGAAGTATTTGCCAAATCTCCTATATCCATGCTCTACCAAAGCGGAGTTATAATCATACGAAGCATTAAATATATATTTATAACTACTCCTAGCCATTTTCCCATTCAGATACGCACATGGCGTATCAAGGGTGCTAAACTCAATCTCAGTCAAGCTTTTTAATATCCGAATATTTGATGAATTCCATAAATTCATCCCTTAGCTTAGCCTCCTTATGGGCTTCATCAAATATATCCTTAATCTCATCTTTATTTGGATTTGACTGCTTTGGCGTGGCTTTTTGCTCTTTTACCATCTTGCCTTTTATCTCTTTTAAACTATCTAAAAAATCCATCAATTATCCATTTTCTCTACTAGATTTTACCTTTTGGATCGCTGCGGCTATGGCTGCGATTACCTCTTCTTTGTTCTCTTGGTTGCTATCGTGGGTATTTTCTAATATATCTTGAAGTCTCTCTTCGATATAGCTAGTATCAAAAAATCCGCGTCTAAAGTGCCTTCTTTTAGATATTGCCAATAAAAATGGTAGCGTAGTTCTAACGCCTTCAATAGTAAATTCATCTAAGGCTCTCTCAAGCTTGCTTACAGCTAAATCATAACTTCTAGCTTTTACAATTAGCTTAGCCACAAGTGAGTCATAAAATGGCGGTATAGAGTATCCTTGATACATATGGCTATCTACCCTTACGCCAGGCCCTAAGGCTGGGAAGTAGCCAGTTATCTTACCAGGGCTTGGGATAAAGTTTTTCCACACATTCTCAGCCGTAATCCTAGCTTCTATAGCCACCCCTTGTGGTTTAACCTCGGTTTGGTCTATATCTAGTATCTCGCCTGCAGCAATGCGAATTTGTCTAGAGATGAGATCTACTCCTACTATCTCTTCAGTTACGCCGTGTTCGACTTGAATTCTAGTATTCATCTCCATAAAATAAAAATTATTATAATCATCTAATAAAAACTCAATCGTCCCCGCATTAGTATATCCCACAGCCTTAGCTGCTGCTACTGCTGCTACCCCCATTCTTTTGCGTAAATCCTCGCTGATAGTAGGACAAGGTGCTATCTCGATAACCTTTTGATGGCGTCTTTGGATAGAGCAATCACGCTCACAAAGGTGGATTAGATTGCCATAATTATCACCTAAAATTTGAAACTCAATATGTCTAGGCTTGACAATTAATTTCTCCATAAAGACCTCATCGTTATTGAAAAACGCCTTAGCCTCCCTTTTACAACTCTCATAGCTACTTTCAAGTTCAGCTGGATCCCACACCTCTCTAATGCCACGACCACCGCCGCCGCCGCTTGCTTTTAAGATAACTGGATAGCCAATTTTTTCAGCTTCTAATTTTATGGTTTCTATACTTTCTTTATTTAACGCCTCAGTCCCTGGCACGACTGGAATGCCATTTTTATGCATTAAATTTCTAGCGATATTTTTATTTCCCATCTTTAAAATGACTTCAGATTTTGGCCCTATAAATGTAAGTCCCGCATCTTCAACCAACTTAGCAAATTCATAATTTTCACTTAAAAATCCATACCCTGGGTGTATCGCATCAGCCCCACAAGCCTTAGCCACTTCTACAATTCTACTAGCGTCTAAGTAGCCTTTTATCGGATCTTTGCCTATCTCATACGCCTCATCAGCGACCTTGACATGGAGTGAGTCTTTATCTGGCTCTGTGTAAATAGCTACATTTTTAATATGTAAATCCTTACACGCCCTAACGATTCTAACAGCTATTTCGCCACGATTGGCAATTAAAATTTTATATATCATAAAGTTACCCTTTTAAAAATTTTGATCAATTCTAGCTAAATTTGGTTATTTTTTAGCTAAAAATAGAAAAATAAATTTAAATTTTAAATAATGCGTTACATTAGCTTAGCCATCAAGCCAAATTTAACCTAACTCCGCTTGGGATATTTACTATCCTATCAGCTAGATATTTGGCATTTTTATTCTCATCTTTTATGCAGTTTTTATACATATCTAGCTCACTTATTAATCTCCACGCTGGACGCATCATCACTGATTTTTCATTAGCATATTTTAGCAGTTCATCACGACTATTTTTATCATCTAAGATAATACCCATTAGCCAGTAATTACTAAGGCAATCCTTAGGCTCATTAATAAATTTTATCCCCAAGTTATCAAAAAATTTAGCATATTTTTGAGCTAACTCTCTTTTGTCTTTTAAATATATATCTAGATTTTCAAGTTGAGCTTTTAGCAATCCAGCGTTTAAATTTGGCATTCTGTAATTATATGCGATATAATCGTGATTATACTCATATGGGTGGGGGACTTTGGCTGTGGTGCTTAGGTGCTTAGCCATTTTAGCTACATTCTCATCATCGCTTATTAGCACCCCACCGCCGCCGCTTGTAGCTATCTTATTACCATTAAACGAAAACACCCCCGCAAGGCCAAATCTCCCACTATGAGTGCCCTTATACAAACTACCTAAGCTTTCAGCACTATCTTCAACCAAATTTATCCCCCAAATATCACAAATTTGAGCTATCTCATCTATCTTACACATCATACCAAATGTATGCATAGGCACGCAAGCTGATATAAATTTGTTACTAATTTTATTGTAGCATTTGCCATCTTTTTTGCCACAATTTTTATCTAAAAATTTACTTAAGCTACTTGGGCTCATTCCCATCGTATCCATATCTACATCTACAAATACCGCACTAGCACCAGTATAGCTAATCGCATTTGCCGTAGCTACAAAACTCAAAGGCTGAGTTATAACCTCATCACCAGCCCTTACCCCAGCACATATCAAAGCTATATGTAAAGCCGCCGTGCCACTACTCATAGCCACAGCATATTTAGCCCCTGTTATCCTAGCCATATCCATCTCTATATCAGTTACAAACTGCCCCACACTAGAGACAAATCCACTATCTATACACTGCTTTAAATATCTCATCTCATTGCCAATGAATTTTGGCTCGTGTAAGGCGACGCTTTGGGCTTTATACTCATCTTTTATAAATTTAATTATCTTTTCATATATCTTACATCTTTCCATCTAAGTATCTACCCTTCTCTATATGATTAAACTCAGGCAAAACTCTCATAAATTCCGCCATTATCGCACTTTTATCAAATTTAGAATTATCCATCATATCTTTGATATTTAGCTCAAACTCACGCAATCTATCGCTACTTATATCCATATCATTTTCTATCACGCCAATGCTTTTGAACTTATCTAAATTCAATCTCTCATCACCGGTATAAAACTCCTCATAATCCTTCTCCCCAGTCGTATCACTACTACTAAATAGACACGCCCACTTGCCACTTCTAGATAGCTTTCTAGCCTTAGCTCTAGCCTCGCTCTCATCTTGGCAAATATATGGCTCATAGCCTTTAAATCTCAGATATTTCACAGCTATATCACTAAATTTAATCAAATTTAGTCTCTCATCTAATTTAGGGAAAAATATCTCCCTATTACCCCCAAAAACCGCACTTAATAAGCATAGCTCCCCACTCTCTTTAGGCGTTATGAAGTATCTGCGGACATCATTTGGAGCGACAATTGGCTGGAGCTTTTTAATCCTTTGCTCAAACCCATAAAGCAAACTCCCATCACTAAATGCTACATTAGCAAATCTAGCCATACTAACAGGAGTTAAGCTTGATCGCATAAAAGCAAACATCTCCATAATTCTCTTACTAGCCCCCATCATATTAACAGGATTAGCAGCCTTATCACTACTAACTGTAAAATATCGCTTGGAGCGTCTCATTATCTCATCGCTATTAAATATATTTGTCTGGATTAATCTCATTAGCGTGTATGGATCCTTTTCACTCCTTACATGCTTTAAAGCACTTAAATTTAATACATAATCATACTCATTTGATCTCATAAACTCAGCAAATATCTGCGACCCAGCATCAATAGCATATGTAGCAAATCCACCGCTAATATACCCATAGCTACTTCTAATATCACGCACTAGCTCTACTAGATTATTCTCGCTGATATCCACCACATCAAGGGCTTTTGGCTCTCTAGCAAAAATCTCTTTTACCACCGCTTGACCGATACTTCCAGCACCACCTACTACTAAGAATTTAGATCTACTTATAATGCTCCTTAGCTCATTATCTAAATTTGCCATATCAGAGCTAAAAAGTGGCTCATCTCTACCTATAAGGCTTAATATATCTATCATTGCTAACTCTTTTTGATTGTGTTATTTTAATTATAGCTGAATTTAAAAAATTTTAGAAGTGTATTTTACCCCTAGTCTCCTAGGGATAAAAAGGACTTGTAAAGTTTAATGAGTTTTGTGCGAGTTTATCTTAATCACTCTCCTAACGACCGCACACCGCAAGCAGAGTTAAATCTTATTGCTATTTATGCTTTTAATACTAAATAAAGTAAATTTAAAAGCTTTTAAACCACTATTTATTGTAGTAGTTTTAATATATTTTGTTGAACAGCATTAGCTTGGCTCATAGCGTAGCTACCACTTTGAGCTAGGATATTGAATTTAGAGAAATTCGCACTTTCACTAGCAAAATCCACATCTCTTATCTGACTTTCAGCTGATTTGACATTGACTTGGGTAACTGTGATATTGTTAATAGTAGCGATTAATTGATTTTGGACTGATCCTAGATCAGCTCTAATCTTATCTAAAGTCTTTCTAGCACTCTCAGCCACATCTGCCATAGCTTGAGCTCCACCATAAGTATTTACACCACCAGCTTGATCGCCCCAGCCACCACCAGCTGCCGAAGCTCCACCATTAAAATACCCCATTGCTTTAGCCAAAGTTGCACTTATTGTTCCAGAGTTCATATATTTTAAATTTACACTAGCTTGATTATAAGCATTTGAAGCTATAGAAGCTGCACTTATCATAGCTCCACCATCTGTAAATCCAGACATAGTAGATAATCCATCTATACCTATCTTAATATCTCTAGCATCTTGGCGAATAAATGTAAGAGAACCCATAAATGCCACGCCACCACCAGCAGAACCATTAGAATAACCGGTAGTATCGCCACCCATAAAGCTTGCTCCAGATAGAGCTCCAATCCTAATAGCTCTACCATCTTTAGCGGCTAAAACCAAATGACCATTTTCTATACTTGCCTCTACTCCAGTTTCATCTTTTTTAGCGTTGATAGCTCCGATTAATACATTATCGCTATCATTAGCTTTAATCGCAACATCCCCGATTGTTACTCCGTTGATTGTAAGGTTTTTAATAGAGCCAGTTGATACAGCATCACTAAAAATTTGAGTATTATTAACCTTAACTTTTACACCAGTTAAATCACTTACCCCATTCATCATCTCAGCAATTGCTTTAAAACCCTCTGTTTGCATTGTATCTGAAACAATTTGTTGAAAAACATATCCATTTGGATAGCCATCAATACCGCTAAGTTTTATAGAAAATTTACTAATAGCTGAAAAATGAGATATTACGACATTACATACAGTCTCAAACCTCGTATGCCCTATAGTATTTGAATTTGTAGCCCCTATACTTACCTTAGCAGTCTCATTGCTATAAGCACCTATTTGGAAGTTTTTGTTTGAGAAGTTACCATTTAATAGTTGTTGTCCATTAAAGCTTGTAGTAGTAGCTATCATATCTAGCTCTTCAAGAAGTCTTGATATATCGTTTTGTAAAGCTCTTCTTGAGTCACTATTTTGTCCATCTTGAGCTGCTTGGATAGCTTTAGTTTTAATAGTATCAAGTATTTTAATCTGCTCATCCATAGCCTTATCAGCTGTTTGGATGATACCCACAGCGTCATTTGCGTTAGATATGGCTTGGGTAAGAGAGTTAGCCTGACTACGCAAACTATCAGCAATCGACATACCAGAGGCATCATCAGCTGCTGTTTGGATCCTAAGACCAGAGCTAAGGCGACCTAGTGAGCTACTAAGAGCTCTATCATTTACTACTGAGTTAGCATGAGCATTCATAGCTGCTATGTTGGTGTTTATTCTAAAACTCATCTTTAAGTCCTTTATCTTAAAAATTAAAAAGTTGATAGTGGTTAAGCAAATGGTGTTCCAACTTTTAGATCGATCATAAATATATGATAAAAATTTATTTTTGGAGTAAAATTTAAAATATCTCATAAAATTTATATTAAATTATTCTTAATTAAGTAAATTTTTATAGAGTTTTCGATATTATGCGAAATATTTTTCAAAAAGGAGTATAAATGGATGCGATAAACACCCTATTTATAATGCTTTGTTCTTTATTAGTGTTGCTAATGACTCCATCGTTAGCTATGTTTTACTCTGGATTAGTCCAAGCTAAAAATGCACTAAATACTATAATGAATTGCTTCATAGTATTTGGATTAGTATCATTTACTTGGATAATCGTTGGCTTTTCATTAGCTTATGAAGGGGATTACTTTGGTATCATAGGAAATTTATCAGCTGCATTCTTAAATGGTATCAACGGCGTAAATGACAATGGAGTACCACAAATTCTAAGCGTGATATATCAAATGATGTTTGCACTAATCGCAAGTGCCGTTATCACTGGATCGCTTGTTGGGCGTGTGAAACTTAGCGTTTTGGCTATATTTTTGATTTTTTGGAGTATTTTAGTTTATGCTAGTTTGGCTCATATGATTTGGGATGATCAAGGATTTTTATTAACCCGTGGTGGGCTGGATTTTGCCGGTGGTGGAGTGGTCCATATCAGTGCTGGAACAGCTGGGTTAATTGGTGTTTTAATGGTGGGCGCTAGAAAAGAGATAGCACACATTAGCGAGCAAGCCCACTCTATACCTTATGCGTTTTTGGGTGGAATTTTGCTATTTATTGGTTGGCTTGGATTTAACGCTGGAAGTGCTGGAAAGGTAGATGAAATCGCCGTAAATGCCTTTATAGTGACTATTATCTCAGCTTCTAGCGGATATATAGCTTGGATTTGTCTAGAGATTTTAAATAGACAAAAACCTAGCATTCTAGGCTCTTTAAGTGGCTTAGTAGCTGGGCTTGTGGGTATCACGCCAGGATGCGGATATGTGGGTATAGCAGCTAGTATTATCATAGGTATTAGTGCTTCTATAGTATGCTTTTGGGGCTTGATAATCATAAAATACAAACTAAAATTAGACGACTCATTAGACGCCTTTTCTCTACATGGATTTGGCGGTATATGGGGGGCTTTGTGTGTGGGGCTTTTTGCTAGTAAGCAGACAAATCCTAGTATTGAATTTGAAGGGTTGTTTATAAGCTTTAATCCGCATTTACTTTTAGAGCAGATTCTTGGGGTTGTGGTATGCTTTAGCGTATCAGCTATAATTAGCTTTATAATATTTAAAGCCATATCTTACTTCACTCCACTTCGAGTAGATAGCGAACACGAAAGTATGGGGCTAGATGCGAGCTTACACGGCGAGAGCGCTTATAAGAGATAGACTAGGGTTAAACTATCTTTATTAATGCTATAAATTCGCAGATTAATGCTATTTAACCTTACTAAATCTGCGAATAAATTCCAAAATTCTTAAATAAAATTATATCGATTTTATAATATCAATAAATTAAGATTATTTGATATATTTTACAATTCTATGGTTGTTAATAATATGTAAATTTATGCTATAATATTTGACAATAATCAACAATTAAAAGGGCAAAAATGGATATTAGCAAAGAGGTAAATTTTATTTGGAATATTGCCGATAAACTTCGTGGAGCCTACACTAGTGATAAATATAAAGATGTAATTATCCCCATGGTTATTTTACGCAGATTTGAGTGCGCCTTAGCTGATACCAAAAAAGCGGTGCTAGAAGAGTATAATAAAGACAAAGACACCCCAACAACGGTGCTAGAAAGATTAAGCGGATATCAATTTTATAACACAAGCAAATTTGATCTAAAAGAGCTTAGAAAAAATTTTAAAACTAGATAGCAAAACGCTAGAAAAATCGCTAAAGTATGTAGCCAAGATGATAAGCAGGCACAAATCCAAAGAGATAAAAACGGCGAGATTATCTATGATAAAGATAGCCACGACACTGAAATACTAAATATAAACGCAAACATTGATAAGTATATGAGAAGCGAAGTTTTGCTACATTTGTCTGTGGCCAAAGCCTTTGATGATGGCAAAATCGGCGCTGAAATTCCATTTGCTCGCTATTTCTACAAATACCAAAACCCAAAAAGCACAACTGAGATAAAAGCGGAGTTTAAAAGCTTAGAACAGCAGGTAAAAGAGCTAGAAAGTGGGGTTTTTGTTGAGTAAGCAAATTCTAGAATTTAAAGATAGCAAATTCCTTGGATAGGAAGAATTTCAAAACACTGGGAAGTGATACGCAATAAATTATGTTTTTACGCATAGAAAAGAAATTGTAGGTTATAAATTTAAAAATTTTGATATTTTATCACTTACAAAAAATGGTGTTAAAACAATTACAAAAAACGAACAGAAAGGTAAAATTCCTGATAGTTTTAAAACTTATCAAATTGTGAAAAAAGATGATATTATAATGTGTCTTTTTGACCTTGATGTTTCGGCTGTTTTTTCTAGTATTTCAAAATATAGCGAAATTATTTCTCCTGCTTATAAAATTTTGTAATCCAAAATCAAATTTAAATTCTAAATATATAGGATATTTTTTGATTTTGTTTTTACTAATAGAAAATTCAAACAATATTCTAAAAATATTCGTTTTACACTGGGAACTAACGAATTTATGGATTTAAGAATTTTATATCCACCGCTTGATAAGCAAGAAAAAATCGCGAAATTTTTGAATAGTAAGTGCGAGATAATAGATAGATTAAATAAGAATTACACAAAGCAAATTTCTACTTTAAAAGAGTATAAAAAATCTTTGATTTATGAATGCGTAACAGGTAAAAAGGAACTAAAAATCTGCTAGAATTCTAAAATTCAAGGTGATAGAGTGACAAGTTTAATGATAAAAGCTGATAATGCGTTACTAGAACAAATCAAAAGTATCGCTGAAAACCTAACACAGAGATGGCAAAGAGATAAAAATACAAAGCTTTAACGATGAAAGATATCAAAGCTATGAAACTGATGCCTTAGCAGTAAAAAGAGGAGAGATAAAAGCAAGACCTTTTAGCGAGTTTGAAAAAGAGATGGAAAAATGGTAATAACAACCATACCACGATATGAAAATAAAATGCAAGATATTTTTAATTTTATCGCACCAGATAGAAAGGGTAAAAAATTTCACTTAAATTTATCAGCAAAAATCAAAAATCTTTTAATTTTTACATATATCGGCAGAATAAGAAGCGATAAGCTTATTTATAAAGGCTATGTGATAACCTATACTATAAATAATAATGAAATAAGCATTCTTGGTATTTATCAAGAAAATGAGTGGAATGAGTAAAATTTTGAAATTCTAAAATATAAAAATAATATAAAGTATATGATAGTTGTGGTTATTTTATAGATATATCATTAAGTAAGGATTGATAAAATTGATATATAATAACGGAATTTATTTTATTTGGATATGCAAAAGGCGGTCTTGTGGTTGATTATGAGTACGATCTTTGCGAAAAATTTTCATATTGGTTACTAAAGAAATATAGAAGTATTAATTTGATGGCTAGTGGATTTCCTTTTTTAAAGGCAAAAAGAATTGCTGATTTAATATCGTTAAATGGGGATAATTTGATTGCTTATGAAATTAAGACAGCTAGAGATAATTTGCGCAGAATTGACGGACAGATTACGGATTATTTATTAACATTTGATTATTTTTACTTGGTTTTGGATAAAAAATTTAAAAAAGAAATAGCTAGATTTGAAGATAAAAGAATAGGAATTATTTTATATGATTGCGGTAAATTTGCTTTAATAAAAAAACCATTAAAAAATAAACCAAGCTCTTTTTGTAGAGCACTTTTGCTTTCTAGGAGTAGTGCTCAAAAATTAGCAAAAAATAAAAAAAATGTGTTTGAAATGTATAATTTTATATCTAAGAATTTTTCACAAAAAGAAATTAAAAAGAAACTAATCGAAGATTTAAAAGAAGCTTATTTGGAGTGTTTTGAAGCATTTAAAAATGAAAGAGATTTTTTTCTTTTAAAAAATAGATTTTACTTAAAGGAATTAGCGTGACAAAATTAAATGTGATAAGTTTAAATTGGATAAGTTTTTTAATTTTGTTTATTTATACTATTATATGCTTTTGCATGCATTGGCATTTTTTAAGTAAAGAAATTTCTGATGTTTATTTTGTTAGCAATGAAATGAATGCAACAATGGACTTAAATTCAACACTAGAAACATTGATTACACAAAATAAAATTATTTCTCCAAAAGATTATTTTGGAATTTATACTAGCACTTATTCAAATATCTTAATGATTACAGTTGCACTTTTGGGAATTTTTGCACTATTGTCTTTTGTGTATATAAGGAGCAAAATTAATGATCAAATGAATGATAGAATAGATGAATATTTTAAATCTAATGAATTTAAGGATATAAAAAATGAACTTATAACTCAAGAAATTAAACGCATTGTGGATAGTAAATATGATGATATAGAGCGAAGATTGTCTTTACTAGAAGAAAACCAAGAAGGTTCTCATAGAGATGAATATATAGAGATTGACAACAATCAGATTAAAGGATAAAAATATGGCATTTATATCAAGTAAAAAAGAGAAAAAAGAAACAAAAATAATAACTTGGGATATGTTGCTTTTAGATGCAAAAGATAAGAACATAACATTAACACCATTTGATATTTATACTTATGTTAATACTTTTGATAATATTGAGGTTATTGATGATGATTTAAGTTCAGAA
Organism: Campylobacter porcelli; assembly: GCF_002139855.1. Lineage (NCBI taxonomy): Bacteria > Pseudomonadati > Campylobacterota > Epsilonproteobacteria > Campylobacterales > Campylobacteraceae > Campylobacter > Campylobacter porcelli. The sequence goes on from NZ_CP018789.1 coordinate 1,120,189, forward strand.
ATTAGTGGTATGATTGAATATATCAGTGATGGATTTATAATTACAATAAACAAATACCATTCTTATGAACGTAGAAGATTTACATTGGCTCACGAGTTTGGGCATTATTGTATGCATAGAGAATATTTAATAAATAATAAAAGCATAAAAGATGTGGCACTATTTAGAAGTGAAAACACAAAAGACCAAAAAGAATTTGAAGCAAACGATTTTGCGGCAAAACTTTTAATGCCAAAAGATGATTTTTTGAATATTATTAAAAATGGCAAAACTAGGCTAGGAGATATCGCAGAACATTTTGGTGTTTCGGCAGCGGCGGCAAAATATAGAGCTTATAGGCTTGGTTTAATAAAGGAGTATTGATGAAATATTTTTATTTTCCAGCGTTAAAAACTAGAAGTTCAGAATTGAGAGCTTTTTCAAAATTAGAAAATAAAAATGAAATTTTACCTATTTTAGCACTTACAAAGTCACGCATAAGTAAAAATAATCTTACTGGAAGTATTGATAAAAAAATGAATGAGTTAAAAGAAGATTTTAAGGATATTCATTTTATTTTAGATGTTTCCACGGAAGAAAATTTGATTAACAACGAAATTAGAGATTTTCTATCCCCAAATAATGGTTTTAAAAAATGGGTTGAATTTGTAAAAAAATATAAAAAAGATTTTAAAAATTTAATTCCTTGTATCCACTTTGCTCCTGATAATATAGATGATGTAAAAAAACAAATTTTAAATTTAGATGAATTTGAAACGCTTGCTTTAAGACTACCTGGTGATGAAAATTTAAATGAGTATTTAAAGATTATTGATGATCGCAAAAAGATTATTTTAATTTTAGACTGCTTGGATAAATATAATGAATTAAATACAGCTAATGATATAAAACATTTTAAAGGTCTAATTTATCTTGCTTCAAGCTTTCCAAAAACTTTGCCTGAGAATGAGGGAAAGATTAAGCTAAACGAGCAAGAGTATTATATTAAAAATTTATCTAGCAAATATTGTTATGGTGATTATGGCTGTACTTATCCTATAAGATACGACATGAAGGCCAGGGGTTGGATTCCTAGAATTGATATTCCAGTTATAAATAATAATGAAGCAGTAGTTTATTATAAAAAAAATAGGATAGATGAAGTGACAAGTACCGAAGAAGCATATATAAAAATCGCTCAAAAACTCTGGGAAAATGAAATTATAAAAAAACTTAATATAGTAGATAATTGGGGTTACAAATTTTTTATGGATGCTGCAAAATATGGTACTATTTTTGGGAAAAGTCCATCATTTTGGATTTCAATTAGAATGAATATTTACATGAGTTTAACATTAAACAAAATGAAAAATTTAGTAGAAGCAAAAAGCTTAGAAATTTAATAGTAATCAGCATTGCTATTAAAAAAATCAAAACTAAACTAAAAGAGTTACTTAAATATAATTCTAAAGGACAAAAATGGCTAAAACTATATATGCTGAAAAAAGCCAGTATCAAGCTGATATAATAAAAGAATTTGCTAAAAATGGAGTTGTAGAGCGAAGCGCAAAATACTATGATAAAAATTTAGCAATGGATAAAGAGATACTACTAGAGTTTTTAAAATCTACGCAAGAAAAGGAGCTTAACGCACTTGGGCTAAAGGGCGATGAGATAATCTCTAAAATTAATGACTATATAATCAAAAATGGAATTCTAGAGTGCTTAAAAAATGGCGTAATGATAAATAATACAAACTTAGAGCTAGTTTATAACAAAGAAAGCTCTGGCTTTAATGCTGATTTAGCCTAGAAATATGAAAAAAATAAAATCACAATAATACAAGAAGTAAATGCCGATAATGAGAATAAAGAGCGTGTGGATTTAGTGGTTTTTGTCAATGGTGTGGCGTTTGCTTGTATGGAGATTAAAAGCAACTATTCAGGGCAGGATTATAAAGATGCTATAAGGCAGTATAAAGAGGATAGAAATCCGCAAAATAGGCTATTTGATAATAGGCTTGGTGCGATTGTGTTTTTTGCTTTGGATCTATATGAATGCTATATGACTACAAAGCTAGAAAAATTCAAGACTAAATTTCTACCTTTTAACAAAGGCAAAGGCAGCGGCAAGGGCATGGGCGCTGGAAATGATGATATAGAAGGCAAAATAAGCAATGTATGGTATCTATGGGAAGAGGTGTTAGTAAGGGATAATATAATTGATTTGATTAAAAATTTTATATTTGATGATAAGGGGGTTATGATTTTCCCACGCTATCATCAGATGGATCTAGTACATAAAGTAAAAAGCGATATTTTGAAAAATTCAGAGTATAAAAACTACTTAATCCAGCATAGCGCAGGATCTGGCAAGACTAAAAGCATAGCTTGGCTGGCATATATGCTAGCATCTTTGTATAAAAATGGCTCTGTAAGATATGAAAGCGTGATAATCGTAACCGATAGAATAGTAGTAGATAGACAATTACAAAATGAGATAAACAAGATCAAGCATCAAGAAGGATTTATAAAAGCTCTTGGCGATGAAAATAGCTCAAGAGATTTAAAAGATGCTATAAAAAATAGTGTAAAAATCATAATTTCTACAATCCAAAAATTCTCTTATATCAAAGATGAATTAAAAAATTTTGACACCAAATGCGCCGTGATAATAGATGAAGCGCACTCTAGCACCAGCGGGTCTAATATGGAGGCTTTGATAGATACTCTTAGTTCTGAATTTAGCGCAAAGAATAAACCTAAAAATATAAGCCTTTTTGGCTTTACAGCTACACCAAAGGAAAGTACTTTACAAATATTTGGTAAAGAGATAAATGGCATGTTTGTACCTTTTCATCTATACTCTATGAAACAAGCGATAGAAGAAGGATATATACTAAATGTACTTGATAACTATACAACATATAACACTCTTTATAATATAGTATTAAAAAGCAGTGATAAAGAGGTAGAACAAAACCAAGCAAAACGCAAAATAAGAGATATAATCAGACATAATACTGATATAATAAAAAGTCGTGTAGCTGTGATAGCTGAGCATTTTGCTAGTAGTGGGTCAGCTTTGCTGGGCAGTAAAGCTAAGGCTATGGTAGTGTGTGAGGATATAGAAAGCGTGATAAGATATTATTATGCTTTTTGCGAGTATTGTAAGTCACATGGATATGATTTTAAGCCTTTAATAGCTTTTAGCGGTCAAAAAGAGATTGATGGCGCAGAGTATAGCGAAAGCGAGATAAATGGCATAAGCGAAGTATCTTTGCCTAGTGAGTTTAATAAAGATGAGCGAAGGGTGCTTTTTGTGGCGAATAAATACCAAACAGGATTTGACCAAAATAAGCTTTGTATAATGTATGTAATCAAAGCCCTTAGCGGAATAACCGCCGTTCAAACACTATCAAGGCTAAATAGAATTTGCCCAGAATTCCCACATAAAACTACTTTTGTGCTTGATTTTGTAAATAAATTTGATGATATTATGAAGAGTTTTGAGCCATATTATACGCAAACTATGCTAAAAGATGGCATTGATATGGCTGATTTACTTGATATCGACGCAAAAATAGATGGATATAATATCTTAATGCCACTTGAAGAAAAGATGGTAGCAGATGCTATTTTTAATAAAGATGATAATACTCAAAAGATGGTAAGACCATATTTCACAAAAGCAATAACACAAATAAATAATTTAGATGATAAGCATAAAATAGAGTTCAAAGGGTTGCTGACAAACTACAAAAAGATCTTTTTACATTTGAAAATCATTTTTGGTGATAATTTTAGCGATAAGCTAAATAATAGATATATTTTTATAGAAATTTTGCTCAAACAGCTTATAAATGTAAATAGAAGTAGCGAAAATATAGATATAGATATAGGCGTGATAAATGTTCAGGTATTAAAAGATGAAACTCACAAAGGAGTAAAAGTAGTGCCAGACCCAGTTATGGAGATGAGTGACTTTGGCTCAATGAAGATTGGCTCTAACAAGCTAGAGAAGCTCTCAGAAATTATAAAAAAAATCAATGATAATCTTAGTCTAAATATGGAAAAAAACTCGCAAATTCAAGCTATTATAAATATCTCTGAGCAACTACTAAATAGTACCAAGCTACAAAGCGGAGCAAAAAATAATAGTAAAAATGATTTTACAAAGCTTTATAATGATGAAATAGCTAATATTTTGACAGATAATTATAATGATATGCAATTTGGTGCATTATATGGCCAACTATTAAAAAATAAAACTTATATAAATGAAATTTTCACACCACTTATAGATAATATTTATGATATTTTAGAAAAAAGATAAGTGAAAATTTTGGTATAAAAAGAGATTTTAAAAATTAAAGAAAATTTAAAAAATTAAAAAGATATTAAAAATTTAAAAAAGAAATCTAAATGGTGGGTTTACCAGGACTCGAACCTGGGACCATCCGGTTATGAGCCGGATGCTCTAACCAACTGAGCTATAAACCCACTTGAATTGGAGTTGGAATTATATAAAATAATTCCTTAAATCTATATAAAACAACTCCAAAGTATAAATTTAAATTTGCCTATCTTTCATTTTATTAAATTCATCATCAATCACTGATAAATTCGGCTCTTGCGACATCTTTTTGAGCATATTATTATAGCGATTTACCAGCCATATTACAAGAGATGATAGTAAAAATCCAGGCAATAGCTCATAAACCACGCTTGATAGCCCAAAAAGTATCCATAGCAGCACCGTTACGCCTCCAGTGATTATACCAGCTAAAGCAGAAAGCGCACTCATATGCCTTGAATATAAGCTAAATAGCAAAACTGGCCCAAAACTCGCACCAAATCCAGCCCAAGCATTACCCACCACTCCAAGAACCGTATCACTAGAGTTAAACCCGATAAATGTAGCAATCACCGCTACTAATACAACTGAAATTCTACCTGTTAATACTTGTGCTTTAGGGCTTACTTCGTGCTTATAAAATGCAAATATAAAATCCCTAGTAACCGAACTAGCACTAACTAAAAGTTGCGATGAGATAGTACTCATAATAGCCGCAAGAACAGCTGATATAATAACTCCTACGATAAAAGGGTGAAATAGAGTATCGCCAAGCTTTAAAAACACAGTTTCTGGATCAGATAAAGGATTGCCATTTTGAGAAAAATATACAAAACCTATAAGACCACTAGCCATAGCCCCAACCAAGCCAATTACCATCCACGAAATCCCAATTCTTCTGGCTAAAACAAGCTCTTTTGCATCTCTAATAGCCATAAATCTGACAATTATATGTGGCTGTCCAAAGTAGCCAAATCCCCAAGCAAGCAATCCCAAAATACCTAAAAATGTCTGCCCTGCAAATATATCTAAGTGGTTTGAATTTGCCTCTTTGCTATACTGATTTAAAAGGGATAAGAAGCTTGAATTTTGTGGAATTTCAATACTAAAATAGGCCACCAAAGGGATAAGCACAAGCACTAAAAACATTAAAATCCCTTGAAACGCATCTGTAAGACAAACTGCCTTAAATCCACCAAAAAATGTATAAAATACAACTATAAAAAGTGTAACTCCAGCCCCAAAAGCAAAATTCAAACCAAAAAAGCTCTCAAATGTCTTGCCGCCAGCAATAATCCCACTACTGACATAAAGCGTATAAAATACAAGGATAAAAATACCAGAAATAATGCGTAAAACCTTAGTTCTATCTTTAAATCTATTCTCTAAATAATCTGGAATAGTAATGCTATCGCCTGAAATTTCAGTATATACTCTAAGCCTACTAGCAAGATATTTGTAATTCGCCCACGCACCAACGCTAAGTCCAATAGCTATCCAAGCATTACAAATCCCACTAAGATATAAAGCCCCAGGAAGCCCAAGCAACATCCATCCACTCATATCACTAGCCCCAGCACTAAGTGCGGTTATAAATGGCCCTAAGGAGCGGTTATCTAGCAAGTACTCATTTAAATTTGACTTTTTATTATACGCTAAACGCCCAATTACCAAAAGCACCCCAAAATATAATCCAATGGCTAAATATGTAGTAAAGTCCAACTCATCTCCTTTATATTATTTTCGTTTTTTTAGATATTTTTCATCTATATAGCCCATATCAGCAAGCTTATCAAAAATTCTAGATAGTATCGGCCCTGCTGCTCCACCACCACTTGCACCATGCTCTACTAATACAGTTACGACATATCTAGGATTTTCATATGGAGCATATCCTGTCATCCATGCGTGTGAGCGTTCATAATACTCCATATCAGCTTCTTTAATCCGCTCTTTATCCTCTTGGCTAATCCCCACTACTTGAGCCGTTCCTGATTTAGCTGCGATAATAACCTTAGAAGGGCTTAATACTCTAAAGCCAGTCCCACCTGGGATATTAGCTACTGCGTGCATTCCTTCTCTTATATATTTTAGGGCTGATTTTTCCTTCTGTGTTAAAATATCACTACCTATCCACTCTTGCTCTACCTTATCAACACTATTAAGAAAATGCGGAGTTACATCATATCCCATAGCAAATATCGCCGTATCCCTAGCTACTTGCATTGGTGTGGCTAAAAAGCTACCTTGACCTATGCTAGTATTTATAGTATCGCCTTGATACCATGGCTGATTTAATCTACTCTTTTTCCATTGCATATCTGGGACTATACCTATATACTCATTTGGCAAATCCACACCAGATTTTACCCCAAAACCATACCTTCTTAACACTGGCGCTATAACATCTATGCCTACATTATAAGCACCACGATAAAAATATGTATCACAACTATCACGCAAAGCCTCTACTATAGTCATCATCTCAGAGCCATAATTTTTCCAATTTCTAAATTTCCTATCACCTAGCTCAAAATATGGATCACAAAGCAATCTTGTAGTAGGAGAGATTTTCCCACTTTCAAAAAACGCCATACCCATAGCCATTTTGACAACACTTCCAGGCGGATAAAGAGCATTTACAAGCTTATTTGTAAATGGATGGTCTGGACTATTCATCATCTCATTCCAATCGCTTTGGCTAATTCCTGTTACAAATTTATTTAAATCATACTCAGGAAGGCTAGCCGCAGCCAAAATAGATCCATCTAAAGCATCCATCACGATCACCGCTCCAGCTGGTCTATCAAAGGCCTCATATAGATATTTTTGCAACTCCAAATCTATAGTAAGAGTAATATCAAGGCTACTTGGCTTAGTATATCCAACCTCTTCTACAATCTTATTTAGAGCCGTTACCTTAGTAACCCTTTGCCCCTCTACCCCTTGTAAAATCTCATTATAATACCTCTCAACTCCACTCCTACCAGTGTAATTTGTAAGCTTTGAGATTGGATTAATATCTATATCTTTTAAATTTGCTCTACCCACATATCCTATTACATGACTAGCTAAATCCCCAAATGGATAGTGGCGAATGGATACTGGATTTACCTCTATATTATCACGCAAATTTAATCTAGCAAAATGCGGCAAAACCCTATCATAAGCCAAAAAATTCACAACATTTACAAAATCTTGCGAATATGGCGAGTCATTTTTTATATACTCTCTTTTGAGTTTTGTGGCATTTAGGTCTGGGAATATCGATATAATAAAATTTATCTCATCATCTAAAGTGTTAATATTTCGCCTAAGGTGCGGTCTAATCGATATTTCAAATCCAAGTTTATTAACAGCTAGTGGATTACCATTTCTATCTAGAATTTGCCCTCTAACTGGAGCGATATACTCTGTTTTTATAGCGTTTTTTTCAGCGATTTGCTCATAATATTCATTAGATTTAATGCTTAAATAATACACCCTTGTAAGCAAGATAATCCAAACAAAAATGATAATCCCATAAACAATCGTCATTCTCATAATATCCGCCCCCTAAAAATCACAAGAGCAATCAATGACTCTATAATAGCATAGAGCAAATACTCATAATCTAGCTTCATTCTAGGCTGGTTTAATACATATAGCACGATATTACTCATAGCAAGAGTAATGATATATCCTGAAAATACATATATGGTTATTAGTAGTTTTCTCCATTTTATATTTGTCTTTAACCAATCATTAATAAGATAGTAAAAAAATAGCCACGCCAAAATCACGGAGCAAAACTCAAAGCCATTTAACTGCTCAGCAAATATCAAAAAGGCTAAACTTAGATACCATCTCTTATCTTTTACCCCAAGTGTGCGATCTAGCTCATCTTTAAGTATTACCAAATAGGCAAAAAATACCCCAATTAATGATGGCAAAAACACAGAAGTAATGCTAAATATTTCATATACTACAATAGATATACAAAATAAATTAAATCTTAGAGATTGCGAATTAATGCTATTTCGTTGCATACTAGAAAGTGCTTACATTTAATGCAATCAGCCCAAATCTTTTGCGCTGGTAATCTCTCTTTGGGAATTTGGATAAATCCTAAATTCTCAAAAAACCTACTCCTATAAGTAAGAGTAAAAACTTGCGTTATCTCCATAGATTTAGCCTCATCTAAAAGAGCCTTTACTATATTGCTACCAACGCTCTTACCCCTATAGTCAAGATCAACTATCAAACTTCTAATCTCAGCCAAATTAGCAGCGTGTATATGAAGTGCGCTATATCCAATTAGCCTATCATCGTCAAAGGCAAGTGTGTATGAGCGGATATTTGTAGCTATCTCATCATCGCTCCTAGGCAAAATTACACCACTTTCTACCTCGGGGCGAACTAAATTTTGCATACTTTTTATATCTTTTAATCTTGCTTTTTTATACTCTATCATTTCACACCAAATACTGCATTATATATCGCTTTTGTCGCTTTATCTATACCTGTTTTTTTGCTACTAGAGACCAAAATAGCATTTGGATCAATCTTTAAAAGTTGTGCTTTTTGGCTTTGATTTAGCTTATCTGATTTTGTATAAATATTTAATACTCTTTGGTCAGCTCTAGCAAATTCACTAAGATATAGTCCCAAATTCTCATCTTTTTGAAGTCCTGCGTGTCTAGAGTCTATAAGATGGATAAACGCCTTAATGCTAAGCCTTTGCCTAAGATATCTATCTAAATTCTCCTGCCAAATACTATGCATACTCTTGCTTACTTTAGCATAGCCAAATCCTGGTAAATCGACAAATATCAATGGAATTTTCTCTTCTTCATTATCAATTATAACTTCAAAGCAGTTTATTAGCTGAGTTTTGCCTGGAGTGGAGCTAGATTTTGCTAAGCTATTATGATTGGTTAAAGCATTTATAATTGAGCTTTTACCGACATTACTACGACCTAAAAATGCCACCTCACTAATGCCAAATTCAGGCAATCCATCAATCCCTTGGGCTGAGAGTAAAAACTTAGCGTTAATAATTCTCATCTTTCTTCTACCTGAAATATAAATTTAACTGGCTCTTTATCCTTGCTTTTGACATTATAAACCCCATTTAATTGATTGACAACTATCTCATCGCCAAATATCTTCTTATCGCTATCAATCTCATGTAAAAATGCATTGCCTTTTAGGGTGTAAATTTGAGTTTTTGGATCATATGTTAGCAAATCTCCACTACCATTATAATTTTTACCATTTAATAATATAGCAAATTTAGCGTTGCTAATGGCTTCATATTTGTATGGTTGGCGATTTTTATCAAAGTAAATTTTAACTCTATTTGCCCTTAGCGTATCACTTTTACCCTTTTTTATAACCACATTTCCCACAAGCTCCCCAAGACCTGCTTTTTCATCGGCATAAAAGCTATCAGCACTTACTTCTATCTGGTCTGAATTTGCCATAGTAAAAATCATAGCCACCAATATAAAAGCTCTAACTATTTGTAAAACCAACCCCTAACTCCTTTTGCGGTTATATAATTATTATCTAGCTCATAAATAACGCTATTTCCTAGTATTTTATCACTATTTTGTAATAGTTCAAATGGGAGATTGCTTAGTAGTATTTTTGTAGAATTATCATATATAATCTCATTAGAATTATATCTTAGATTAGTAATTAAATTTATATATTTTACTTCGTTAATAAATGTTATATTATTATCTTTATATATAGCTTCTTTGGCGTTTATATTGTGTTTATCTTTATGTATGAAGGTTACATTGGGATTAATAAATTTATTATAATCATCATAGGCTATAACGCTACTAGAGATAAAATTAGCATATATATCAGTAGCATTCATCTCATAGCTTATCACTTCATCAGCTTGCATATTGGCTACTTTAATATTGTTAATATTAGCTTTAATATCATATGGACTTTGTAGCATTAATACTACCACGCTTATACTAAAAATAGCAACAGCAAAATAAAATATCCTTATAGCCAACGCTTCATCCACTCACTACGCAAATTTTCTCTATCAATGATAATCTCTATCATCTCTCTAACAGCACCATAACCACCATTTTTGGTAAGTTTTATATCAGGGCAAACTGCCTCAAAAGCATCATTTGGAGCAAAGCTGATAGATACACTTTTTAAAAGCTTAATATCATTTAAATCATCACCTATAGCTGCGGCGTTTTCTAAATTTAACCCCTCTAAAGCTAAAATCTCTTTAGCCTTAGATAGCTTATCACTTACGCCTTGAAAGCAGTATTTTATCTCCAGCTCTTTAGCCCTATCAGCCACAATTTGTGAGCTTTTGCCTGTGATTATGGCTGAAATTTTACCCATGCGATTCCACTGCTGTATGGCAAATCCATCTTTGACATCAAATCTTTTAAATTCATCGCCGCAATTAGTTTTATAAATCCCCCCATCGCTAAGGCATCCATCAACATCTAAAAATATTATCTCTATCATAAAACGCCTTTGGTGCTAGGAATTCCAACTCTATCATTTTTAGCCACAGCCCTGCGAAATGCTACCGCAAAAGCCTTAAATGTCGCTTCAGCTATGTGATGAGAGTTGCTACCTCTTTGCTTTATAATGTGTAAAGTTATATTAGCATTCATCGCCAAAGCTCTAAAAAACTCCTCAACAAGCTCACTATCAAAGTTGCCTATTTTTGGCTTCATCTTAGATTTATAAATTAAAAAAGCACGATTAGATAGATCCAAAGCACACTCCACAGCTGCTTCATCCATCACCACAACAGAATTGCCGTATCTCTCCACGCTTCCAAGCGGATATAAAGCCTCTTTTAAAGCTTGACCAAGCACAATACCACAATCTTCTACGCTATGGTGATCATCAATATATAAATCCCCTTTACAATGAAGTTTAATATCCATTAATGAGTGCTTAGCAAGTGCGTTTAACATATGGTCAAAAAAGCCAACTCCAGTGCTTATATCGCTATTGCCACTACCATAAATTTCAAGCTCTAAGCTGATATTAGTCTCTTTTGTTGCTCTTTGTTTTTTAATCATTTTATTTCCTAATCTCTAGCTATAAACGCACCCTTAAATTGTCCGCTAGATATGAAATCACGAGCCTCAGCCTCACTTCTAAATCCAGTTAAAAATACCCTATAAATAGGCTCTCCATTCAAAGTATATTCACGAACTGCAGTTTTGTAAATTCCATTTGTATTATCAAATTGAGTTTTATAAGTATTAGCTCCAGCTAATCGTCTAAATGCACCAATTTGGACTATAAAATTTCCGCCTGTATATGTGTGAGTTTTAGCTGTTTTATTAGCTGGGGTCTCAACTTGACCATAAAATCCAACAACCTCAAGTCTAACCGGTGCTGTCCCATCAGCTATCATACTAATCTCAGTAGCGGCTGCTTTTGATAGATCTATTATCCTACCAGATACAAATGGACCTCTATCGTTGATTCTTACTATCGTTGTTTTGCCATTTTTTAGGCTTGTTACTTTAACCATAGTATTCATAGGAAGGGTTTTGTGAGCTGCTGTTAGAGAGTGCATATTATATATCTCTCCGTTACTTGTCTTTTTGCCATGGAAATTTGGCCCATACCAACTCGCAATTCCAGTAGCGCTATCGCCTACTTCTACAACCGTTGGGTAGTATGTTTTGCCATTGATGGTATAAGGCCTCATAGTGGCTTCTTGAGTGCTTTTACTCGTATTTGGTGTGCTCTCAAAGTCTGAGCTTGAGTAGTATGGAATGCTCATTGTAGAACAACCAGCAAAAACTAACGCCGCTAATGTGGCTAGTGATATTTTAATGTGGTATGACAAGGTTTTCTCCTATTGCTAATTTCATATTTGTTTTACTATTTGCCTTTATTATATCTGATACTTCTACCCCGAATTTACGAGATATAGCTCCTAGCGTATCCCCTTTTTTGACCTGATATTCATAAATGGTCTTAGCGTTTGCTGGGAGTGCTAGTTTGTAGTTTGCTTTTATCTGTTTTATATTATTATATCTTTTAATATCGCTTGTTTTAATATCTAATTTTTTGGCAATTATCTCAAATGTATCGCCCTTTTTGGTATTGTAAATTTTAGTCTTCTCACCAGCTTTATATCTGGCTAAAAACTCCTCTTTTTTTATCGTTGGGATATAGATATAGTATTTATCTCTATTTGGCGGAGTAAAGCTATATCTTAAATGAGTATTATATTTACTTAATTTATCTACGCTAAATCCTATGGTTGAGGCCACATCATGAAGGCTGATTCCACCTGGGATTTCAACCCTTTCAATGCCTATATATGTGGCTGAATTTAACATAGAGCTATCTGTAGAGATCAAAAAATCTCTATCATTTGCCACATATGCCATCATTATAATTTTACGAAGATAATTTCTTGTCTCAAGTGAGAGATATTTTTGTTTTGGGTCAAGCAAAACCTTAATATCATCACTACCAGCTATTTTTATAGCTCTGCTTAACTTGCCCTCTCCAGCATTATAAGCCAAAATTGCTAAATACCACTTGCCAAATCTATCTTTTAATCTTTGCAAATAATCAATCGCAGCATTGGTAGCTTGAAGAGGATCTCGCCTTTCATCTACATATTTATCTATATTTAAATTATGCAATTTAGCCGTGCTTGGGATAAACTGCCAAATTCCAGCTGCCTTAGCTCCAGATGTGGCTCTATTTGATAGCTTAGACTCCACTATAGCAAGATACAATAGTGAATTTGGAGCACCTCTTTGCTTTAATACATCTTTGATTATAGCAGCGTGTTTATACTCTTTTGTTATTGTGTTTATAAATTCTTGTTTTGTTGTGTCCATTCTGCTATTTTTTAACTGCAAAAAATACTCATCATTAATATATTTTGGATCAATATCAAGCTCTTTTAATATCTTAATCTCTTTTTTAAAATTATCGCTTGAGACCATAAATCCAAATGAGTAATTACAGGTAAAAAATATAGATAAAACTACTAATACTACTCTCATTTCTCTCCTTAAATTCCAAATAATCTACTTGCGTTTTGCGTAGTTAAATCCACAATCTCATCTTTATTCATAGATAAAATTTCAGCCATCTTATCAGCTACAAAGGTGGTAAATGCTGGCTCATTTCTCTTGCCCCTATAAGGCTCAGGAGTAAGATATGGAGCGTCAGTTTCTATTAAAAGCCTATTTAGCGGGATTTTTGGTAAAATTTGGGTTAATTTCTTGCCATTTTTAAAGGTTAAAACCCCACCAATGCCATAGTAAAATTTGCTACTAAGCTCAAGCAAAATAGGACTAGCATTAAAGCAGTGTAAAACTCCGCCAACTAGCTCATTTTTATACTCTTTTAATATTTTTAAGCTATCTTCATTCGCATCTCTAATATGCACAATAAGTGGAAGCTTTAACTCAATTGCTAGTTTGATTTGAGTGATGAAAATATCTTTTTGTCTAGCCTTATATTGCTCTACATCAACTTCAGGAAGTCTAAAATAATCCAGCCCACACTCGCCGATAGCAACGCACTTTTTATCCTTAGCAAATTCATAAATTACACTCTCATCATATCCATCTATCTCATATGGATGAACTCCAGCTGCGAAGTAGATATTTTCATATGAATTTGCTATTTTTGCAGCCTTTGGCAAATCCTTTATATCGGCCCCAGGGATGATAATCTTGCCTACTTTATTATCAAAAGCGTTTTTTATCACGCTACTTATATCATCATCATACCTAGCATCATCTAAATGGCAATGTGTATCTATAATCATAAAATCTCCACCCTATTCTTGCCATTTTTTTTGGCTTTTTGTAAGGCTTTGTAGCCATTCATTATTGCTTGGTCAAATTTAATATTAGTATCAAAACTACAAATGCCAACTGATATTGTAGGCGTTACTGAAGATATAGCAAGATTAGCAATCTTTGATCTAATATGCGCCATAACTTTTATAGCCTCATCAAAGCCAATTTTATCAAATATCACTCCAAATTCGCCACCGCTAAGCCTAGCTACCACCATACCTTTTAACTCGCTTTTTAATATAGATGCAACATGCATAATAACCCTATCACAAAGCTCAAAGCCAAACTTAGCATTAATCGCTCTTAATCCATCTATATCGATAATAGCAATGCCAAATTCACCACTTCTTGCTGCTAAGCTCTTAGCATAAGCAAAGAAATATCTTCTATTAAATAGCTTAGTTGATGGGTCATATTTTTTATACATTTGAATATCTATCTCATCTTGCATAGCCTTAAGATTGCTATCAACTCTATATATTATCTCCTCTTTGCTAAAAGGAATAGATATAAAATCATTAGCGCCATTTTTCAAAAATTTAGCCGCTACATCATTATCACTACTAGCTACTGCTATTAATCCTAGGCTATTTTTATTCTTAGTTTGGCGAATTTGACGCATTAGCTCAAAGCCATCAATAACTGGCATATTATATGCTGTTAATATAAGCTTAATATCTGGATTATCATTTAAGTAGTTTAACGCCTCTTCGCCATGAGCTGCGGTAAAGACCTTATAAAGCTGTGAATTTAAGATCTCTTTTAGCTGATTTCTCACCCCCATAGATGGCTCAACTATCATAACTTTGTGATTGCGGTTTTTACATAGTCTATTTATGGTATCAAATATATAATTAATAGCATCTAAGCTATCTTTTAATACATAATCAACTATATTTTTTTGAGTAAAGATTTTTTTTAAATTCTCATCTACGCTACCAGTAAGGATAATGGCTAAAATATTTTTAGATAAGACATAATCTACAATCTCCCCATCTGGTGCATCGGGTAAATTTAGATCAAGCAAAGCGATAAAAAAGTCATCATTATCCTCAATAGCATCTACGGCCTGTGCGTAACTATGTGCCACTACAACATCCATATCTACATTGGCATTCATCTTTTTAGCTATTAGTTTGGCTAAGGATTTATTATCCTCAACTATCAAGACTCTCTCGCGCATTACAACCCCATAATTAATAATTTTTGTCGCCGATTATACTCAAATTTGACTTTAAAGCTCATTAAATAAGTAGCTTTTTAGCAAATTCAGTAGCCTCTTGCGTGATACTCTCTCCACTTATCATACGAGATAACTCCATCACTCTTTCATCTATATTAAGCTCTTTTACGCTAGAGCCTTTAGCGTCTTTTTGGACTAAGAAGTGATGATGAGCCTTAGAGCTTAGCTGTGGCTGATGAGAGATGGCAAAAATTTGATATAAATTTGATAGTTCTATAAGCACATTTGCTATACTCATAGCCTCCTTCCCGCTTAAATTCGCATCTATCTCATCAAGTATCAAAACCCCGCCCCCAAGACCGCTAATCTTAGCTTCACTGGCGATAAATGCAAGTCTTAAGCGGTTTATCTCTCCGCTACTTAGAGTTTTTAAATTTGAGCTATTTAAATTTATATCTACCAAATCAGCACCATTTATATCCATATTCTTGCTATTTAAATTTATATCCACCCTATCCATATATAGATCTTTTAAGTATCCATTTACCATAGTTTCTAGCTCTTTTACAGACTTGCTTCGCTCTTTTGTGATGGTATTTGAGATATTTTCTAATTCGCTTAAAAGCCTAGTAAATTTCATACTCAAATCAGATTTTTGAAACTCGATATTTTCATAATGAGCTAGTTCGGCCTTTCTCTTTTGTAAGATCTCTAGGCACTCTTCTATACTCCCATACCGCTTAATCAACCCATTTAAACTCTCAATGCGATCTAAAAGCTCTTCTATATCGAACCCTTCAAATTCATCAAAATCCACGCTACTTTTAGCAATTTTAAGCTCATTTAAAGCATCGCTAAAAAACCCGCTATCAATATCGCTAATATTTAAAGCATCAATCACTGCTTTTTCATAAGCAAATATCATCTCAGCCTTGCTCCACGCCTCTTGTATCTTATCTTTTTTGCTAAGTCGCTTCTTTATAGAGTTAAGTTCATCAAATTCGCCTATTTTCGGATTTATCTGCTCGATCTTTTCTATCTCGAATTTAGCAAATTCTTTAAGCTCATCGATCTTTTTCTCTTCTTCATTTATCTTATCAAGCTCCTTTTTAAGAGTTAAAAATTCATTAAATTTTTCCTTAAATTTAGCCAAATTTTCACTATAATTTTTAGATTTTTTACTAGCTAAAATATCTAAAATTCCAATCAATCTAGAATTTTCAAACTCCTCAATATCCTTAGCACTTAGATATTTTAAATGGCGATTAGCGATCAAATTTAGATTTTTTTTCGATATTGATTGGTTATTTATAAAGTATCTTGTGCTCTTATCTTTTAGAAGTTTAAAGCAGTTTATACTATCTTCTTCAATCCCAAACTCATCAAGCCCAAGCTTACACTCCACATCAGCTTCAATAAGCCTAGCATCGCTATCTTTATAGCCAAAAACGCTTAAAATTGCCCCCATTAAAACGCTTTTACCCGCACCACTAACACCAGTAAATACGCTAAGCCCAGAGCCAAATTTAAGCTCTAATTCATCAAAACTTAAATAATCTTTAAGATAAATTCTCTCTATCACTGCTGACCCCATCTTAATTTCTCTTTTAAAACACCAAAATAGTCCCGCCCTTGATGCCTAAGCAGATTAACTCTAATATCGCTCACACCAATATCCACGCTATCAAATTCAATCAAATCCAATCTATCTTGACCATCTATTAAAACCACTATATCATCATTACTTCTAAACTCCAATCTAAACTCTCTAGGTAAGACAAGCGGTCTTTGAGTAAGACTATGCGAACAAATCGGCGTAACGCTATAAGCATCACATAAAGGATGGATAATTGGCCCTCCAGCACTCATATTATAAGCAGTCGAGCCCATCGCAGAGCTGATTATCACCCCATCGCCAAAGTATGAGTTAAAGTGCTTTGAGTTTAAAAAAGCATCAATATGAGAAGTAGTATCAATCTTTTTACGCATTAAAACAATATCATTAAAGGCTAATTTTGTAGTTATCTTGCCATTTTTATTGAAATTTGCCCTAAGCATATATGGACGCTCAATATCATAAATTCCGCTTAAAAATTGATCCAAAAATTCCCCAAATTTATCCAAAGTAGAATCTGTCAAGAAGCCCAAATGTCCAGTATGAACCCCATATACATAAATTTCACTTTGTGCTACTCGTCTGCATGTAGCTATGAAATTACCATCTCCTCCAAGGGATATTATCACCTTAGCTTTTGATATTAAATCTTTAAATTCAAAGCCATCTACGCCAATTATTTTAGCCACATGCGACTCAAATATCACATCAATTGAGCGACTTTTTATAATCTTTACAATCTTAACTAGAGCGTCTTTTTGCTCTATTGGATCCCTTGTTGTGATCGCTATAATATTTAGATTTTTATGAATTTTAGACATTACACTCTCCGTAATCCAAATTTTACACAAAAAAACATAAATATAAACTATATTTTAAAACCTAAATTTAACTTTAACCAATTACTAGTCAAAATTTCTAATAAAATTTTTATAAATTTTAATGTATAATGGCGGCTTTTTATAAACGAAAGGATTAATATGCGTAGTCATTACTGCACCGACTTAGACGCAAAAGATATTGGTAAAAATGTTAATCTATGTGGTTGGGTAAATTCATACAGAGACCACGGAGGCGTTATATTTATAGATTTGCGTGATAGAAGTGGAATTATACAGCTTGTATGCGATCCAGCAGATAGTAAATCAGCCCACGAAATCGCCTCAAAAGTTAGAGATGAGTATGTATTAAGAGCTAAGGGAAAGATTAGAGCTAGAGGCGAAGGCTTGGTTAATCCAAAGCTAAAAACTGGTGAAATTGAGGTAGTAATAGATGAGCTAATCATCGAAAATGAGAGTGCGCCACTACCTTTTGTCATTACAGATAGCAATGTTGGCGAAGATATTAGGCTTAAATACCGCTTCTTAGACTTAAGAAATCCAGATAATTTAAGCAAATTTCAACTTCGCTCCAAGGCTAGTATAGCGTGTAGAAATGCCCTTGATAGATTAGGATTTTTAGAGGTTGAAACCCCTATGCTAACTCGTGCTACACCTGAGGGCGCAAGGGATTATCTAGTGCCTAGCCGTGTTCATCCTGGCGAATTCTACGCCTTGCCTCAAAGCCCTCAGCTATTTAAACAGCTACTAATGTGCGCTGGATTTGATAGGTATTTTCAAATTGCAAGGTGCTTTAGAGATGAGGATTTAAGAGCTGATCGTCAGCCTGAATTTACCCAAATCGATGTAGAGATGAGCTTTTGCGATCAAGAAGATGTGATGAAAGTCGGCGAAGAGGTTTTAAAAGAGATATTTGCAGCTTGTGGGCATAATATCCAAATTCCATTTAAAAGATTGAGCTATAAAGACGCTATGGAGCTTTATGGTAGCGATAAGCCAGATCTTAGATTTGATCTAGCTATGATTGATGTGATTGATATTTTTGCTAAATCAAATAATGAAATTTTCAGCACTCCAGCAAAGGATCCACGCAAAAATAGAGCCAAAGCTATAAAAGTGCCTAATGGAGATAATATATTTAGCAAACGCCAAATGCAAAGATTTGAGGAATTTGTGCGTAAATTTGGGGCTAAAGGCTTAGCATTTATCCAAATAAAAGATCCAAAAGATACAGCCGGACAAGATAACTGCGTAGATTTTGATGGAATTAGCTTAAAAGGTCCGCTAGTTAAATTTTTTGAACCAAGCGAACTAAAAGAGCTAGTTTCTCGCACAAAACTCAAAGTCGGAGATGTCGTATTCTTTGGTGTTGGGGATAAAAAGACAGTTTTAGACTATATGGGGCGATTTAGAATTTTCTTAGCTGGTGAGCTTGGCATTATAGATGAGAAGGCTTTGGAATTTTTATGGGTTGTAGATTTTCCTATGTTTGAGCAAAACGATGATGGTAGCTACTCAGCTATGCACCATCCATTTACAATGCCAAACAATCCAGATGAGCCAAATTTAGAAGATATCACAAGTATCGCTTATGATGTTGTATTAAATGGCGTTGAGCTTGGTGGGGGAAGTATTAGAATTCACAAAAACGATATTCAACAAAAGGTATTTAAACTGCTTAAAATAGATGAAGAAGAGCAAAGAGAGAAATTCGGATTTTTACTTGATGCTCTTAGCTTTGGTGCGCCAGCTCATGGTGGATTTGCCATAGGCTTAGATAGGTTAATTATGTTAGCTACTGGCTCATCAAGCATTCGTGATGTAATAGCCTTCCCTAAAACTCAAAAAGCCTCATGTCTAATGACTCAGGCTCCAAGTAGCGTAGATACTCATCAGCTAAGAGATTTAGGACTAAGATTAAGAGAAAAGGATAAGTAATGAAAAAACTATTTTTAATAATCGGTGCTCCAGGCAGCGGCAAAACAACCGATGCTAGTATAATTGCTAAAAATGATACCAAATTTAGCCACTACTCTACTGGCGATCTTTTAAGAGCTGAAGTAGCTAGTGGTAGCGATCTTGGTCGCTTGATAGATAGCTTCATCTCTAAAGGCAATCTAGTACCACTAGATGTAGTGGTAAATACCATAATCTCAGCTATTAAATCTAGCCACACAGACTATATCTTGATAGATGGCTATCCAAGAAGTGTAGAGCAGATGATGGAGTTAGACAAAGTCCTATCAAATAGTAGTGATGTCAAACTAAGTGGCGTTATAGAAGTAGATGTAAGCGAACAAGTAGCAAGAGAGAGGGTATTAGGCAGAGCTAGGGGAGCTGATGACAATGATGAAGTCTTTAATAATAGAATGAAGGTTTATCTAGCTCCGCTTAAAGAGATTAGAGATTTTTACAGCTCAAAATCACTACTTCGCAATATCAATGGCGAACGCACTATAGAAGAGATAGTAAGCGATATGACAAATTTATTAAATACTATGATAAAGGAGTAAAATATGGATATTAGTAAAATCAAAGCTGGTAGCAATCCAGATAAATTAAACGCAGTTATTGAGATCCCTTATGGCTCAAATATTAAATACGAAATAGACAAAGATAGCGGTGCTGTAGTAGTAGATCGTGTATTATACTCAGCTATGTTTTATCCAGCTAATTACGGATTTATCCCATCAACATTAGCCGATGATGGCGATCCTGCTGATGTTTTAGTGCTTAATGAGTATCCACTTCAAGCTGGTAGCGTAATACCTTGCCGTTTAATTGGTGTATTAGTAATGGAAGATGAAAGCGGTATGGATGAGAAGCTACTAGCTGTGCCAGTTAGTAAAATTGACCCTAGATATGAAGACATCAAAAGCATAGATGATCTACCAAAGGCTACACTTGATAAGATTAAAAATTTCTTTGAAACCTACAAAATGCTAGAGCCAAATAAGTGGGTAAAAGTCAAAGGCTTTGAAGACGCTAATAAGGCTAAAGATATTTTAGACGCAGCTATAAAAGCTTATAAATAATTTTGCGGTGGAGAGTTTTCTTCACCCACTTGCTAAACAATCCACAAAAGGCTACTAATGATAATTTGCGAAGATAACTATCCTCAAATTCTAGATACCATCGCACAAAAGCTCACAAATGCGGATATAGAGCTACTACTAGTAGATACTAAAACCATGCACCAAATAAATTTAAAAGAGCGTAAAATTGATAAAACTACAGATGTTTTGAGCTTTCCACTTCACTATATTCCGCATTTTCCTATTGGTTCAATCGTGATAAATACAGATTTAGCACTATCTAAAGCTAGCGAATTAGGTCATAGTATAGATGATGAAATAGCTCTACTATTTACTCATGGTTTGCTACATATATTAGGATATGATCATGAAAATGATGATGGACAAATGAGAAGAAAAGAGATAGAAATTATAAACGAATTTAATCTACCAGATAGCCTAATAGTGCGGACACTAGATGAGTAGGGACTAGCCCTACTCTTTAAAATCTACCATTTAATGATAGATATAGCCTTCTACCTTCTTCTATCCTATTATATGTATTTACATAGGTTAAGGCGCCACGATTAGAGTATGTCTCATAAGAGTCTGTAAAATCTTTATCAAATAGATTATATATAGCAGCGTTTAAATTCCAATTTTTATTGATCTCCATAGCTATACCAATAGAAGCTAAGAATATATCTTTGTAATACTCTCTATTTATATTTGTATCACCCATATATCTATCTATTTGCCACTCACCCTTTATCCAAGGAGTAAAGGTGCGATTAATATTATAATCAGCTTTAGCTACGATATTATGCTTTAATGAGCCATTTTCTGGTTTGCCAATTGATGTTGTGCTACTACTATCTTTTATCTTGCTATCTAAGAATGTATAGGATAGATTTAAATTTAATTTATCAGTAGCCATCGCTCCAGCACTTACTTCTAGACCTTTATACTCCACCTTTCCATGATTTATAGCTTGTATACATCTAGTAAATGAGCTATTACAAACCCCTATACTAGGGATATTAGCTCCACTATTATAGCTTACTGATGATATTTTATCTTTAAATTCAGTTACAAATCCAGTAATTGAAGCGTTAAATACACTATCTCTATATCCTGCACCTAATTCATAATTAATAGATGTCTCTTCAGTTAAATTTGGATTACCATATACTGGTATCCTTCCTTGACCGCTATAGTTATACTCACCAGCTATTAGCTTATTGACATATGGTGCTTTAAATCCCGTTGATACCCCGCCTTTAAAGGTTAAATTATCATTTAGATTATAAACTAGATACGCCCTTGGGGATAGATTATTACCAAATGTCTCATGATGATTATATCTAGCACCTAAGGTTAATCGCAAATTATTCAATATAGAATACTCATCTTCCCCAAACGCAGCTATGGTATATTGACTAAATCTACTTGGACTTGCTATCTTATCTTGCATTTTTTCTAGCTTATACTCAGCCCCCACGCTTAAAATATGGCTTTGACCCACTGGCACCACAGCCTTAGTATCAACTATATAATCTTGAGCCAAAATATCCCTATTTTGCCCCTTATATGGATTATTAGCCACTACTAATCTACTATCATTACCTACGCGGTTATATTGAATACCTGAATTTAAGCTAAATCCATCATAAATCCCCTCATGAATTAGATAAGTAACAAGCTTATCTATATCCATAGTCGGCTCATACCCACCAATCGCACCTACTGTGCCTATTTGGCTTTTGCGATTATCAAAGTGATTTTTAGCATAATCTATATCAAATGTAAATCTATTAGCTTCATCATACAAATAGTTTAATCTCGCACCAACATTGTAATTATTTGCCTTTGTCGGACTTTGAGCTTGCGTGGCTGGAACTTCTTGACCTCTTGAATTTAGGTGAGTTACCTCTGATTGGGCTCTATAGCTTTGAGCATATCTAAATACAGCACCCAATTTATTATCTATCACTGGACCATCAGCATAGATATTATATCCATAGGTATTGCCCCACTGGGTATCTTGATTTAATATAGAGTTAAAGCCTACTGATACGCCCCACTCATCGCTAACCTTCTTTGTAATGATATTCACCACACCACCAAGTGCTTCAGAACCATATAAAGTGCTCATAGGTCCTTTAATAACCTCAATTCTCTCAATACTAGAAAGTGGTGGTAAAAACGCATTCATCACCTCACCAAACCCATTAGGTCCTATCTCTCCGCCAATCCCTTGGCGTCTGCCATCTACTAAAACCAAGGTATATCCAGTAATACCACGCATAGTTATATTATACGCCCCACTCTTACCCTTTGAAGCATAAAGATCAACTCCAGGTATATCAGATATAGCCTCAGCCACATCTCTATATGGCTTTCTTTCTAGCTCTTTTTTGGTAATGACATTCATTGTCGCTGGTGCTTCTTGTATCTCTTGAGAAAAACCTGAAGCACTCACTACCACCTGATCTAATCTATAGCTATCATCGGCTATAACGCTATTAGACAAATATGCTATAGCTACAACAGAAAGTAGATATTTTCTATTCATAAGACCACCTTGAAATAAATTTAATGCGGTGATTATATGATAATAATTATTAAAATAAATTTAAATCTACTAAAAAATAAAATTTAATATTTAATTAATCTAATTTATTATAATAGTTAATGAAAATAGTCTCAAAAGCCCAAAATATAGATAATTTAGAATTATAATTTAATGGATAAATTTAATTTTATATCAAGTTAAGCTAATGTATAATTACAAATTATCCGTTTAAATTTCAAAATGTAAGGGGAGCTTATGAGTAAGCAAATCGAAGGGTTTCTTGGTATAAGCGAGGATCGCAAGAAGAGTAGAATTCCTGCAAAACTCGATCTTATTCAGAGTGGAACTGGGTTATTCCTAGGAATATTTATGTGGGCACATATGATATTTGTATCTACCATTTTATTTGGCGAAGAGGTCTATAATCAAGTGGTGCATATCTTAGAGCTTAGATTTATGTATGATAGCCCTAATATGAGCTATGTTACTAGCTTTTTAGCAGCTTGTGTGCTTGTTATATTTTTCGTCCATGCTGCACTTGGTATGAGAAAAATGCCAATCAACTTCCGTCAGTGGCAAATTTATCGCTCTCATGCTGTTCGTATGAAGCACGAAGATACAACGCTTTGGTGGATTCAGGCTTGTACTGGGTTTATTATGTTTTTCCTTGGTTCAGCGCACCTAATCATCATAATCACAAATTCAGATCAAATCGCATTGCTATCAGATGGCACACTTGGTTCAGCTGAGCGTGTTTATAGCCATTTTATGTGGTTATTTTATTTAGTATTGCTTTTTGCTGTTGAACTTCATGGTAGCATCGGTCTATACAGACTATGCGTAAAATGGGGTTGGTTTGAAGGTAAAGATGCTAAAGCAACTCGTAAAAAGCTTAAAAAAGCTAAATGGATTTTAAGCGTATTCTTTATCGCTCTTGGACTATTAAGCCTTGGGGCATTTCTTAAAATCGCTATGAACTAGGAGTATATATGAAGGTAAAATATTATGACGCATTAGTAATAGGCGGTGGTCTAGCTGGTCTAAGAGCTGCTGTAGCTGCTGCTGATAAGGGTCTTAGCACTGTAGTTTTAAGTCTTTGTCCTGTAAAAAGAAGCCACTCTGCTGCTGCTCAAGGCGGTATGCAAGCAAGTCTTGGTAACTCAAAAATGAGTGAAGGCGATAATGAGGATATTCACTTTGCAGATACTGTAAAAGGTAGCGACTGGGGTTGTGATCAAGAAGTTGCTAGAATGTTTGTCCAAACAGCACCAAAAGCTATTCGTGAGTTAGCTAGTTGGGGTGTGCCTTGGACTAGGATTACAAAAGGCAAAAGAAGCGCTATCATCAACGCTCAAAAAACTACAATTGATGAAAAAGAAGAGGTTCATGGTCTAATTCATAGCCGTGACTTTGGTGGAACTAAAAAATGGAGAACTTGCTTTACAGCCGATGCTACAGGCCACACAATGCTATTTGGCGTTGCAAATGAAGCCCTAAAAAGAGATGTTGAAATTCACGATAGAAAAGAGGCTATAGCTCTTATCCATGAGAATAACCGCTGTTATGGTGCGATCGTCCGTGATTTAGTAACTGGCGAAATTTCAGCCTATGTATCAAAAGGCACACTAATCGCAACAGGTGGCTATGGTAGAATTTACAAACACACTACAAATGCTGTAATCTGTGAAGGAACTGGTGCTGCGATCGCTCTTGAGACTGGTATTGCTAGACTTGGCAATATGGAAGCAGTCCAATTCCACCCAACTCCAATCGTCCCAAGCGGAATTTTGCTAACTGAAGGTTGTCGTGGAGATGGCGGAATACTTCGTGATGTTGATGGATACCGCTTTATGCCTGATTATGAACCAGAGAAAAAAGAGCTAGCTAGCCGTGATGTCGTTAGTCGCCGTATAATGGAGCATATCAGAAATGGTAAAGGTGTAAAAAGCCCTTATGGTGAGCATGTTTGGCTAGATATTAGCATTCTTGGTAGAGAGCATATAGAGAAAAACTTGCGTGATGTCCAAGAAATTTGTAAAATTTTCAATGGCATAGATCCAGCTGATGAGGGTCCAAAAGGCTGGGCTCCGATACTTCCTATGCAACACTACTCAATGGGCGGAATTCGTGTAAAACCAACTGGCGAGAGCCAAACTCTAAAAGGTCTATTTAGCTGTGGTGAAGCAGCGTGCTGGGATATGCACGGATTTAACCGCCTTGGTGGAAATAGCGTCGCTGAAACCGTGGTAAGCGGTATGATTATCGGGGATTATTTTGCTGAGTATTGTAGCAATAATGAGATAGATATTCAAACAAAAACCGTTGAGAGCTTTATCAATAAAAGCAAAGATTATCTAAACGAACTTATAAATAAAGATGGAAAATACAATGTATTTGAGATCAAAAATAAGATGAAAGATATAATGTGGGAGCATGTCGCTATCTTTAGAACTGGCGATGGCTTAGCTAAAGCTGTAAAAGAGCTAGAAGAGCTATATAAAGAGAGCACAAATGTCAAACTAGAGAATAAAGAGCTATTTGGCAACCCTGAGCTAGAAGAGGCTTATCGTGTGCCTAAAATGCTTAAACTAGCTCTATGTGTAGCTTATGGCGCACTTCAAAGAACAGAGAGCCGTGGCGCACACTATAGAGAGGATTATCCAAAAAGAGATGACCTTAACTGGTGTAAAAGAACTTTAGCATTTTGGAAAGAAGGAGATACTCTACCAACTTTAGAGTATGAAGAGCTTGATATTATGAAAATGGAGATGCCACCAGCATTTCGTGGATATGGCGCTAAAGGCAATATCATAGAAAATCCACTATCAGCTAAACGCCAAGAAGAGGTTGATGCCATTAGAGCAAAACTAGAAGCTGAAGGCAAAAATAGACATGAAATTCAAGATGCATTAATGCACTATGAACTTCAACCAAAATATAAAGCATTAAACGAAAGAGCAGGAATTGGCTATGAGTAGAAAGATAAAAATTAGAGCATTTAAATATAATCCACTAAGCAAGGTTAGCAAACCGCACTTTGCTGAATATGAGCTAGAAGAAACTGATGGAATGACGCTTTTCATCGCATTAAATCAAATTCGCGAAAGATTTGATCCGGGTCTTAGCTTTGACTTTGTATGTCGTGCGGGGATCTGCGGAAGCTGCGGTATGATCGTAAATGGTCGCCCGCAACTAGCTTGTAGAACTCTTACAAAAGACTATCCAAGTGGCGTTATAGAGCTTATGCCTATGCCAGCTTTTAAACTGCTTAAAGATTTAAGCGTTGATACTGGTAATTGGATGAATAATATGAGCAAAAGAGTTGAGAGCTGGATACACTCAAATCACACTACAGATATTAGTAAGATTGAAGAGAAGGTAGATCCAGATGCGGCTCAAGAGACTTTTGAACTTGATCGTTGTATCGAGTGCGGTATATGTGTAGCAAGTTGCGGAACGGCTCTTATGAGACCTGATTTTATCGGTGCTGTAGGTCTAAACCGCGTAGCTAGGTTTAAGGTTGATCCACTAGATAATAGAAGCGATGAAGATTTCTATGAGCTTGTAGGCGATGATAATGGCGTCTTTGGTTGTATGAGCTTACTAGGTTGTGAGGATAACTGCCCTAAACATTTACCACTTCAAAGCAAAATCGCATATATGAGACGCAAATTAGCTACTATAAAATAATTATATACTCCCTAAGAGTTTCTTCTTAGGGAGCTTACATTTAAAGTAAATTTAAACTTGAAGTAATTTATCTAGGATTTTTAAATAGAGAGATAAATAGGCTAAAAAAGTCTATTTATAAAATTAATCAAATAGCTTATAAGAAACTCTATCTAGATAGCTCTTTTTAATAACCTTATCACTCATTTTATCAGTAATTTTATCTATTTTTATTTTTGTGTTTGAGTTATTAGCAATACAAAAATATAGTAGCTACAACTAAAATTACTATTTTTTATTTATATTCATTGCCCCCTATAATAATTAAATAAAATATAAATATTTTTAATTAAATTTAATATCTCAATTTAAAAAAATTCATAAAATTGCTTTTTGAATTCTTGGCTATTTGCTTCATTTTTACCAAAGAAAAACGGCAAGGCATATAGATTAAATTCGATTTTTTCATCTATGTTTTTGCTGCTAGTGCATGTAAATACTTTTTTATTTAAAATACTCTCATCTAAAATCAAATCTTCTTTCCACTCATCTTTTAGATAAAATCCCGCTCCCTTGCTTTCTATTATCATTTCCACTGATAAATAACCTAAATCCGCCCCTTCTTTTGGCTTACCAAAAAATATAAAATCTGGCTCAAAACCCTCGCCATAAGTCGCCACTTTTCTATTATCATAAATTTTAAACTCACTAAAACCCTCATTTCGCATAATTATCCACTCGCTAAATTTCCTATCAATTATCTCTTTATTTTCCTCTATAAAATCTAAAAACTCTTTTTCTAAACCGCTATCGGTAGAAAATTTATCATAATACAGCCACTCATAAGGACTATTTTCTACGCCTTTAAAGATAAGCTCCCCATCTTCACTACAATTGCCATTTTTGATGATTTTTCTGCTGCCTATATCAACTAGCTTTTTGGTTGTAAAATCAGTAACTTCAAATTTTACACTATCTTTATTTAGCTGTTCTTTGTAATGAGTAAGGATATATTTTGCTATATCTAGCCTTATTACTGGGTCGTTAAATTTTTGATTTTTATGAAATAGCAAATTTAGTGGCGCAATAACTTTATCATAAAAATCTTTTTTGCTTTCTAACTCTTCATTATAGATTTTTATTTTATCTATGTTGATTTTTAAGATATTCATAGCCTTAGCAAAGATTTTGTATTCTATTTTTTCACCCACTTTATATAATGTTTTATAAGCTATATTTGAGCTATTTTCATCATCAAATTTTTCTTCGCTATTGCTTATTTTATGCTCTGTGTATGGTATTTCTATACACTCCAAAGCTCTTTTTGTTTTACTAGCATCAAAAATATAATCTTTGCCTAGCATTATCTTTTTGTTGCTTACATAAAAAATCTCGTTTTTGTTTGTAATTTCTTTGGCTTTTTGGCTAGGATTAAGCTCTAAAATACCTTCTGCTTCATCAAATAATGCACCTTGGTCTTTTAGCTCTTTTTTTATATTGCTAATATACTCTACATCATTTAATGCGTGATAGCTAAGGCGTTCTAGCATTGTAAGCTGATTTGAAATCCCCCTATCATATTTGCGCTTATATTTTTCATCTCCACAGCCAAATGGAAAATATCTAGCACCACGACCTATTAACTGAGCTTCTTTTGTAGTTGTTTTTGCTGTATTTTTAGCTACTGCTGAGCTAAGCCTTACTATATCAAATAGATTTAGCACATCCCAGCCCTCATTTAGCTTATCTACCGCAAAAATTACTCTTATTACATTTTCTTTATCTTCAAGTGTATTTAGCTTTATTTGATAGTCTTCTACTTCTTTATTATCGTTTGCGTTTAGCTGATAAATCTCTTTAAAAGCATTTTTTATATGCTCTGCTAAAACATTTGTGTAGTTTTCTCCAAACTGCCTTATAAAAAACTCCAAGCTATATTTAAATAGCTCATCGCCATCATCTATATTATTATAAAATTCACTTATATCATCACCATTTAACTCTTGAAGTATCTCATTAAATAAATTCTGATTTTCTTTTGAGAGATTTATACTTTCGCTTTTAAATAGCACTACTGGCTTTAGCTCTATATCATTTTCCCTTGCTAAAACTTCTCTATAGACACTAAGCAAACAAGCCCCTAAAAATCTTGCTTTTAGCTCTGTATCATCATATTTGACTAGAAAAATTCTCTTTGAGTATCCATCTAAGCAAAACTTTCTTAAAGCATACTCATAGACAATCTTATCTTCATATTTTGCTAAGACTTTTTTGTCATTTGGAATTGTAGCACTAAATTCAAGCATTAGATTATCTACATGGCTATTAAAGGCTTTATTTATAATGCTCTCCCAACCATCTTTATCATCTTGTTCGCTTTTGTTTAAACTCTTTTTGGTTTCGCTATTTAAGTGGTGAGCTTCATCTGCTAAAAATACTATCTTATGATTTTGTAAATCTTCAAGCGTTAGTGAGTTCTCTTTTTCTTCTTTAAACAAAGAAAAAAGCCCTTGAATAGTGCTAAAATATATATTTATAGCATTTTCATCGCTCCCACCAAAGCTACTAACCGCTTTTATCTCCACCCTTTTGCCATCAATGTTTATCTCATTAGCAAAGAGATATTTAGATGAGAAAGTATCGCAAAAATTCGCTTTTGTCTTTTCTAAAATCGCCGTGCTATTTACAAAAAATATAAAATTCCTATACCCACTTTTATAGCACTCAAGCATTAAAGCTGCCATTACAAGCGTTTTGCCACTGCCTGTAGCCATGTTAAACATTAGATGATTTTTCTTTAATGTCTCTTTGTTTGCTAGATAGTATTTTATGGCATCTACTTGATACTCTCTTAGCTCTTTGCTTAGATTTTGCGTTATATGTATAGGAATTTCCATATCTCTTAAAGGCTTTTTGCCAAATTCGGCGATTATTTCTTCATATAGCTTACTCATCATTGCCACCTTTGTAGAAAATGCCATTTAGAATTCTAGTTTGCTCATCTATTTTATACTCTCCATCATCTATATCAGCATAAGGGATATAATCCATATTTCTATCTAGGCAGTTTTTTAGAATTCTCTTTTTGTCTATAAAATCTAAATTTGAAAATTCCATATCTTTTAAATCATTTTTTATATCCACTCTATAATCAATAAAAGCTAATTTTTGTAAATTTTCATAAATTTGATTTAGCTCATTTTCATCGCTTGAATTTTCTATTTTTTCTATAAATTTAGCATTTAAACTAGCTAATTCACAGTAAATTAAATTTCCACCGCCTTGCCAATTTACAGCTTTGCTTATACCGCCTTGTTCGCCCTCAATCACCTTTTTTAATCTCTCTTTTGTGATACTCTCTATATACTCCATTTGCTCTATGCCTATATAGCGTCTTTTCATCTTATGCGCTACTGCTAGAGTCGTCCCACTTCCAGCAAAAAAATCTAAGACTAAGTCGTTTTCGTTTGTAGAGATTTCTAGAATTCTTTGAAGTAATTTTTCTCCCTTTGGTGTAGCAAAAACTTTTTCATTGCCAAACAAAGCTAAAACTTCTCTTAGGGCATCTTGATTGTGCCCAACTTCTGTATATTTCCATATAGTTAGTGGTGTAACTCCTTGTTTAACTTCTGATAAAAATCTTTTTAAACAAGGGACATTATCGCCATCTTTACCAAAATATATTCTATTATCGTCTATAAGTTTTTGAAAATTCTCTTTTGAAGTCATCCAGCAACGACCTTTTGGCGAATTAACAATTCTACCGCTTGGAGTTTGTATAGGATAGTCATAATTTGCTGAATAAGTTTTTACAAGGCAATCACTATTTTTCCAGTCGCCTCTTGGGTCATTGTCTGGGTTTTTATATCTAGCGTTCATTTCTTTTGTGCGTGGTAATAAATTTGGTCTCCAAATAGTTTTATTTTTCGCATATATAACTATAAAGTCGTGATTATCGCTTAACCATTTTGCGTCATTTTGTGGAGAATATTTTTTTTCATAAACTACATTACAAACAAAATTCTCCCGCCCAAAAATCTCATCCATTAGCACTTTTAAATAGGCTTGTTCGTTATCATCGCATTGGACGAATATCACCCCATCATCTCTTAAAAGCTCTCTTGCAATTTCTAGGCGGTTTTTCATAAAAGTTAAATAAGTGCTGTGATTAAATCTATCGTTATAGTTAAAGCTGTCGTTTCCAGTGTTATAAGGTGGGTCTATGTAGATTAGTTTTACTTTGTTTTGTTCGCTTTGGTGGCGAAAATACTCTTTTAGAGTGTGTAGGGCGATTAGATTATTGCCTTTTATAAGTAAATTTGGCTTGTTTTTAAGCACATTTTCTAAGGTATCGTTCTGCCCCCCCCCTATAAGCTCAAAGTTATTTAACACTTTTGGGCTAAATAACACATCAATCTCACTTTTAGCTAAGATATTATTAAAAAATAGCTCCGTGCTTTTATCCTCATCTTTGCTTTGTCCGCCTTTTAATACACAATCTTTAAAAGGGAAATTTAGCACGATATCTTGGCTATTTTTAAGAAATTTTTTCTCTGCTACCCCAAGACCAATTTTATTTGAAAAACTTGTATAACTAGCACTAAGCAATCTCAAATCTAAAAAATTTAAAAAATCATCTTTTTTAAAGATTAAAGCCCCATACGCAGAGTCAAAAAATCTCTTTTTATACTCATCTTTAAAGCTTGATTTTTCTAGCAAAAACTCCAAAACTCTCTTATCATTACTCACTGCTAGACTTCTAGCAGTTATAAGAGTGCTAAAATGCTCTTTAATATCGTTTATTAGGTGGTTTTCCATTGTTTTCCTTTTTGTATTGTCTATTTAATTTGTATTGTCTATTTAAATAGTTTTGTCAAATTTGGATAAATTTGACAAAACTTAATTTTAAAATGCCCTTTGGTATGAGAAGTCTATAAGCTCACTTTTGCCCTCACTAGCAGCTGCGTATAGTGCGAAATTTGGATTGCGTAAAAGCTCTCTACCATAAGCTACAATATCACAATATCCACCCTCGATCATCTCCTCGCCTTGCTCTTTTGTGGTAATCAACCCCACTCCAATAACAGGGATACCCACAACCTCTTTAATAGCCTTAGCGTAATTAGCCTGATAAAGGGGCTTAATCTCTGGCAATAAACTTGGCTTAGATACCACTCCACCAGCTGATACGCTGATATAGCACGCACCTAAATCAGCACACTTTTTAGCTACTATTTTGCTATCTTCTATAGTATTACCACCTACTTCCCAATCATCAGCACTAATGCGCACGCCAAATGGGATAATAGGAGCTATCTCTTGAGAAATTAGGCTTAAAAGTCGCATTCTATTTTCAATACTTCCACCAAAGTCATCATCTCTTTTATTGGTTAATGGGCTTAAAAACTCGCTAATCAAATACCCATGAGCTGCGTGAATCTCCACAATATCATAATTAGCAGCCTTAGCCCTTATGGCAGCATCTTTAAATTTCGTTACAATCTCATAAATCTCTTGAGTAGTTAGCTCCTTTGGGCGGTCATATTCAGGGCTAAAGCATATACCGCTAGGGCTTAGTATATTATCGCAAGTTCCCTTAGCTCCAGCGTGTCCTAGCTGAATGGCTGTGGTTTGAGTGGTATATTTTTTAATTTCATAGTTTAATTTAGCGTGTGCTTCTATCTGATTATCACTCCATAGACCTAAATCATTTTTAGATATACAACCCTCTGGCGATACAGCCGTAGCCTCAACTATGATAAATCCCACTCCGCCAAGCGATCTAGCCGGATAGTGTAATCTATGAAAACATCGTGGCAATCCGCTATAATCCCTTGCTTTATAAACGCACATTGGTGGCATAGCTATACGATTTGGTAGTGTAAAATTCCCAACTTTAATAGGTTCAAATAAAATAGACATTAGTTCTCCTTTAAACATTTTTCTATAGGTATTATGATACCATTTTGCTCTTTTGAGACAAAGCTACTAGTGCCAAATTCATAATTAAATTTAGAATTAGTGATATTATAATCCCCACATTTTATACTCTCATTTGCGTTGAATTTATACAAAAGCTCCTTTATATCATTGCTTCTTTTATTATCATTTTGGTTATATATAAAACCAGCTAAAAATACAACTACACAAACTACTAAAATAGATATTTTGGATTTTAAATTTAATTTATCATTAGATATAGCAAGAAGAATTAAAATAGCAATGATAAGCACTAAAAAAAGTAAAATTCTCATCTGTCTCCCCTAAGCTGATAGCTGATATCACCAGCACCAAATCCAATAACCAACCCACTAGCTAAACTATGCTTTACACCAAAATTATCAAAAAACTCGATACTATCGCCATTTCGTTTGATAGTATCAGCAAATAAAGCACCCTTAAATTCGCTCTTTAAATCTATATTATTTGGTTCCTCTCCAGCAGCATAAACAGGCAATACCACAAGCTCATCAACTTCATCAAAACACTCTTTAAATCCATCTAAATTTGCTAATAACCTTGAGTATCTATGTGGCTGAAATATCGCTGTGATACTCTCAAGCCCAAGTAGTTTCGCATACTCCTTAGCACTCTTTAAAGTCGCTTTAATCTCGGTTGGATGATGACCATAGTCATCTATTAGAGCGAATTTCTCATTAGCTACTAATATATCAAATCGCTTTTTAATCCCTTTAAATTTCTTAAGATTTTCTCTAATCTCTTCAAGACCAATTATAGAATTAGCAGCCAAAATAGCAAGACTAGCATCAATAGCAATATGCTCCCCCATACCCCAAGCTTCAAATTTACCAAGACCTTTAAGATGAAAACTAGTATATGGCTCATAATTTCTAAGCACCATTTGAAGATTGGTTATATCGCCTTTTTCTAATCTAATTGCGTCCATCTTAATCGTGCTTAAAAAGCTATCTTCAGCATTAATAACCCTAATCTTAGCACGCTCTAAAAAGCCCTTATAAGCAGCGTAAAATTTATCCATATCATTATCATAATGCTCCATATGCTCTGGCTCAGCATTCGTAACAACGGCTAAAAATGGATTTGAATTTAAAAAGCTACTATCGCTCTCATCAGCTTCAAATATCAGATCCTCACTAGCTTCATACTTCATATTTGAGCCAAATTCTTTACTTATAGCACCTATTATAGCGCTACCTTTCATAAGAGAAGCTAGCATAGCTGAAGTGGTGCTTTTACCATGCGCTCCAGCTACGGCAAATACTCTTTTGCCCTCTAAAATAAATGGCAAAGCCTCCTTTCTAGATAAGCACTCAATACCACGCTTCCTAGCCTCTACAAGCTCCACATTATCACTTTTAATAGCTGCACTATAAACGACAAAATCAGGATCATCTATAGCACTTTCGCAGTGTGGGACGGTAATCTTCATACCACTAGCTCTAAGCTCTTTAGTAGTGGGACTATCAGCTATATCAGAGCCACTAATTATAAAATTACGCTCTTTTAAAAATCTAGCAATAGCTGAAATCCCAATCCCACCAATACCGATAAAATGCACCTTTTTCATATATTTAATCCTAATAAAGCTTCAGCTTTTTGTCTAAATTTCCATATTGAACGAGCTTGTAAAATCAGCTTTTTATCAATATCACACATTAGCATTCCCTCATTTGAATCTAAGCTATTTTCAATCTCTCCATGCGGATTGATAAGCATACTTTGCCCATAAAACTCACTCTCAATATCATCAAATTTAGTCTTACCTAGTCTATTTACACGGACAATATATACATTATTTGTAAATGCTCTCATCTTTAAAAGCTCATTCCAGCGACTACTTGAGTTTAAAGCACAAGCACTTGGTAATAAAACGCAATCAATCTTTTTAGCCACAATCTCAGCCCAAATACGATCAAAATGCGCCTCAAATCCAAAAATAACGCCAAATTTAATCCTATCAACGCTAAAGCTCATTATCCCAAAACTCTCTTTTTTAGAATAAAATTTCGCTTCATTCCAGTGCGGATAATCTATTAAGATATTTTGCTCTTCATATTTTGTGCTTTGTGGGCTAAATTTCGCTACTACCTTTTTACACTCTTTGCCTTTAACTTGTAAAAGTGGAGCGATTATCGTTAGATTATATCTATTTGCCATAGCTAGAAGACTACTCTTTTTTTGCTCACTTTGCTCTTTTATCATAGATTTAGGCATTTTGATAATATCATTAAAAAATGAATTTATCACATACTCACCAAGCACAACCACACTAGCCCCACCCTTTGCCGCTAAGCTTAAGTAGTGATCAATCCTAGAATCACTCATAGCCAAAGTGTGTAGCTGTAAAGCCGCAACCCTACTCACTCTCTTCTCCTATTTGAGTAATCTCAAGCTTAGCATTTTCTAGCATAGCCCTTGCTTCATTAACTAATTTCAATCCATCTTTATATAACTTCACGCTATCGCTAAGAGTTAAATTCTCATCATTTAAACTCTCTAAAAGCTTCTCAATTTTCTCAATCTTACTTTCAAAATTTTCACTCATCTAACGCCCTTTTAATATGCTCTTCTATCTTATCTATCTCTACTAAAAATGAATCATGCCCATAATCACTCTCAACGCATATATATCTACCTCTATGCCCTTGTCCTATACTAACTAAAGCCTCATACATCTCAAGCATTAAATTTGGTGGAAATAAAATATCTCCGCTAAATGAGATAAATGTAAGTCTAGCACGAGTAAGCATTAAAGCCTCATTAAGTGAGCCATAATGCCTAGTGCAATCAAAGTTATTCATCATCTTTATAACATATAGATATGATAGTGGATCAAATCTTTTAGGGAAGTTATTGCCATTATACTCCATGTATCTATCGACTTCAAACCTTCCTAAAAGCTCATATAATCCATCTGTTTCTACATATTTTCTACCAAATTTTTTATCCATCGTAGCAGGACTTAAAAAGCTAATATGCCCAGCCATTCTACCAAGTGCCATTCCTATTAAGCCATTTGCCTCTATATCATCTTTATCATAGTATCCGCCTTTAAAATTTGGATCTTTTACTATGCCTTCAATCGCAATTTTATTAAAAGCAATAGCCCAAGCCTTAGTAGCATAAGTAGTCGCTAGCATTATTACTCTTTTGGCAAAATTTGGAAACTCTATAGCAAAGCACAAAGCTTGCATACCCCCAAGGCTCCCACCTATAACCGCATACACCTCTTTAATTCCTAGCCTATCAAATAACCTCATCTGCGCCCTAACCACATCGCTAATTACAAGGACAGGAAAGCGAAGTCTATACTCTTTTTTTGTGCTTGGCTCTATGCTTAAAGGATTAGTAGAGCCAAATGAACTACCCAAAATATTTACACAAATCACAAAATATTTAGTAGTATCAATCGTCTTATTATCGCCTATTACGCCATCCCACCAACCAGGCTTTCTATCTCCCTTATGGATACCAGCAGCGTGAGCTGATCCAGTAAGTGCGTGGCAAACTACTATAACATTGCCCTTATCATCATTTAACTTGCCATAGCACTCATAAGCTAGATCAAATTCACTTAAAATTCGCCCACTCTCTAAATGCAACGGCTCATCAAAATGCTCTACAGCTCTATATATTTCCACTAATTTACTCTATAATTTGGTGCTTCTTGAGTTATTATAACATCATGAGCGTGGCTCTCTTTTAGCCCTGCACTTGTGATCTCTACGAACTCAGCCTTATCTTGAAAGGTTTTAATATCCTTACTACCACAATACCCCATTGAGCTTCTTAGCCCACCAATTAACTGATGGATCACATCACGGATTGTCCCAGCATATGGCACACGACCCTCTATCCCTTCTGGCACTAGCTTATCTTGAGCGGTGCCTTCTTGAAAATATCTATCGCTACTTCCTCTTGTCATAGCTCCGATACTTCCCATACCTCTATAGCTCTTATATTGACGCCCTTGGAAGGTTACTAACTCACCTGGACTCTCATCGCACCCTGCAAGCAAGCTTCCTACCATAATGCAGCTAGCACCAGCTGCTAAAGCCTTGGCAAAATCGCCACTATATTTTATACCACCATCAGCGATGATTGGGATATTAAATTCCTTAGCCGCATCAGCACAATCACTAATAGCCGTAATTTGAGGCACCCCAACTCCAGCTACAATTCTAGTAGTGCATATCGAGCCTGGACCTATGCCAACTTTTACCCCATCAGCTCCAGCTTTTATCAGATCAATTACCGCTTTTGGGTTAGCTACATTGCCTACTACTATATCTACTCCACTTATTAGGGATTTAATCTCTTTTAGAGTATCTATAATCCCTTTGCTATGACCATGAGCTGAGTCCATTACTAAAGCATCAACTCCAGCTTCAGCTAAAGCTTTTGCTCTATCTATCTGCCCAACTCCAATGGCCGCAGCTACTCTAAGGCGACCAAATTTATCTTTATTAGCATTTGGATACTCTTTTCGTTTTTTAAGATCTTTAATGGTTATTAAACCCTCTAATTTACCGCTATCATCAACTATAGGGAGCTTTTCTACTTTGTTGGTTGAAAATATCTTTTGTGCATCATCTAGCGTGCATCCTGATGGTGCTGTGATGAGCGGGGCTTTAGTCATGACCTCGCCTACTTTTTTACTATAGTCATTCTCAAATCTTAAATCACGATTTGTCAAAATCCCTATTAATACCCTATTTTCATCAATTACTGGCACACCTGAAATTCTATAATCACTCATTAGCTCCAAAGCCTCTTTAATACTAGCTTCAGCTGTGATGGATATAGGATCCATGATAACGCCACTTTCGCTTTTTTTGACCTTTTTAACCTCTTTTACTTGAGACTCTAAATCCATATTTTTATGTATAACCCCAATGCCCCCAAGCCTAGCCATCATAATAGCCGTTCTATGCTCAGTAACCGTATCCATCGCAGCTGAAACTACAGGTATGTTTAGCTCAATATTTTTGCTAAATTTAGATTTTATATCTACTTGTTTTGGTAAAATATCTGAGTATTGAGGCACTAACAAAACATCTTCAAATGTCAAGGCTCTTTTTATGATTTTCATCTTAATTTCCTTTTACTATATTCTCTAAATTTAAAGCCGCATCTAAAACCACCTGCTCTTGCCACGCTGCGCCTATTAATTGAGCTGATATATTTAGCCCATTTTCATCACTTGCTACTGGCACAGTAATAGCTGGCAACCCTGCTAAATTTACTCCAATTGTATATATATCGCTTAGATACGCACTCAAAGGGTTTTTTAATTCGCCAAATTTATATGCTACAGATGGAGCTACTGGCATTAAGATTATATCTGCCTCGCTTAAAATCTCATCATATTCACGCTTGATAAAAGCCCTTGCCTTTTGTGCTTTGATATAGTAAGCATCATAATACCCACTACTTAAAACAAATGTCCCAAGTAGCATTCTTCGCTGAACTTCAACACCAAAGCCCTCGCCTCTAGTATTAGCATACATCTGCCCTAAAGTATCAGCCGAGGCTCTATTGCCATATCTTACGCCATCATAGCGACTTAAATTCGCACTAGCTTCAGCCGTAGCAATTATATAGTATGCTGCTATATTATACTTGGAATTTGCTAAATCCTTATAGCATATATCATGACCAGCGTTTTTAAGCTTCTCTATAGTCAAATTTAAAGCATCTCTCACAGGCTTACTAGCCTCATCTATATAATTTTTAATCACTGCGATTTTTAATTTTCTATTTGGATTTAAATTTGGCGTAACTGGACTAAAATCCAAATTCGCACTTGTGCTATCTAATTTATCATATCCAGCGATAATATCATACAAAATCGCAGCATCTTCTACATTTTGTGTAATTGGCCCAATCTGATCTAAGCTACTAGAGTAAGCAGCCAAACCATATCTACTTACCCTACCATATGTAGGCTTAAATCCCACGCAACCACAAAACGCAGCCGGCTGGCGTATGCTACCACCAGTATCGCTACCAAGCGCTGCTATCGCTATTCCAGCAGCCACAGCAGCCGCACTCCCGCCACTACTTCCACCTGGTACTCTAGTGTGATCAAGCGGATTTAGCGTTTTACCATAATATGAGCTTTCAGTAGTGCTACCCATGGCAAATTCATCCATATTAGTCCTACCAAATGGCGCTAGACTAGAAGCAATTAGCTTATTTATAACCGTTGCGTTATATGGCGCTTTATACCCTTGTAAGATCTTTGAGCAGCTAGTAATGCTCCAATTTTTAACTTGTATATTATCCTTTATAGCAATTGGCACACCAGCAAAGCTCTCATCAATATCGCTATTTGTGAGCTGCTCGATATAAGCACCTATCTCTTTGGTTGCTTTTATCTTTTCAATCAGCTCTTTACGAAGTGTATTTAGCTCGTTAGAATTTAATTTTATAGCCTCTTTTAAACTTATCACTCTTTCTCCTTATACTTATTAACCAAAACTACCCCAACTGCTGTGATAATCAGCAAAACCGCTATAGTAGCAACTATAGTTACCGCTCCTACTGGCTCACTTAACACTCATCACCTCAGAACATCTATCACACAAGCAATTATCGCTAATAGCGCTAAATTTCCAGCATCTTGGACATTTATATCCATCTGATTTGGCTATGATAAATCTATGGTCTCCTACTATAAATTCAGCCAAAATCTCACTACCAATCCTAAAGCCTCCAACCTTGCTTACCATATACCAATCCGCAACTTCATCGCTATTTAAAGACAAAATATAGTCGCTATTAGTTTGGATTTCTAACTCTAGAGTTGATTTTATGAGTTTATCTTTTTTGAGATTATCTATTATCTCATTAAATTTCTCTTTGCTCTGTTTTAATAGCTCATCATCTACTTCAAGCTCAAATTCAAGCTCTTCATAAACTAGATCAAAAACATCATTAGCTTGAGCTTTTATAATGCTAGGTGCATACTCCATAACCTCATCAACTGTATATGTAAGAGTCGGTGCAATCAGCGGTAAAAGCGCCTTAGTAATAATCACCATAGCAGTTTGTGAGCTAGCTCTTTTAGTGCTATTTAAAGAATCGCAATATAATCTATCTTTACAGACATCTAGGTAAATTCCACTCAAATCACCACTTAAGAAATTTAATAAAATATTAAATCCTTTAGAGTATTCATAGTTTTTAAAACAGCTACTTACTTCTTTAAAACAGCTACTAGCTTTGCCTAAAATCCATCTATCAAGTAAGCCAAATTCGTAATTTAACTCTTTTAAATCACTCACATTTGCTAGTAAAAATCTTATGGTATTTCGAATTTTTCTATACTGCTCAGCAACTTGCTTTAATATATCATTGCCAATTTTTAAATCGCTTGAGTAATCACTTAAACTTACCCATAAACGCAAAATTTCCACCCCAAATTCCTTGGCTACCGCATCCGGGGCTATGACATTGCCTTTGGATTTACTCATCTTTTCACCATTTTTATCCACAGTAAATCCATGCGTTAAAACACTTCTATATGGGGCTTTTTCATTTACTGCACAACTTAGCAATAAAGAGCTTTGAAACCACCCACGATGCTGATCGCTACCTTCTAGATACATATTAGCACTATACTCTCCAGCGTCGTAATCATCGCTATTTAGCACAGCATTCCAAGTAGAGCCACTATCAAACCAAACATCTAAAATATCGCTAACTTTCTCTAGCTCATCAGCCTTAAATTTAGCTCCACTTGGTAGCAACTCATCAATACTCATACTCCACCAAGCATCGGCTCCATTTTCATCAAAAATCTTAGCAATATGCTCTAAAATTTCACTATCAAAAATAACCTCTTTAGTAGATTTAAGCCTAAAAAATGCAATCGGCACACCCCAATCTCTTTGACGAGAAATGCACCAATCTGGGCGATTTTCTATCATTGAAGTTATTCTTTTTATACCAGCTTCTGGATAAAATTTAACGCTATTTAAAGCCTCAAGTGCGATCTGACGCAAGGTTTTACCGCCTAATTTTGGCTCATCCATAGCTATAAACCACTGCTTAGTTGCTCTATAAATTACAGGCTTGTGAGTTCTCCAACAAAATGGATAACTATGGGTAAATTTACTAACTTTTATAACCCAATCACCCAAAAGCTCGATAATCTTATCATTTGCTTTAAAGATATGCAAACCTACAAACTCATCTACTATATCTTTTGGTAATAATCCTTTATGTCTTAAAGTCTCATCATAAAGTCCAGCCTCATCAACAGGCATAATAACCTCTATACCATATCTAAGACTAGCAAAATAGTCATCCTCGCCATGACCAGGTGCGGTATGAACTAGCCCAGTCCCGCCATCCATCAAGACATGCTCTCCAAGGATAAATATGGATTTTCTACCATTTAGCGGATTTATAGCGGTTAAATTCTCTAGTATTTGTGGCTTAAATTCTTTGATTATCTCCCCATTTGTAATGCCTTGAGCTACTAATGCTTCAAGCAAAGGCTTAGCAAAAATAAGCTTTTCGCTAGTAACGCAATAAATTTCATTTGGATTTAAACTAATTGCTTGATTAGCCACTAGTGTCCATGGAGTGGTAGTCCATATAACTGCCTTTGCATCTTCAACCCCAATTGCTTTAGCGGCTTCTTGGCTTAATTTAAATGCTAGATATAAGCTATAATCTTCCTTATTAGCATACTCCACTTCAGCCTCAGCAAGAGCACTCCTAGCTGCCCAGCTCCAAAATACCGGCTTACCTCTTTCTATTAAAA
The DNA here is from genome assembly GCF_002139855.1 of Campylobacter porcelli. Classification (NCBI taxonomy): domain Bacteria; kingdom Pseudomonadati; phylum Campylobacterota; class Epsilonproteobacteria; order Campylobacterales; family Campylobacteraceae; genus Campylobacter; species Campylobacter porcelli. The sequence continues at coordinate 1,162,010 of NZ_CP018789.1, forward strand.
GCCCCTTTTTAGCCACTTCGCACAGGGTTCTATATATATTAGCTTCAAATTTATACTTCATAGTCATATATGGATTTTCCCAATCCCCAACTACCCCAAGAGATTTAAACTCAGCCCTTTGAATATCTATAAATTCAGCAGCCCACTTCCTACATTCACTTCTAATAGCGGCTGTATCCATACTCTTTTTTTTATCCCCAAGCTTTATCTCTACTTGCTGTTCTATTGGCAATCCATGACAATCCCATCCTGGAGTAAATCTGACACTCTCTCCAAAAAAATAGTGAGTTTTGACTATTATATCTTTTAAAATTTTATTTAAAGCATGACCGATATGAAGATGACCATTAGCATATGGAGGACCATCGTGGATATTGAAGTTTATAGGGGCGTTTTGTCTAGATTTTTTCATCTTTTCATAGACTCTATTCTCATCCCATTTAGCATATCTTTTTGGCTCATTTTGCGGTAAATTACCCCGCATAGCAAATTCAGTTACTGGTAATAAAAGAGTATCTTTATAATCCATAATAATACCTTTAGTGATAAAAATTTTTTGATTTTAGCAAAAAATAAATAAAACTTAAGTAAAAATTTCAAAATTTAATATAGCTAAATTTCATAATTTTAATTTATAAATCAAAAATGATTTTTAAGCAAATTTTTGGGTTATTATGCTATAATTGCCACTCAATTTTATATACCGCTCAGGAGGTCAAATATGGCTTTAGATACGGCTAAGAAAGCTCAAATAGTTGCAAAATTTGCTAGAAAAAGTGGAGATACAGGCTCTTCAGAAGTTCAAATAGCACTTCTTACTACAAGAATAGCAGAGCTTACAGAACATCTAAAAGTAAATAAAAAAGATTTTAGCTCAAGACTAGGTCTATTAAAATTAGTTGGTCGCCGCAAGAGATTACTAAAATATCTTAAAGCTACTAAATATGAAACTTACACTAAGCTAATAGCTGAGCTAGGTCTAAGAGATAAATAATCCAAAGCCCCAAAGGGGCTTTACTATCCATCCAAATAAAATCAATATCTATTAAGCAAAAAAATTGTAAAATACTCGCCAAATTTAAATTTAGGAATTTTTATGTTTGGAATGGGAATCAGCGAAATAATAATAATCGCCGTTGTCGCTGTCATAGTCTTAGGTCCTGATAAACTACCAAGTGCAATGGTAAATATAGCTAAATTTTTTAAGGTTTTTAAACAGACTATTAACGGAGCTAAAAGCACTTTTGAGCAAGAGATAAAGATCGCTGAACTAAAAGAAGATGCCAAAAAATATAAAGATAGCCTAGCTAACGGTATAGATGGAGTAAGGAAAAAGCTCACATTTGAAGAGCTTGATGAGCTAAAAAGCAATATAAATAGCATTAACAACTCAACGCAAAAATCCCTAGCTGATATTCAAAATGAAATCTCAAATCTCAATCCGATTAATAAATTAAATGCCGGATTGGAGCTAGATCAAGATAGCTCTTCACAACCGCCCAAAAATATAGTAGCAAATAACCCAGATGATATAGATAATAAAATAGATAAACCAGATGAAATTCAAAAAGCAAAAGAGGCATAATGTTTGAAGATTTAAGACCACATTTAATCGAGCTTAGAAAACGCCTATTAATTAGTGCTATATCTGTAATAATCTGCTTTATTATATGTTTTAACTTTTGGGCTCCTTTGCTTGATTTTATGACCGCACCGCTTAAGGCTGCACTGCCAAATGGTAGCAATATTATCTTCACTCAAGTTGCGGAGCCATTTTTTACAGCGATGAAGGTGGCATTTTTTGCTGGACTTTTGCTTGCTTTACCTATTATCTTTTGGCAATTTTGGCTATTTGTCGCTCCAGGACTATATGAAAATGAGAAAAAATATGTAATTCCATTTGTTTTAAGCGCTACAATTATGTTTATTGTAGGGGCTGCATTTTGCTACTATTTTGTGGTGCCTGTTGGCTTTGCGTTTCTTATAAATTTCGGTGGAACGCTATTTCAAGCACTTCCTAGCATAGGGGATTATGTGGGATTTTTTACAAAAATTGTAGTGGCATTTGGGATTAGCTTTGAGCTTCCAGTTGTTACATTTTTCCTAGCTAAAATCGGAGTTATCACAGATGATAGCTTGAAGAGATTTTTTAGATACGCTATAGTTGGGATATTCGTTTTTGCAGCCATTATGACCCCGCCTGATGTGCTTAGCCAATTTATGCTTGCTATCCCTTTAATCGGGCTTTACTCTTTATCAATTTTAATTGCCAAATTAGTAAATCCAGCGCCAAAATCCGATGATGAAGAAAATAGCGATGATGAGTGATATATTTGCGTTAAGTAGCTATGATTACGAGCTACCATCTCATCTCATCGCCACCTCTCCTACTAAGCCAAAAGAGAGTGCGAATCTGCTTGTTTATGAGCGAAACAACTCTAAAATAACCCATGCTAAATTTGGTGATTTGATGGACTTTTTGCCAGATTGCGATATTATATTTAATGATACAAAGGTGGTAAAAGCTAGAATTTATGGCAAAAAAAGCAGTGGTGGAGCCGTAGAATTGCTACTTAATCAGCCTTTGGGTGATGGCAAATTTAGCACTCTAATCAAAGGTCGCATAAAAGTTGGGGCAATTTTGGAATTTGACAAGGGATTAAGCTGTGAAGTTATAGAGATTTTAGATGAGTATAGAATTGTCAAATTTTATCAAAATCAAGAGCTTTTAGACACCCCAAAACTATATAAAATTCTAAATCAAATAGGTCATATCCCCTTGCCACCTTATATCAAAAGAGATGATGAAAAAAGTGATGAAGTATGGTATCAAAGCGTATTTGCCAAAAATGATGGCGCCGTAGCCGCTCCTACTGCGAGCTTGCATTTTAGTGATGAGATGATACAAAATCTACAAACCAAACACAACATCTCATATATCACTCTCCATGTTGGTGCTGGGACATTTAAATCAGTTGAAACTAGCGATATCAGAGATCATAAAATTCATAGTGAAATTTACTCCATAAGCGATCAAGCTATAAAATCCATAAATAGCCATAGAGCAATTCTTGGCGTTGGGACTACGGTTACTAGGTGCGTTGAGTATTTTTATAAAAGCGGTATAAAAGATGGTTTGTGCGATCTATTTTTACATCCAGCAAATCCACCGCAAAGACAAAACTATCTACTAACAAATTTCCATTTACCAAAATCAACGCTAATTATGTTAGTAGCGAGTTTCGTCGGTTTAGAAAATGTCAAAGAAATTTATAAACAAGCCATAGATAGGGGATATAAATTCTACTCTTATGGCGATGCAATGTTGGTGATATGATGAGATTATTTATACTTTTTATAGCAGATATTTTAATGGCAAGTCAGACAATTGGGACAAATGAGCATATAGCCTTTAGCATTTTACTTTTATTAATCATAATATTAATAGTTATCAATAGACGCCCTGTAAAAAATAGAAATCAAAAACTAATCTACACACAAAATAAAAACTTAGCTAAATTAAATTTAGTATTTTTCCAAAATAAGGTAGAAAACGGGGATATAATAAAGCGTTTGGGGCTGTTTTTTAAAGTGCTTCACACAAAAGCCGCACAAAATAATAACTCAATAATCTTTAATTACTCTCCAAGACAGGCTAGATATTTTAGTGCAAATTTTAAAGCCATCACCAATATAACGCACAATCTCATATGCTTTGTCAATAAAAGTGTAAGTAATAGCTCGATTTTATTATCCATAAAACCAACCAAAACAAAAGATGAATATCAAATTTCAATCAAAACATCAGCCAATATAAATAGCAACGAAATCCAAACCGCACTTGATGATAATAATAAAAATATAAACTACAAATATCTCCATATCGCCTCAAATTATGCCAATTTAATTGGATCTAAGATTGAATTTAGCTCAAAGCCAAATAGCTCTATTTTTTCATTTAATATAACAATGCATAAATTAAATAATCCATTAAATATAAAATCAGTAATGCAAAAAAATGCCCTAATAGCATATGAGAGCCAAACTGAATTTTTCACGCTTGTAGCAGAGCTTAGTGTTTATGGTATCTCCACCCAGCCAAATCCTAGCTGGGAGAGCGTAAAAAACCATATAATGGATATGCTATATAAGCCAGATTTTCTATTTATTCAAGCAAAAATAGTCAAAAATCTGCCATATAGTGAGATAAATTTAATCAAAGAGTGGCAAAAAATCAAAAAATTTAAGATTATCACCATAAGCGATAATTCTAATTATGATAAAATAGCTAGTAGTCTTGGCGATGCGACCTTACATCAGCCTTATACTGCCGATGAGTTATTTGAGATTATAAAATACCCCCCCCTACTCCATCTCCAAACGCATAAGATACATATCCTCCCCACTAATGACCTCTAAGGAGTTTGATCCGCATTTAGGACAGAGAAATTCATTTTCTACAAGGATACTTTGAGCACTACACTCATTACATTTAACGGTAATATCTTTAGGATGGATTATGAGTGTGGCACCTGAGCATATCGTATCAGCTTTAAAAGCATCAAACGCACTTTGTAAATAGTGGGCTTCTACTCCACTTAATCTACCTATCTCAACCTCTACTTTACTTATCTTTGTAGCATTATGTTTCATCGCATTTGTCTCGCAAAGCTTAAACAGATCTTGAACTATGGCTAATTCATGCATAATATCTCCTTTAGCAAATTCTAGGTAGCAACTCGCCCTTTGGTGGCTCCATAAATCTAGTGGCTCCATAGCTATTTTGTATAATTACATTTGATTTATTACTATCTAAAATCTCGCCAATGCTATTTGCGTTTGAGTTAAATTCTCTTAAAATCTCAACCGCTTTAATCTCATCTTTAGGCTCAACAGCTAAAACAAAGGTTCCCTCATTAGCTAGCTCATAAGGCTCAAAGCCAAGAATTTCGCAAATCCCCATCACCTCATCACTCACAGCGATACTATCTTCGCTAATTTTAATATCTCGCTTACAAGCCTTCGCCCACTCATTTAATACAGCCGAGAGTCCGCCACGAGTAGCATCTCTCATAGCAAGAGGGGTGATACCAGCATTTAAAAGTGCTTCTACAATTTTGTATAAAGGCTTACAATCGCTTTGTAAATGGCTTTGTAATCTTAGCTCATTTCTACTTGCTAATACCACCGCACCATGTCTGCCGACATCGCCACTTAATAGAACTCTAGCGCCACTTTTTAAATTCTCTATTCTAACTTCTTTGATTATCTCTCCCACGCCTGAGGTATTGATAAAAATTTTATCACAACTTCCCTTGCTAACAACCTTAGTATCGCCACAAACTATAGCTACTCCAGCCTCATCAGCTGTGCTTTTCATACTAGATAAAATATCTTTAAGCTCATTTATATCAAGCCCCTCTTCTATGATTAAAGCACAACTAATATATCTAGGCTTGGCTCCTACCATAGCTAGGTCATTTGCCGTCCCGCAAACTGCAATTTTACCAATATCTCCACCTGAAAATTTAGTAGGACTTACCACAAAGCTATCAGTGCTAAATGCTAGTTTTCCGCTTAAATTTAAAATCGCACTATCATTATTTTGCGATAAAATTTCATTATTAAAAATCTTAAAAATCAACCCATTAATAAGATCATTCATCTCTTGCCCACCACCACCATGAGCTAACATTATCTTTTGCATCTACCCTCTTTTACTATATTTATAATACGCCGCACAAGCACCCTCGCCGCTTACCATACAGCTACCAATAGGATTTTGCGGATTACACACCTTGCCAAAGACCTTACAATCATATGGCTTAGCCTTACCACGCAAAATTTCACCACAAATACAGGCTTTGGATTCTTTAGACTCGCCTACTTCTATATTAAAATATTTTTTAGCATCTAAATAATCAAACTCATCTCTTAACCTTAATCCACTATCTTTGATAACGCCTAGCCCTCTCCACTCAAAATCACACGGCTCAAAATACCTATTTATCAGCTCTTTAGCCTTTTGATTACCATCTTTGGTAACTACTCTAGCATACTCATTATAGACTTTATAGGTGCCGTTTTGGTGTTGATTTACTAAATTTAATATACTATCCATCAAATCTAAAGGCTCAAAGCCACTTACGGCAATTGGGGTCTTAAACTCATTAGCAAGCTCTTCATATATCTTACTACCAGTAATCACGCTTACATGGCTTGGCCCTAAAAATGCATCAATTTTCACATCTTTATCGCTCATTATAGCCCTTACTGGAGCTGGGACTGTTACATGATTTAAATGTATAAATAGATTTTGTAAATTTAAATTTATGGCTTGTTCTACCACCACAGCACTCATAGGAGTAGTAGTCTCAAATCCAATAGCAAAAAATACAACTTTTTTATCTAGGTTTTCTTTGGCTATTGTGATTGTATCAAGTGGAGAGTATAAAGCCCTAATATCAGCCCCACCAGCCCTAAGCTCAGCTAAAGAGCCCTTACTTCCGGGCACTCTTAACATATCAGCTAAAGTGCAAAATATCACCCCATCTATACTAGCAATTGCTATAGCCTCATCAATGCGACTTCTAGGCATTATACACACCGGACATCCTGGGCCGTGAATGAAATTGATATGCTCTCCTACTAATTGAGGCAAACCAAATTTCATTATACTATGAGTATGACCGCCACAAATCTCCATAATATTTAATGGCTTTTTACTTCTTTGTTTAATTATCTTGCTTAAGGCTAAAATCTTATCTTTATCTCTAAAACTATTTATTAAATCCATTATCTGCCTAATTATTAAATTTAATCTTTCAACGCTGCTAAGCCCATATCGCCTTCATCGGCTGATATTTTACCACTACTCATATCATCTGCGATTTGTTTATAAATCTCCAAGCTCTCTAAAGCATATTTAGTATCGATCTTTTCCATCGCAAATCCCACATGTATAAGCACATAATCCCCCACCGATACAGGCTCAGCTATCAAGTCCAAACTCACTCCACGCCTAACTCCCATAGTATCAACTATGGCAAAATTATTCTCATCTATTGATATTACTTTTGATGGTATGCTAAGACACATTATCTAATCTCTTTTTTAAATTTAATATAATTTATCCATTTATCAACTCCAGCCCCGCTCTTGCTATCTACTTCTATAATATCAACCTTTGGATTTAGCTTTCTAGCTTCTTTTTTAACCTCGTCAATATTAAAATCAAAATGCTCTAAAAGCGAAGTTTTAGTGATAATAACTATATCAGCAGCCCTAAACATAACAGGATATTTTGCTATTTTATCGCTCCCTTCTGGCACGCTGATTAAAACAGCATTTATGTGGGCACCGACATCATAACTTGCTGGGCAAACAAGATTACCTACATTTTCTACAAATACCAAATCAAGCTCTTTAAGTGGCAAGTGATGTAAGCCATTATGAACCATAAAAGCATCTAAATGACAAGTTTGCCCTGTGCTGATCTGATACGCCTTACCACCGGCATTTATAATGCGATTAGCGTCCATATTAGTCTCTAAATCCCCTTCAACCACACCAATCCTAAGCCCACTTGCCTTTATAGTAGCCTCTAAAAGCGTAGTCTTTCCAGCACCTGGGCTACTCATCAAATTTATACAAAGCAACCCACATTCATCTAAGTGAGCCCTATTATGCTCTGCTTCATAATCATTATCTTTTAATATCTTTTCTACTACTTCTATCGTCTTTTTTTCATTTAAAACAGGATGGTCGTGATGACCGTGATGGTGATGATTATGATGATCATCGTGACTATGATGATGCGATCCACCCATACTACAACCGCAATCTTTACACATATTCTCTCCTTTTGATTTTAGAATTTATCATTATATCTAAGCATATTTAAACCAAAGTAAATTTGCCCCATCGCTATGGCTGAATCATTCATAGGCTCATTAATAGGTAGATAATACTCTATCTGATTTACTTTAAATTTATCTATTGTTTTTTTAAGTAAAGCCCTATTTTGCCATACTCCACCACAAAGCACAATAGGTAGATTATAGCTACTAGCTATCTCTAAGGATAAATTTGCTAAGCCATTTATAAATGCCGTAGCTGCGATTCTAGGCTCATCTACCAAGGCTTTTTTAAAGGCATTTTCATAACTGATAATCCCATCATTTATACTAAATTCATAAGCCAAATCCAAGCTCTCATCATACAAAGCCTCAACCATCATAGGAGCTTGTGCGTCATAGCTTACAGATTTTAGCCCAAAAATTATAGAAGCAAAAGCGTCAAAAATCCTACCCAAAGAGCTACATTTTATGGTATTTATCTGATTTTTTAATATCTTATCTAGATTATCTTTTTGAATTTCAGGTATTAATCTATCCAATTTTGGCGAATTTAAAGAGTATTTTTTAGCTATTGCGTAGGCTAGGTAGTATATATTTTTAATAGCCTTATCCCCGCCAATTAGATCAAAGCTATCAAAATGCATTATCCTATCAAATTCGCCCTTAGAGCATCTCAAAATCTCTCCGCCCCAAATCGTAGAGTCCCTCCCATACCCAGTCCCATCAAAGCTAAGCGCTATCACATCGTTACTAATGCCATTTTCTAGCATAACGCTTAAGGCGTGAGCATGATGGTGATAGACTCTGTGAATTTCATAACTTTTCGCAAAATCATCTATAAATCCAAAATGCGGATGAGCGTCCCCTAAAACAAAATCAAACTCAAACCCATATATACTCTTAAAGCTCTCTAGTAACTCATCAAATCTTAATTTTGTCGCTACACTTCCCATATCGCCGATATAAACAGAGCTAAATATCAATCCATTTTTATAAATAGCAAATTGATTTTTCATCAAGGCACCAAGTGCTAAAAAGCAGCCCTTAGGGGCGTCGCCATTTAAATTTAGTGGCAAAATAGATGGCTTTAACCCTCTTGAAGTTCGCAGATATATCGCCTTTTCATCTAGGGCAAAGCATATGCTATCATCGCTTGGATTTACTATTTGCCTATCATTATCCAAAGCAAAATCACACACCCTACGCAATTTATCTTTAAGCGTTTCATAATCTTTTATAATTGGCTCTTTGCTTAAATTTGCACTTGTGGCTATTACTGGGGAATTTAGCATATTTAAAAGCAGGATATGTAGCGGAGTTGGTGGCAAGAATATCCCTATTTTACCGATATCTTTAGCGATTATATCTGGGAGTTTATCTTTGGAATTTAATAAAACTATTGGCTTTAAATTTGAGTTTAAAATCCTAGCTTCACTCTCATCTATATAGGCATATTTTTTTGCCATATCCATATCTTTACACATTATGGCAAATGGCTTATCAGGGCGGTTTTTTCTAGCTCTTAGAGTAGATATGGCTTGATGATTTAAGGCATCGCATACTAGATGAAATCCGCCAACTCCCTTAATCGCTACGATTTTACCATCTTTAATCGCATTTACACAATCTTTTAGCCCATTTTCGTAGGTGCTTAAAATATTACCACTCATATCTTTATAGCTTAGACTTGGCCCACAATTCTTACAAGCTATGGGCTGAGCGTGATAGCGGCGATTAAGCGGATCTTTATACTCAGCTTTACACTTATTACACATTTTAAATTTACCCATCGTGGTATTTGCCCTATCATAAGGTAAGCCTTTAATCAAAGAAAATCTTGGTCCGCAATTTGTGCAGTTAATAAATGGATGGTTATATCTATAATTGCTACTATCTAAAAGCTCATTTTTACACTCATCACAAATTGCAAAATCAGGTAAAATGGGTGAGAATTTATAACTATCTTTAGAGCTAATAATCTTAAAATCACTATATATATTACAGCCATCACTCACTACAATTTTATCAATTCTAGCAAGTGGAGGTAGCTTAGTTTTAAGGGATTTTATAAACTCATCAATTAAGCCTAACTCGCCACTTAGCTCTATTTTTACACCGCTAGAATCATTTAATACAATGCCATTTAAGCCTAAATTTGTAGCAAGCTGATATACAAAAGGGCGAAAACCAACCCCTTGAACTAATCCATAAATTTCAATCTTAACTAATCTCAAGTGGATAACATCCGCTAAATCTGCTTTGATAATTAGAGTTACAAAACTTTAAGGCCAAATTTGCAATTACTGGATTTTCAAATAAGGCACCGCTAAAAATCATATTTGTAGCGCCTAGCTCATCTTTGAGTATATCGCCAAAATCGCTTAAGAAAAATGCCAAGCTCTCCAAGCACCCAAAAGAAATATTCTTAGGATCAGCTCCAGCTAGTTTAAAGCTCATAGTGCTTCTAATGGCTCTAGCCCAGTCAAATTCACTTTTACTACTCATCTTAAAATCAATCCTAACGCCCTTAAGTCCGCTATAATCTCTAGCATAATTTAGAATTTGAGTATTGTAGCCTAATATCTTATCAATAATCATAAATAGGCTATAGAAGTTATTAGGCAGATCAATCCTGCCTTGTGGCAATCTATTTTCTTTTTGGAAATTTGCTAATAATCTATCCCCGCCATCAAATTCAGCAATCTTATCCCAAATCTCTTCAAAGCTTTTTGGTAGCTCTATTTTAAACATATCAAACTCATCATTTTCTTTATACACTTTGATAAAATCGCTATTTTTTTTGCTTAAAAATACCCTTGTTATGGTGGAATTTGCTAGACCAAACTCACTTACACAAAGCCCAAAAAGAGCATAATTTTTATCACTAAAAGAGTTTATAAACTCACTACTTTTCGCACCTAAAAACTCTCCGCTATTAATAATCAAAATTCTCTCATCTAAGATTGAAATTTTCATATCACTCTTAGAGCTTTTCACAGCTAAAAATTTAACCCCTTTTTCATTTAAACCCTTAGCAATCTCATAAATATTAATATCCCAAGCACTTCTAAGATCAAAATATAGTGGTGCGTCTTTATGATTTGTGCGGTATATCGCATTAACTCTAAGACTCATTATAGGCTTTTCAAAACTAGCCAAAGCGATCAAACTCTTCTCATCGCAAACAAAAATTTTCGCAGCATTTTTAAGATTAGTAGGCACTAAATAATCAGCATTAAAACCATCAAATTTAGTTATCTCATAGCCATCATAAATGAATTTTTTGCCATCTAAAATATCTTTTATACCTCTATTTATAAGCTCATTATCTATAGTAAATCCAAACTCATTTATCCCACTTTCTAAAGTATATGGCGTGATATTTTTATAGCTAAAATTAAACTCAAACTCACTATTAATAGGCAGCTTCTCACCTAGCACAACCTTGGTTTCTTCGATAAAAATCGAGCTAGGAACCTTGGATATAAACTCATCACTAAATTTGCCAAGCTCATTTTCGTCGCCTTCTATGTATAGCTTAATATATTTTTGCTCTTTTGTTATGGAGTATTTTAAAGCACTTTTTTTAGCCCAAAAATCTAAAAAAAATGCTAATATAGCCCCATCATTTGAGCAGCTAAATTCAAAGCAAAGTATCAAAACTGCTCCTTCTTCCACTCATTTGCTATATCTTGTAAATTTTTATTATCTATTTGATTATACTCAAAACCAATTGATTTTAACTCTTTTAAGATTATCTTACTCATCAAATCAGATGAGGCTAAAATCTCACTACTTAGCTCAAAACTCATTGGCTCAATCCTTTTTGGCACCACCCCAATTATCTTAGTTTTTGGTCTATCGCCCACTAAATCCATCATTTCTATAGTTTGAAGCATCTCTACTTCATGGGCTGATCCAGACCAATTTATACTTTTTGGCATATCCTCAAAATCAAAAAAATATACATCGCCAATCTGCCCTCCATCAGCATCGATACAATCAACAACAATAAGATAATCACTATCAGCCATTATCGGCGTTAGATAATTAGCCAAGGTGCCACCATCTATAAATTTTAAGCTATGCTTATCTGAAGTGAATTTAAAGTTATTCTCTATCATCTTAACAAAATGAACGCCGACTCCCTCATCGGCGAACATTACATTTCCTATGCCTAAAACTAGGACACGCATCTACTTCTCTTTTGGGAATTTATAGCCACTAATTATAGCATCCATAGCACCATCTTTGCCTTTTATAGCATTAAATATAGCCATATATATATGAACTACCATAAAGATAAAGATAATCCACATAGCAATGTGGTGAATTTGACGCACATTAGCAAGCCCACCCATCCAAGCCTCGATAGCTCTCATAGGCGTATAAAGCAACCCACCAAGCCCTTCGTGATATACATTTACATATAAAATCAAGCCAGTAAGGCATATAACAAAAAGCACAATATAAAAGAATATATAAGAGGCAAATTGGAGTGGATTATATGTCCCTTGTATATGTGGGTGCTTACCTAAAAATAGATAGTATTTGATCTGCTCTATCCAAATTTTTGGGCTTAAAACATTTTTTACACTCACCCTTTCTATATGGCTTTGTTTATCAAAGAAAAATAGATATGTCTTAAATATAAAACAACCTATTAATATAAATCCAGCCACCTGATGCACGGCACGCCATTTAGCATTCATAAAATTTATAGGCTCACCTGTGATAGCTGGACTTACAAAAACATAAGCGATATAAAATCCACTTATACTTAAAACCACAATAGATATAGCTCTAATCCAATGTGTAAGGCGTAAGCCTATGCTAAATTCATACTCAGCGATATGTTTTTTACTACTTTTCATATCTGCTCCCTTAGATTAAATTCGGATTGACTTTATAGCTACTTAATTCATTGCCTTTTGTATCCATCACATGAACTGCACAAGCTATACAAGGATCATATGAGTGAATTTTGCGTATTATCTCTAAAGGCTGTTTTAAATCAGCGATTTTTAACCCTATTAAACAAGCCTCATAGCTACCCATTTGACCTTTAGCATCTTTTGGACTTGCATTCCAAGTAGATGGGACGACTGCTTGCCAGTTTTCTATAACGCCATTTTTGATCCTACACCAGTGGCTTAGCATACCACGAGGCACATTACCGATAAATCTACCTTTATACTCTTTTGTTGGATCTATTTGGTATTTAGCACATGTGCTATCATCTATTTTTAAATTCTCAATTAGATTATTTAGAGCTTTTAAGGTATTATCAGCGATAATTTTTGCTTCGATCATTCTGCACGCAGTTCTACCTAAAGTTGATAATACAGCACTCACAGGTAGTCCAGTCTCAGCTAGGAATTTATCCACTACTGGCACTACATTTTTATTGCCTTTTACATAATTTACAACTATATTTGCTAGTGGGCCAACTTGCATTGGAAGCGAGTCATACCTTGGAGCTTTAATCCAGCTATATTTGCCATCTATATCAAATACTTTTGTATCTTCCATCTCCCCTTTAGCATTAAGAGTTTTAGCATCTTTAAAGCCTGTATAATTTGGCGTAGTATCGCCATCGTATGGGTGAAGTGGAGAATTATTTTTATACCATGAGCGAGTAGCCTCTTCAGTAATTTTGCTCTCATCTACTTCAAACACCTTAGATATATCGCAATTTAATATATATCCACCATCAAATAGATACTCATTAGCACCAATTTGAAAATCTTGATATGTTAGTAAATTTGGAGTTCCAACATCATTTACCACGCTTGGCTCATTAGCATAAGCCTTAGCTGCCATTACAAGATCAGGCCAGTAAGCACGATTGACAAAATCAGCCATCTCTTGGAATTTAACCATATATTCGCCAAGTCTTGCTGGACTTTGTAAATCCATTACACAAGTTACCCCACCAACTGTAAGGCTTTGCGGATGAGGCTGTTTAGCACCAAATACCGCCATAGCTTGAGCAATTGTTCTTTGAAGTCTTAAGCACTCTAGATAGTGGCTAAGGGCTATTAGATTTTGCTCTGGAGTAAATTTATAAGTAGAGTGCCCCCAATAGGCATTAGCAAATGGCCCAAGATTGCCTTTTTCTACAAATTTTTTCACCTTATCTTGGACTAATTTTAGCTGGTCTGCACCACAAGCATATGGGGTATCGCAGTATTTAAATGCTTCTTCACTAGCCTTTTTAGGATCAGCACTAAGAGCACTTACCACATCGACAAAGTCAAGTGCGTGGAGTTGATAAAAATGCACCGGATGATCGTGTAAAAATAGAGCTGCATTCATAAGAGTTCTAGTTAATTTTGCATTAAGTGGAGGAACGATACCAAGAGCATTTTCTACAGCTTCAATACCTGCTCTATAGTGAGAAAATGTACACACTCCACAAATTCTTTGAGTCATAAATCCAGCATCTCTTGGATCTCTACCCTTTACAATCACTTCAATACCACGCCAAAGAGTTGAGCCACTATAAGCCTCTTTAACTACATTATTCTCATCTACAACTACCTCCACACGAAGGTGACCTTCGATTCTTGTAATAGGATCAACTACTATTCTTTGTCCGCTCATATTTTACTCCTTCTCTTTTGTTGCAGTAGCGATAAGTGCATGAGCCGCTACAGCTACACCTGTGATGGCTAATACACCTATACCGATCTTATCGCTTATAGCGTCCGCTCCAAGCCCATCAAATACGGTATTATACAATCTATCGCCTAGTGGCACCTCAAATGGCCCCATCTGATCCCAAAAATCCGGCTCAGAGCAGCCAATACATCCATGTCCAGCTTGAATAGGCCAGCTAGTATGTTGATTAAATCTCTCTCTAGAGCAGTTATTAAATGTATATGGCCCTTTACAGCCAACTTTATATAAGCAATAGCCCTTTTTAGCACCTTCATCGCCAAATTCTTGCACGAACTCACCAGCGTCAAAACGACCGCGTCTTTCGCAAAGATCGTGAATTCTAAGCCCATAAGCCCACTTTGGTCTATTATAAACATCAAGAGCTGGAAGTGTGCCAAATAGTAAGAAATTTAAAACATTTCCAACGATATTTTTCTCACTTGGAGGACAGCCTGGGACATTTATTACTGGTTTATTGGTAATTTTGTGAAGTGGCTGAGCGTTTGTAGGATTTGGTGCTGCAGCTTGAATACCGCCAAAGCTAGAGCAAGTCCCTATGGCAAAGATAGCAAGAGCATTATCACTAGCATGAATGGCGTGTTCTCTACCTGTTGTGCCCTTTGGTCCTACTGTTAGATAAAATGCACTATCGCCATCTGGAATTCCACCTTCTACCATTAAAACATATTTGCCTTTATATTTTTCTATGGCTTGTTCTAAATTCTCTTCAGCTTGCCAGCCAGAAGCGGCCATAACTGTCTCGTGATATTCTAAGCTAATATAATCAAATATCAAGCTATCAATTGTAGGCGTATCGCTCCTTAAAAGACTTTCGCTACAGCCAGTACATTCAGCCATATGTAGCCAAATCACAGGCAATCTATCGCTAAGCTCAGCAGCTTGAGCCACCATAGGTGCAAAACTAGCTGGCAAAGCCATAAGAGCCGTCATCGCTCCAGCCCACTTCATAAAGTCACGGCGAGTAAATCCATGCTCATTTAAAACCTCCATAATAGAGCTATTTGACTTCATTTTTGGAAGCTTGGCTAACTCTGATAGTCTATTTTGTATGGTGGTTACATTGTGATTATCTACCATAATTTCTCCTTAATTGAGATTAAATTTATCTTAAAATAAATTCTTTACCCGTTATTTTACTATCATTTAACTTGATAAAATTGATAAATAAAAATTAAATTTATATTTTAAAGATATTTTAATTATAAGCTACTATAAACCGATATTATGTTATATTTGTTTTATTAAATTTAAATTATTAGAATAAATTTTAAAAATAAAAGATTAATAATACTTATTTTATCTTAGTTAAATTTAAGCAAAAAAATTAATTTATTTAAAAATTACAAACCGCTAAAATTAGCAATATAAATATATAAAATCGTAGGCACAGCTATGCTTATTAGGCTATTTTTTCTCCAAATTTGTAAAGTAATAGCCAAAAATAGACAAGCCACCGCACACGCACCAAGCCAAATATTATCAAATTTCATACTAGCGATTGCATAAATCGTCAAAATAATCATAATCACTAAAGTGCTTCTACGCTCTAAATATTTAAGCACCTCCCCATTACTTCGTTTTTTAAACAAAAAATAAGGCAAAAATCTACAAAGTAAGGTTGCTACACAACCAGCTAAAATATATGGCAAATACTCCATTAAAACAGCCTTTTAAAAATTATCAAAATAAGCATAACCAAAATAAGTGAGCAAAATAGATAGTAGTGCAAAGGAAATAAAAATAGCCCCAAAATCCCCACGCCAAATCCAAGCATAGCCACACGATTATTTTTATCTCGTTTAAAAACCTCATATGAAAGCACACCAAACAAAGCAGCCAAGCTAAACTCAATCCCCTTATAATTTAAATTTAAATTTGAGCCCAAAATACTACCTAAGATTACGCTAAATACCCAGTAAATTTGGTTTAAAAAAGCGGTAAAATTAAATATCAAATCCCTATTTGTGTCATCAATATCATTGCGTGATTTAATCAAAGCATAAGTCTCATCGCTTAAAGCATAGATAAAATAATATCTAAATTTAAGCTTTTTAATCTCCTCTAAAAGTCCTAAAGTGTAGAAAAAATGTCTAAAATTTAGCAAAAATGAGATAAAAAATACTCCCCACAAATTCGCTCCACTTACGATAAAAGCAACAAACAAAAACTCCACACTACCAGCATAAACCATCACGCTTGTAATGCCCATTATCCAGCTTGGCATACCCATACTAGCACCATATAGCCCAAAGGCAAAGCCAAGTGATGCGTAACCCATCATAACAGCAATTGTGGATTGAAATATTTTAAATTTAAGATTCATAAGTCAAACGCACTGCCAAAATAGGCAATGCGATTTTAAAAATTTACTTTTTAGGAGCGGTCATATCTTCAGGTTTTACCCACTCATCAAACTGAGCCGCTGTCAAAAGACCTAAATTTATAGCTTCTTCTTTTAAGGTTGTGCCATTTTTATGAGCTGTTTTTGCTATTTTTGCTGCATTTTCATATCCAATATGTGGATTTAAAGCAGTTACAAGCATAAGGCTTTCGTGAAGAAGTTTATCGATTTTAGCTTCATTTGCAGTAATTCCCACCGCGCAATGGTCATTAAAGCTAATCATAGAATCGCTTAATAATCTAATGCTCTCTAAAATATTGTGAGCTATAACTGGCTTAAATACATTTAGCTCAAAATTTCCTTGAGATGCCCCCATAGCCACACTTACATGGTTGCCTGCTACTTGGACAGCTACCATTGTTACGGCTTCGCATTGAGTAGGATTTACCTTACCTGGCATAATAGAGCTTCCTGGTTCATTTTCAGGGATATTTATCTCGCCAATACCACATCTTGGACCGCTTGCTAACCATCTTATATCATTTGCTATTTTCATTAAATTTGATCCAAGACCATTTAAAGCACCGCTTAAGAAAACTTCAGCGTCATGGCTTGTTAATCCGTGGAATTTATTTGGATGAGATTTAAATTTAAACTCAGTTTTAGTTATCTCATTTAAGACCTCACTAACCATAGGGCTAAAATCAGGATGGCTATTTAATCCAGTTCCCACAGCTGTCCCACCGATAGCAAGCTCTTCTAAAAATGGAATTGTAGCTAGAATTTGATTTTTACTAGCTTTTAGCATATGGGCATATCCACTAAACTCTTGACCTAAGGTTAAAGGTGTAGCATCTTGTAAGTGAGTGCGACCGATTTTTACGATATTTGCAAACTCTTTGCTCTTTGCTTCAAGCGTAGATAAAAGCTTATCAATAGCTGGAAGTAGCTGCTTAGCAATCTCTAAGACAAAAGCAATTCTCATAGCAGTTGGATAGGTATCATTTGAGCTTTGACCCTTATTTACATCATCATTTGGATGGATTAGCTTTTTACTTCTAAAATCCTCGCCCAAAATCTCAGTAGCTCGGTTAGCTATAACCTCATTTAAGTTCATATTTGACTGAGTTCCGCTACCTGTTTGCCATACTACAAGTGGGAAATTTCCATCTAATTTACCAGCTAATACCTCATCGCAAGCTTGAGAAATAGCTTTTGTCTTAGCTTCATCTAAGCGACCAAGCTTATTATTTACGATAGCGCAAGCCTTTTTAAGATACGCAAAACCCTCTATAACCTCACTTGGCATAGTGCCTTTACCGATCTTAAAGTTCTCTAAACTTCTTTCAGTTTGAGCTCCCCAATACTTATCATTTGGCACCTTAATCTCGCCCATTGTGTCTTTTTCTATACGAAAATCCATTTTAATCCTTTCATAATTTAGAAGTCTAAAGTCGCTATTATCCATTAAAATGGCTTACAGCTTCATAAATTTTATTATTTATTTATATAAATTTAGCTAAAATCGCATATTTTTTATATTTCATTAAAGGCAAAAAATGGCTGAATTTTATGATGCGAAAATGGTAGAAGAGAAATTTTATAAAATTTGTGAAAATCGTGGATATTTTGAGATAGATGGAAACAAAAATATTCAAGAAGACAATAAAACTTTTTGCATTATGATGCCGCCCCCAAATGTTACTGGAGTGCTTCATATAGGGCATGCGCTTACCTTTACCTTACAAGATATAATAACAAGATATAAAAGAATGGATGGGTATAAAACTCTATGGCAACCAGGGCTTGATCACGCTGGAATTGCTACTCAAAATGTGGTTGAAAAACAACTTTTAGCTAGTGGGCTTACAAAAGAGCAAATTGGAAGAGATGAATTCCTTAAAAAAACTTGGGAATGGAAGGAAAAAAGCGGTGGCATAATACTCCACCAAATGCGTCGCCTTGGTATAACTCCAGCGTGGAGTAGAGAGCGATTTACTATGGATGAGGGGCTAAAAAACGCCGTGCGAAAAGCCTTTGTAAATTTATATAATAAGGGCTTGATAGTCCGCGGAAACTATATGGTAAATTGGTGTACTCACGATGGAGCCTTAAGCGATGTAGAGGTCGAGCATAGGGCAAATAAAGGCAAATTATATCATTTGAGATATTTTTTATGTGAAAATAGTTGTTCAAACCATAGCCAGATAGGTGGCGATTGCGAAGCGGATTTGGGGGTTGCGCAGAATTTTGCGAGTGCAGATAGAATAAATAATTCATCAAGCGAGCAAAATTCAAGCTCCGCTAAAGATGCGAGCAAGCGTCCCTATATCGTGGTGGCTACTACTAGACCTGAAACCTACTTTGGCGATACTGCTGTGATGGTAAATCCAGATGATGAGAGATATAAAAGCTTAATTGGTAAAAGCGTAGAGCTACCGCTACTAAATCGTAAAATCAAGATTATTGCTGATAGTCATGTTGATATAAGCTTTGGAACTGGCGTGGTGAAAGTAACTCCAGCTCACGATACAAACGACTACGAAGTGGGTAAACGGCATAATTTGGAATTTATAACTATCTTTGATGAAAAGGGAATTTTAAACGAGCATTGTGGGGAATTTCAAGGATTAGAGAGATTAGAAGCTAGAGAAAAAATCATAAATGAGCTAGAAAGCAAGGGCTTTGTAGAAAAAATCGAAGATTATGAAAATCAAGTAGGATATTGCTACCGCTGTAAAAATGTAGTTGAGCCATATATAAGTAAGCAGTGGTTTGTAAAAGCCAATATCGCAAAACAAGCCATAGAAGATGTAAATGATGGCGGAGCTAAATTCTACCCATCGCACTGGATAAATAGCTTTAATGCGTGGATGAGAGAGCTAAAAGATTGGTGTATTAGTCGCCAACTATGGTGGGGGCATCAAATTCCAGTATTTTACTGCGAGTGCGGATATGAGTGGGCTGATGAGAGTGAAAAATCGCTAAAATGTCCAAAATGTGGTGGAGTTAAATTCACTCAAGATCCTGATGTGCTTGATACTTGGTTTTCTAGTGGGCTTTGGCCTATTTCTACGCTTGGCTGGGGAAATGGAGATGCGCTGAAAAATGATAAATGGTTTGATGGCGATTTGAGCGAATTTTACCCAAATACTATGCTAATTACTGGCTTTGATATACTCTTTTTCTGGGTTGCTAGAATGATGTTTCAGTGCGAAAATGCCACAGAAAAACTACCTTTTAAAGATATTTATCTTCACGCACTTGTAAAGGATAAAGATGGCAAAAAGATGAGTAAATCAAGTGGAAATGTGATAGACCCACTAGAAAAAATAGATGAATATTCAGCTGATATTTTGCGTTTTACCCTTACTTTACTTTGCGTTGCTGGTCGAGATATAAGGCTAAGTGAAGAGAAGATGGTGCTAGTAAGGAATTTTACAAACAAGCTTTACAACGCAAGTAAATTCCTAATGCTAAATGCAGATAAATTCCCAGATTTTGATGAAAATGCTGTGCATTCAGAGCTTGGAAAATACATACTAAGCCGATTTAAAATAGCTACAAATGAGACTAGAAAGGCTCTTGATAGCTATAGATTTAATGATGCAGCAGATAGGGTGTATAAATTTTTGTGGGATGAGTTTTGTGATTGGGGAATTGAACTATCAAAAGCTAATAAGAGTGCGATTATCGAGCTTGGCTCTATTTTTAAAGAGAGTATGAAGCTATTAAGTCCGTTTATGCCTTTTATAAGCGAGTATTTGTATCACGAGTTAAGTGGCACAAATTTAGAGAATTCTACCTCCATAATGGTGATGAAATACCCAAAATCTAGCTCAATAGATGAGGAGATCGTAGCTAAATTTGAGCTAATTATCGAAGCCATTATAAGCATTCGCCGTGCTAAGGCTACAATCGACCAAGGAAATGCTAAAATTTCAAAAGCCTTCATAAGGATAAACAAAAACTTAAATATAAACCAATATCTAAATTTCATCAAACTCCTAGCCAAATGCGAAGAGATAGAGCTTACAGATGAGATAGTGCCAAACTCAGCTAGAGATGTAAGTAAGAATTTAGAGAGCTTTATCCCGCTTTCAGGAGTGGATACGACTGCCATCATCGCACGGCTAAATTCGCAAAAAACCAAGCTTGAAAAAGAGATAGCTAAGCTTGAAAATATGCTAAATAATGAAAAATTTGTAGCAAATGCTCCACAAGCCGTGCTACAAACCAATAAAGATGGTCTAGTAACTGCTAAGGAGAAATTTGAAAAAGTGTGTAGTGAGCTGAGAAATTTTGGAGAAATATAAGGATAAATAATGAATTTTAAGGTTAAAAATCTAGGACTTTTAAATCAAGCGGAGATAGAAATTGGCGACTTAACCATTCTTTGCGGTGAAAATAATAGTGGTAAAACCTATGCTGTTTATGCTTTTTATGGTTTTTGGAGATTATTACCTGAAAATATTAATGAGCTTATTTTAAGGCATAAAGATAGTTTTATACAAAAAGAAAAAAATATTATCGCTATTGAAGAAACAAAATTTATCCAAATTCACGCAAATCTAAAAAACGAAATGAATAAGCTATACAAAAATAAACTTGTAAAAGTTTTAGGAGGCAATGCAGATATTTACAAAGATGCTAAATTTGAATTAAGTTTTGAAATTTTAAATTACGAAAAGATTTTTAAACAGCAAAATTCTTTCTTTAATGTTTATAAAGCAGATGAAAATATAATATTTGAATTTTTTGATAGAGATGATTTATCATCTCAAAATATACATTTATTTTTAGTTTATCTTATAATAAGCAGATTATTTTATAGACATCAAATAAATATTATTAGTGTAGAACGCACAGGTATTGCTATGTTTTATAGTGAGTTAAATATAAGCAGAAATAACATCCTAGCAGGTCTAACCCAAAATAATCAAGGAGATATCATCGATAATATAAATAACTATATACAAAAAGCTACCTCTCGCTATCCTTTGCCAATTACTGACAATATATCTCTTATAAATGATATATCAAATGTTACTAATCAAAAAAGCTTTATCGCTGAAAGTAAAAATAATGAAATTTTAGATTTGCTTTGGCAGATAGTTGGCGGAAAATATATAATAAATGATTATGGATTACAATTTGCGACTGGTGCAAAACAAAAAATACTCCAAAAACACAAAACTATAAATATCCAGCAAACTTCTAGCTCTGTTAAATCTTTATTTTTATTAGATTTATATATTAGATTTCAAGCACAAAAAAATGATATTTTAATTATAGATGAACCAGAATTAAACCTGCATCCAAAAAATCAAATT
Source organism: Campylobacter porcelli (assembly GCF_002139855.1). Lineage (NCBI taxonomy): Bacteria > Pseudomonadati > Campylobacterota > Epsilonproteobacteria > Campylobacterales > Campylobacteraceae > Campylobacter > Campylobacter porcelli. The sequence goes on from NZ_CP018789.1 coordinate 1,184,227, forward strand.
CTACTAGCTAGGCTTTTAGTTATGTTGGTAAATATCGGCATAAAGGTGTTTATCAGCACTCATAGCGATTATATTTTGCGTGAGTTTAGTTCATGTATTTGCCTAAAAAATATTAGCGATGAAAATTTGAAAAATTTAGAAGAGTATTCAAAACAAATGCAATTAGACGCTAATAAAGTAAGAGCTTATCAAACTATAAAAATTAGAGATGAAATAACTACTGAAAGTGTTAAAATTACTCAAGATGATGGTATTTTTATGAAAACTTTTAATGAAGTGATAAATATGCAAAACATAGCTCAAGATAAAATTTATGAGCAAATTTTAAAGAGCCGATTATGAAAAAAGAATTACAAAATTTTTATAGTTTTTTAAGCGATAATTTAAAATGCGGGGATGGGAAATATTATATAATAGAAGAAATAAATAATAAAAGTTATATCAAGAAAGTTAGTATAGAAAAAAATGGAAGTTTTTTTGTTCTAAAACAAAAAGATCAATTTAAAGCTGAACTATTTAAAGATGCTATTCCATCTTGCGATTTTATAGTAGTTAGTTATGATAAAGTATATTTTGTAGAGCTAAAATCCACCTCAGGCGATACAATATATAATAATGATGAAAATCCACGTGATAAAGCTTTAAAACAATGCAAAAATAGTCAACTTCTATTCGATTATTTATATAGTGCTTATAATTTACACAAATCAGCAAATTTAAATTTTGAAAATAAACAATTCATTTATCTATATCCAAAAAGAGCAATCTCTGAAAAATCTCCAACAAATATGGATACAAAAAATTCTTCCTTAATACCAAAAGAAGTGGAATGTGATAACAATGGTTGTATTGAGTTAGATCTCGATTTTTTCAAAAAAATAGGTTAAAATATGATAAAAATCTCAAATTTAAAAAAATATTATGGCAAAAATCTCATCATAAATAATGTTAGTTGCGAGATAAATAAGGGTGAAATATTTGCTATCGTTGGTCACAGTGGTGCTGGTAAAAGCACGCTTTTACGCTGTATAAATGGGCTTGAAAGCTATCAAAATGGCAGTCTAAAAGTGCTAGGGCGTGAGATAAAATCGTTAAATGAAAATGGATTAAGAGATCTTAGGCGAGATATAGGCATGATATTTCAGCATTTTGCTTTAATGAGTAGAAAAACAGCTTTTGAAAATATCGCTATGCCTTTGCGTGTGTGGGGCTATGATGAAAAGGCTATAAAAGCCCGTGTTGATGAGCTTTTAGAGCTTGTAGGATTAAAAGATAAGGCTAGAAGTTACCCAAGTCAGCTAAGTGGGGGTCAAAAGCAGAGAGTTGCCATTGCTAGGGCTCTAGCACTTAATCCTAAAATCTTACTTAGCGATGAGGCTACGAGCGCGCTTGATCCAAACACAACAAAGCAAATTTTAAGCCTACTTAAAGAGATAAATGAGAAGCTTGGTATCACAATAGTGCTAGTCACACACGAAATGGAGGTGGTAAAAAACATAGCAAATAGAGCTATTTTACTCCAAAGTGGCGTGATAACCAACTTCGGATCAATTGTAGAGCTATTTTTAAATCCAGATGAAAATATGAAAAACTTCCTTGGAGAAGATGAAATTTTACCAGATACTGGGGTAAATATAAAGATATTTTTCCCACCAAATGTAGCGATGAATAGCATTATCACATCTATGGCTAGAAGGCTTGATATTGATTTTAACATAGTTTGGGGCAAATTAGAAAAGCTAGGTGGTAGCGTCCTTGGAAGTCTAGTTATAAATGTAAAGCCAAAAGATGAGCTTAGAGTGGAGGAATTTATAAAAAGTCAAGGGGCTTTATATGAAATTTTAAAGGAGAAAAAATGATAGCAAAACTACTTTTTGAAGCGACTTTAGACACTTTATATATGAGCTTTGTCTCTACATTTTTAGCCTTTATCATTGGATTAGTCTTAGCCATTATATTAGTCATAACTAGCAAAAATGGCCTAAAACCAAATAGAGCAATCTACAATTCATTAGATATAATAGTAAATACTCTTAGAAGTTTTCCATTTATTATTCTTATAATTGTATTATTTCCATTTACCAAATTTATTGTTGGGACAAGTATTGGCACCACAGCGGCTATCGTTCCGCTTACTATTGGTTCAGCACCCTTTATAGCTAGGCTAATTGAAAATGCAATGAATGAAGTAGATAGCGGTATAATTGAAGCTGCGCTAAGCTATGGAGCCACTAAAACTCAAATAATATTTAAGGTTATATTTGTAGAGGCACTGCCAAGCATCATAAATGCCATAACCCTTACATTAATAGTAGTTGTTGGCTTTACAGCGATGGCTGGTGCGGTTGGCGGTGGCGGACTTGGCGATGTAGCTATGAGATATGGCTTCCAAAGATTTCGCCCAGATATTATGGCTTATACTGTTATTATTTTAATCATAATGGTTCAAATAATACAAAGTAGCGGAAATTTACTATATAAAATTGTTAAAAAGTAATTAAATTTAAATTTTAGCCGATTTTATTTATAAATAAATCAAGGAGTTTGATATGGTATCAAGTGTAAATGCCGATGCCCAATTAGCAGCAAGCACTATGGCGCTTAAAAAATCAATGGATGTAGAGAAAACTGCGATGAGTAATATCCTAAATGGCATAGTCGGTGCAAATATGCAAACACCAGCTAGCAACGCACCTTTAGCGGTTACTAATCCTACGCAATTTGTTCAAAATGAAGCCGCTAAAGCCGGTAGATTAGATATATACGCTTAATCATCAAGGGGCTTTAGCCTCTTGATAAAATCTCTTTAAACTAAATTTATAAATTCCAGCAGTGATTGATCGGTCCATTTCCATGCCCTATGGATAAATTGCTATTGATAGCATTTCTTACATAATCTTTTGCTTTTTGGATTGAATCTTCTATACTTAATCCATTAGCGATATTACACGCAATAGCAGATGAGAGAGTACATCCCGTGCCATGGGTATTTTTAGTATCTATTCTAGTAGCATGAAATAGGCTGATTTCTCCATCTTTATAGAGCAAATCAGTAGCATCACTAGAAAAATGCCCACCTTTGATAAGCACACTATCGCACCCATAGCTACTAATCTTGATAGCTGCTCGCTCCATATCATCTATATTTTTTATCTTTATACCACTTAATATACTAGCCTCGGGTAAATTTGGCGTTACGATTTTTGCCATACCAAAAAGCTCATCAATATAAACATTTAAAGCGTCTTTATCCATGAGCCTAGTACCGCTTGTAGCTACCATCACTGGGTCTAAAACTATATTTTTACAATCATATTGCCTTAACGCCTTTGCTATTATACGCATTATATTAGAATTTGAAAGCATTCCTAGCTTGATTGAATCTGGAGTAATATCGCTTAATACAGAATCCATCTGTGCTTTAATAAACTCAATTGGACAATCAAAAACCCCGCTTACTTCTTTTGTATTTTGTGCAGTCAAGGAGACTATAACAGCCATCGCATAAAGCTTATGGGCGGTTATGGTTTTAATATCAGCTTGAATTCCAGCCCCACCAGATGGATCAGAACCTGCTATGGATAGCACTTTTTTCATTATATTTTTCCTTATTATTTTAAATTTATAATCTATTTTGTATAATAGCAGATCAAATTTAACACTTAAGGATAAAATATGAAAAAACTACTAGCTTTAAGTATAGTCGCTGCTGGGCTTATCACCTCTGCTTTTGCACAAACTCTAAAAGTTGGCGCCACTCCAGTTCCACACGCTGAGATACTCGAATTCATCGCACCAGAGCTAAAAAAATCTGGAATAAATTTAGAGATTAAAATATTTAATGATTATGTTATCCCAAATATTGCCGTTGAAGATGGCGATCTAGATGCTAATTTCTTCCAACATATCCCTTATTTAAATGAATTTAACAAAAATAAAGGCACTCATCTAGTAAAAACTATTGGCGTGCATTTAGAGCCAATGGGAGTATATAGCAAAAAGATAAAATCCATAAATGAGCTAAAAAACGGCGCTATAGTAAGCATTCCAAACGACCCTACAAATGAGAGCCGTGCCCTAGATGTGTTAGCTTCTGCTAAGTTAATTGAGTTAGATCCAAACGCACAACTACGCACTCCATTAGATATTACCAAAAATCCTAAAAATCTAAAATTTAAAGAGATAGAAGCGGCCACTTTGCCACGCACTTTAAACGATGTTGATATTGCGGTTATAAATACAAATTTTGCAATGAATGCTAATTTAAATCCTACTCAAGATGCTTTGATTATAGAATCTAAGGAGAGTCCATATGTAAATATCTTAGTTGTTAAAGATGGCAATCAAGATAAAGATGAGATAAAAGCTCTTGGAAAAGCACTTCAAAGTCAAGCTGTTAAAGATTTTATAGCCAACAAATATAAAGGCTCTATAGTTCCAGCATTCTAAATTTGTTTTTAAGCTAATTTTGGGGTTATTTTAGATATAATTAACCCCAAATTTTTATAAACTAAGGATATAAAATGTCAAAAAAATGTGCAATTACTGGCAAAGGCCCTATGGTCGGAAACAATGTAAGCCACGCTAACAACAAAACAAAAAGAAGATTTATGCCAAACCTTCGCACTGTAAGAGTAACACTAGAAGATGGCACAACTAGAAAAATTAAAGTCGCAGCTTCTACTTTAAGAACAATGAAAAAACAATCAAAATAACCATATAAAGAGGGATTTATGTCTTTGATAAAAAAGATTAAAAAATTCCTCAATTGGACTGATGAGTCCAAACCTGAATATGATTTAAATACTGAATTATACCAACAATTAAAAGCCTTTCGTCTTCCAATTATCTTTGTAGTTTTAATGATGCTATTTGGCACACTTGGCTATATGATTACTACTGGATTTACGCTTGTTGATGCAATATATCAAGCTGGAATGACATTTACCACAGTTGGCTTTACCGAAGTTTCACATATAAATACCGCCGGACGCCTTTTTACCATATTATTTATACTCATAGGATTTGGATTATTTACATTCTCTTTGGGTCTTATAATTGAAGTTGTCAAAAAAGGTGTTTTAACTAGGATATTAAAGGAGAGAAGCATGATATATAAGATCGCAAGACTTAAAAATCACTTCGTTATCTGCTACCACAATCTCTATACTATTGAGCTATCAAGGCAATTTAGAGAAAATCATATTCCATTTGTGGTTATAGATAGCAATGAGAATTTAGCTCAAATAGCTGAAACATATAAATATCCATACTACATAATTGATGAGCCACACACACAATCAGCTATTTTAAAATCTCATCTCTCAAGCGCTAAAGGATTAATCACCCTTAGCCCAAATATTGCTGATAATATCGCTTTGATAGCCACTGTTAGATTATATGAAAAAGAGCTTGGTAGAGTAAAGCCATATTTCATTATGACAAACTCAGATAATGATAGCGATACTGATAAACTCATCAAGCTAGGTGCTGACTCTGTCGTAAGCCCATCTAAGCTAGTAGCACAAAGAATATCTGCTATAAGTGTGCGACCAGATATGGAGAATATACTAGAGCAATTTTTGTATAAGAAAAATTCCCCAATAGACATAGAAGAGATCAAGGTTCCAGAGGCTTCTTGGATTAGGTTTAAGCGGATCAAAGAGACGCATTTGAGAAAATTAACAAATGCTGATATTGTAGGTATAACAGATCAAAATGGTAAATTTAGCCCAATGCCAAATGGCGATACGCTAATCGGAACTGGCTCAAAGCTCCTAGTTATCGGCACAGCTGAGAGTATTAGATCTACAAAACGCCTAATCTTTAGCAAATACAAACCAGAGGAGTTAAAATATGTTTAATCTAATAAGCCTTAAAAATGGCCTTGAGAATGTAAACGGATTTTTCTTTGGCGGTGTTAGCACTGGACTAAAGGCAAATGGCGATAATGATTTGGGATTTATAAGGTCAAATGAGCCGTTTATGCTCTCGGCTAAATTTACATCAAATAAATTTCAAGCCGCACCGATTCTTCATTTCAAACGCTATCCAAAGGCTTTTAAATCAAATTTCTTACTACTAAATTCCAAAAATGCCAACGCCATGACAGGACAAAATGGCGTAAATGATATTGATGAGATATTTAAAACTCTAAACTCTAAAACCCATCTAATAAATCCTATTATGAGTTCCACTGGCGTAATTGGCTATAGATTAAATCAAGAGAAGATAAAATTAGGATTTGATAAATTTAATCTAAACCAAAGAGATAGCGATGGCGTTGCTAGGGCAATTATGACAACTGATAGCTTTAAAAAAGAGATCGCTTTTAGGGTTGAGCTAGATAATAATAAAAGCTTTAATATCGCTGCTATTTGTAAGGGTGCAGGTATGATAAATCCAGCGTTTGCTACCATGCTTTGCTTTATTCTTACTGATGCTGATATCCCTCAAGATGATATGGATAAACTACTAAATTCTACTACTAAAAATAGCTTTGATGCCATTAGCGTTGATGGCGATACTAGCACTAATGATACTCTAATGCTACTTAGCTCAGCCAAAAGTGGCGTATATGATAAAGAGGCTTTTAAATTCGCACTTGATAAAATAACCTTAGAAATGGCATTAAATTTGGTAAAAGATGGTGAAGGTAGCACTAAGGTTGTAGCTTTTAAGGTTAAAGGTGCTTTAAATACCGATGAAGCCATCAAAGCCGCAAAAGCTCTTTCAAATTCGCTCCTAGTCAAAACGGCAATTTTTGGCGAGGATCCAAACTGGGGTAGAATCGCCTCTACAATAGGTGCTAGCGGAGTTAGTTGTGATGCTAACAAGCTTATTATACACTATGATGATGTGCTAGTCTATGATATAGATCATCCTGAACTTGATGAAATTAGAGAGCAAAAAGCACACAAAGTAATGCAACAAGATAGCTACCATATCACTTGTGATTTAGGTATTGGCAATGGCGAATTTACCGCTTATGGATGCGATTTAGGGCATACATATGTAAAAATCAATGCTGATTATAGATCATAGTTGGCTTGTTTTAAGTATCTTTTTTGTATAATGTCGAAATTTTAAATTCAAAAGGAGTATAAATGCTACATGAATATAGAGATCTAATCACAGAATTAAAAGGCAAAAACGCCCACTTTGATGCTGTATTTAACAAACACAATGACTTAGACCAAAAAATTTTAGATGTAGAAGAGGGTCGTGAGCATATGGATCAATTTGAGCTAGAAACTCTTAAAAAAGAGAAATTAAGACTCAAAGATGAAGCTTATCACATTTTAATGGAATACAAAAAATCAAAAGAGAGTGAGTAAATTTTTGGGCTTAAAGCCCAAAGTTACCTATAAAAAATTTTAATAAATAATATACTTAATTTCTCTTATCATAATATTACTTCATTCAAATTCAATTTTTTATCTATATTTAAATCTTTTTATAATATAATAATGAATAGAAAAATCAAATTATTTATCTTGGCTTGTAAATTATATAAGTTTGGATATAGTTAATATTTAAAAAGGAAAATATATGTTTAGTTCATCTAAAAAAATCTCTCATTATGAGGAACAAATCGTCGCTCTAAAAAAAGAGCTAGAAGCAAGAAATGCTGAAAATAGCAAACTTCGTGCTGAAATAAAGGAGCTATCATCTTCTCAAAGCAACCTAAAAGAGTGCGAAATAATAACTGAAATAGCCAAAAATATGATTGAAGGCGTCAAAGCAAATTCAAAAAATATCCAATCTGGCATTGAAAAGAATTTAGAGCTATCTCGTGCCTCTATCGATAAAATCGAATTCAATCTAAATAACATAGCTGAACTAAGCCAATCTAGCAATAAGCTAATCGACTCTCTAAATGAGATTACAAGCTCAAGTAATAAAACTCGCATAGCAGCTGAAAATCTACACAAAAGTGTCGATGAGATCACAAATGTAATCAACCTAATTAAAGATATATCAGACCAAACAAACCTTCTAGCGCTCAATGCCGCCATTGAAGCAGCTAGAGCTGGAGAGCATGGTAGGGGATTTGCTGTTGTCGCAGATGAGGTAAGAAAACTAGCTGAAAGAACACAAAAAGCCACAGCAGAAGTAGAGATGAATATAAATCTATTAAAACAAAATGCTAGCGATATGTTTGCTCAAAGCGAAGAAGTAGAGAATATTTCAATCGAATCAAATAAACATATCGAAGGCTTTATAACCAAATTTGATCTACTAATAAGCAATACAAAAGATATAGAAGATAATGCTAAATTAATTTCATATGATATATTTACAAGCCTTGTTAAGATCGATCATATGCTATTTAAAACAAATGGATATAACCAAATCTATACTAAAAATTATGAGCAAATGCTAGATCACACAATGTGTCGTCTTGGCAAATGGTGCGAAGATCGCGGTAAGGCTATATTTGGCAATCTTCCTGAATTTGGTCAAATACTTGAGCCTCATAGTATGGTTCATAAATATATCAATTCTGCCATCAGCCTTGCGGGTAAAGATTTCACCAGCAACGCTTCAATGATTGTTAAAGAATTTAAAACTTCAGAAGAGTATTCACTCAAGCTATTTGATATATTTGACGCGATGATACTATCTAAGTCTAGATCTACAAATTAGTATCCATAAGAGAGTATAAAGCTCTCTTACGCCATATCGTTAAGGTTTTAAATTTATTAAAATATTTAAAATTAAGGATTAAATTTGAGAGTAATTATCCTACTTTCTTTATTCTATATGCTCTTAAATAGCTTTGAGCTTAGTAGCGAGCAAATAGATAGGGATAGCACTAAGCTCTCACTTTCGCCAGTAAATTTAAATGATGATATGATTAAAAACTTAAATACACAAAAATTCAAAATATTAACATCGCATTACACCCTTAATAATAAAGACAACAATGGGCTAAACAATATTGATTTTATTGATATTGAATCGCTTAAATTTAACCACTGGACTACAAAAGATATTAGTTTTAATATAACCCAAACGCTAAATAAAAATGATAAAGATTATAATTTATATGGTATATATTCAGCATCGCATAATCTAAATTTAAACATATTCACATTCACCAACTCCATAAACACAATATATGATATTAAGAGCAAAACCACATGTACGCACTCATCTGATATTAGTGCTCAAATATTTAAAAACACCAAAATTGGCACCCTACTCTACCAAGATGATAGTAGCAAATACAATGCAAATTACTACATAAATACCCAAATTTATAAAAATATACATATAGATTTATCGCTTTATAATACTCAAAGTAGCGATAATTTTTATACTAAATTTAAAATCAACTACTAAAGGGTCGATATGAAAAATTTAATTATAATTCTAGGTGAAGATTTACAGATAAATCACCCATTTTTAGACTATTTTTTCTCTTGCTATAAAAAGAAATTTGACTCACTTGCCTCTATAAAATACATACAAAATAATAACAAAGAGCTACCATTTTATATAGAAAATGCCACTAAAAATTATGATAATATAACAATATGTGCTAATGAAAATGGATTTTATACGCTTAGTAGAATCCTAGCCACGCTTACAACTGATACAATAGAGCTTAAATCTGACACGCTTATGCCATCTCAAGTAGTTAAATTTAGCAAAAATAGCTTCTTAATAGATATAAATAACTCCAAAATAAACTTAATCAAAGCTGAGCCAACCAAAGAGTTGCCAGAAATTCTCACCCAAGATAACCACAACTCAAAGGTATTTCATATAATTGATATTGATAAAGAGAGCGCTCAAATACTGCTAGAGCCACTTACCACCACTTATAATGTCAATATCGCCCTTACTCAAGTCATAGATGGCTTAACTAAAATTAAGGTTAGCACCAGCAAATACGGCCATATAGATAGCTTTATTGATAGTGTGGCAAATTTATTTATCGGTAAAATTATTCCTTCAGACAATATAGTTGAATTTATCGCTAAAAAGCTAATCCAAAATAATAAAAAAATAACATTTGCAGAGTCTTGTACCGCTGGAATGTGTGCTGCGACACTTGGCAATACTCCTGGGGTTAGTGCTATCTTTGATGGCTCACTTGTAACATACTCAAATAATATTAAAAACCACTGGATAAAGGTCGATAACGAGATATTAGATAGCTTTGGAGCCGTTAGCGCTCAATGCGTAGAAGCGATGGCAAATGGCGCTATGAAGCTAAATGGTGCTGATTATGCCATTGCTATTAGCGGGATAGCTGGTCCAGATGGTGGTAGCGAGCAAAAGCCCGTAGGAACGGTATTTATAGCAGTTGCTTCCACTAGCGGCACTATCTCATCTAGACTACTACTAAGTGGCGATAGAGACTACATAAGAGCTCAAAGCGTCCTACACGCCTACACGCTGCTACTGCGCACCTATCCAGAGTTAAACTAAATATTATTAGCGATGAAATCAGCAAATTCATCGCTATCATTTGGGGCTTTAACTACCTTGTAATACTCAAATTTATTCTCATCTGCGATATGCTTATACTCAATTGCTAGCTCAAAATCAGTCTCAGAATTATCAATACAAAAACTAATTGGATATATCATCGCCCTTTTGCTAGTTAAATTTGGCAATACTTCGCTTAAATTTGGCTCTAGCCACTTCACAGGCCCAAGACGAGACTGATATGCTAAAGTTAAGCTTTTAAATTTCATTCCATCTTTGCTTAAAATATCCTTTAAAATCTCCAAATGCCCCTTTAAATGCCTCTCATACAAATCCCCATTATCAATAATCTTTTGCGGAAGTGAGTGAGCTGAAAATATCAAATCAATCTTACTAGCATCATCATCACCCAAACATTTAGAGATATGATTGGATATGATATTATTAAATTCAATATTACTATAAAAATGCTCTACAACTCTCACTTTAGCGCCAATCCCAAGCTGTTTAATCGCCTTATTTGCCCCTTCTAAACTAGAAGTAATTGTCGTTGCTGAATGGTGTGGGTATAGCGGAAATAGCACTATCTCATCAGCATCTTTATACTTAGATAAAGTATCAATAGCAAAAGGCGGAGTGTAATTCATAGCATAATCAAAAACCAAGCTATCTGAGCCAAATTTAGTATTTAGCTTATTTATTAATGAGCGTGTGATATCGCCTAGAGCGGACTTTCCGCCTAGTTTAATATAATTTTGTGTAGCTGGTTTTAATCTCATCATTGTTATTATCCATGCCACAAAAGCCCTTAAATAACGATTTTTAATCCCTAAAATATATGGGTCATTAAACATATTTGTCAAAAATATCTTGACTTGGCTTAGCTCATCTACGCCCCCCATATTTAGTAAAATCACAACTTTTTTCATTACTATCCTTTGGCTAAATTTAAGTAATTGTATTTCAAAATAATTAATATTTACCACTCAATGGCACGATTATAGCGAATTTTTTGACCTTTTTGTATCCCCATCACCTCGCCATAATCCCCCACCCCAACCCAAGGAGTATCCCTAAATAATCTAACCAAAATAAAATCACTGCCATAAAAATGCGTATTTTTAATCTCAAACTCAATCTTTTGCTCATTATCTACTTGCACATCCATCACCCCACCAATCACATCGCTAGGAGAATTTAGACTAGATTTTAACTCCACAATCTTGCTTGAAGCGTTAAAATCTTTAAAGATAAAATGCTCTTTTAGCTCAGGTATAACGCTCATATTATTATCTAAAATAGGGCTATATTCGCCGCTATTTCTAGCTATATTTTGACACTCATTATCACAATAAATAGCAAAATAAATATTAGCCATATGCGGATAGCTCGTTGCTTGAGTTAGCTTTTGACCATACGCCTTAGCATAATATAAATAGCTATAATTTTTATTTTGATCTAAATTTGATTTTATTGTTAAATTTGTATCTATATCATTTGGTGTGATTTTATAAGGATTTTGTGCTCTATCTCTTGGCAATGATAGCTTTACAAGACCCTTACCAACGCCATTTTTAAAGCTATTTTTACTGATAATATAGGTATTAATACCGCTTTGATAAATTCCATTTTGATCTTTTGGCTCATTTGGAGCACTCATAATTAGCTTACTAGAATTGCTAAAGCTTACACTATTAGCGTAGCAATTAGCACTAAAAAGCTTAGCCGTGCTATTATCAAATAGCTTAGCTTCAAACTCCAGCCCAGCCTCAACTCCCATAAAATCATCATATTGAGCTTGAGTAATATTAACTTCAACTACGCCAAATAATCCAAATTTAGAGTGAAAATCGCTCTTTATATGAGCGATTTTATCATAATCAAAATATCCAATATCTTGAGCGATTTTAGTATAGCAGCCGATTTTACCATCTTTATTTGGCTCATTTGTAAAGCTATTTATCAAACAAGCATCACGACCCTTATCGCTATTATCAAAATCAGCAAATTCAAGCCTAGCCACTCCCATATCAGGATAAACAAATCCATCTTGATCTGTTCTAATCTCGCCTACCCCACCTCTAAATTCTATAGTCTCATCAGCCATATTTGCTAAGCAACTTGGCAAAGTGTGCTTTATAAAATCTCCACTAAAACTAGCATTATACCCAACAATCCTAGCACCACTATAATCAAGCGCAAGAAGTCTAAAATCCTTATATTTCACCCCGCCTTTTGGATTTTGCAAAACTTTTTCTAGCTTAAACTCAGCCACTCTGGCATTGAAATTTTGCGATTTTACCTCTCTTAGCGCACCTTTTTGATCCTTAAATCTAGCTAAAAAATATAAATTTTTATAGTTTAAATTAGCTAAATTTGGGATTATCGCTTTGATTTTCCCTCCATCAAAGTTACTAGATCTATAAATTTCATAACCATTATTTAGCCTTATCTCAAGATCGCTTATCATCTCATTACTATAAAACTCAATATCAAACTCACGCCCAATAATCTGCGTATAAATATCTCCAAAACCAATATCTATATTTTGATTGGAATTTAACAAAACTCTCTCAAATACAATATTAGACTCAAACTCATATTTATCAGCTCCGATATCAGCCACACCAAAGATTATTAATAGATTTTGACCGCTTTTTAGCCTAATATCTTGATACTCATAACCATCGATTAAATAAGAATTATTACAAATAAGATGGCTATTTTGCTTAGAATTTGAGATTTGAAAACTAAATTTCGCCATTGTGGCACTAGCAAAACTAACGCTAACTAAGGTATCAAATTGCGCCGTTATCGATATCGCAACTTGCTTATTTGCTTCAATTTTGGTTGATTTAATCTTATAATGTTCTTTTGTATTTTGACTTACAATTGATGTATTAATATCGTCACCATTATGCTCTATGGTAATAACCTTGGATATATCACAATCTGCCACCAAACTCATCACGCAAAAAATAAATAAAAATATAACTCTCATCTCTATCTTAACCTTTTAAAATTATATCTACTAAATGATAAATTTAGCTTATTAATTAAAACAGCTAAATTTTTAAGTATTTTATAAAATTTTATCAACAATATATTTCGAAAATAATTATATTTAAAAACAGATTTTTCAAAAAGTATGAACTAATATTAAAAATTAAACTAGATAAAAGCCATATTTTACTTCAATGGTGCGATCAGCGAGACTTGAACTCGCACACCGTAGCGGCACTACCCCCTCAAGATAGCGTGTCTACCATTCCACCATGATCGCAAAGCCCCATTTAGGGGCTGAAAATTAACCTAAAAATGGGTTAGCATAAAGTGCGATAAGAGCGATAACAAGTGCGTAAATAACTTGTGCTTCGATCATCGCAAGAGCGATAAACATTGTAGTAAGAAGTTTTCCGCCAAGACCTGGATTTCTAGCTGTACCTAAAATAGTAGCAGCAGCAGTATGACCCATACCGATAGCTCCACCAAGAGCAGCCACACCAAGACCGATACCAGCAGCTACAACTGAGAATGCTTTGATTTGTTCGCCATCAGCACCAAATGCCAAGCCTGTTAAGGCTACAAGTAGAAAAAGAATTTTTTTCATAAAATTTCCTTAAAAAATTATTGTTTGAACTAGTTCGGATAAAATCCCTACTTAAAATTCAAAACTCGGAATTATATATAAATTTGGTTTAATCTTTCATAAATTTATCCATTTAATCATAAATCACTCTACTTAAATTAGCAATAAAGCATAACATAAATTAATATTTCTAATAAAGCACTATCATAATCATTGAATAAATATTTATTATTAAAAAATCAATTTAATAAAAATATATTTGTTATCAATAATTATATGGTTGTTTTGTATTATTTTTTACTTCGCAGTGGAGCTAAGCTCCACTTTGCGACCAAAAAAAAAAGGGGGGGGGGGAGCCTTTCACAGAAACCTCGGCTAAAGCCGTCGCATTCGCTGGTTTTGGAAACCCCTAAAGTCCCCACTTCGTGGGGTTGTTCCCCTTATAAAATCTGAGCGTAGCTCAGCTTTTATAGAAGTTTAAAATTTAATTTACTGTAACAATCTTAATATATTTTGTTGAACTGCATTAGCTTGGCTCATAGCATAACTACCACTTTGAGCTAGGATATTAAATTTAGAGAAATTCGCACTCTCACTAGCAAAATCCACATCCCTTATCTGGCTTTCAGCTGATTTGACATTGACTTGAGTAACTGTGATATTGTTTATCGTAGCTACTAATTGGTTTTGGACTGAGCCTAGATCTGCTCTTAGTTTATCTAGTGTTTTTCTAGCACTCTCAGCTACATCTACCATAGCTTGAGCTCCACCATAGGTATTTACGCCACCGGCTTGATCTGCTTCGCTATATACATTTGAGAAACCGCCATCGAAATACCCCATTGCTTTAGCAATTGAAAAATCAATTGTTCCTGAATTCATATATTTAAGGTTAATTGAAGCTTGATTATAAGTTGCCGTAGCAATTGAAGCCTCAGTAATGGCTGCTGCCGTCATACCGCTAATAGCTGACATACCATTTAATCCTACTTTAATATCTCTAGCGTCTTGGCGAACAAAGGTTATCTGACCCATTAATACAACACCTAAAGAAGCAGCACCTTGACCAGAAGCAGCTGAGGCTCCAGACAATCTACCACCTAATTTGCTGTAACTTGTAGATATTGTTCCTATTCTAATAGCTCTACCATCTTTAGCAGCTAATACTAAACGACCATTATCTAAACTTGCTTCTACACCAGTTTCATCTTTTTTAGCATTGATAGCTCCAATTAGTGTGTTATCGCTATCGTTGGCTTTAACTTCTATATTTCCTATAATAACACCATTTATTTGAAGTCCTTTTACTGTTCCAGCTTGAACTGCAGTAGACATAATTTGAGTATTGTTTACATTTACTTTTACACCAGTTTTATCTGAAACTCCATTCATCATTTCAGCTACGGCTTTGTAGCCATCAGTGTATAAAGTACTGGCTTCTATTTTTTGAAATTCATAACCATTAGGAAAACCATCTATACCGCTTAATTTTACTTGAACGCCATCTGAAAACGCACCAGAAACGACAGAGAATATACCATTATTCGTAGTCTCAAACCTCGTATGCCCTATAGTATTTGAATTTGTAGCCCCTATACTTACCTTAGCAGTCTCATTGCTATAAGCACCTATTTGGAAGTTTTTGTTTGAGAAGTTACCATTTAATAGTTGTTGTCCATTAAAGCTTGTAGTAGTAGCTATCATATCAAGCTCTTCAAGTAGTCTTGATATATCGTTTTGTAAAGCTCTTCTTGAATCACTATTTTGTCCATCTTGAGCTGCTTGGATAGCTTTAGTTTTAATAGTATCAAGTATTTTAATCTGCTCATCCATAGCCTTATCAGCTGTTTGGACTATACCTATAGCGTCATTACCATTAGATATAGCCTGACCTAGAGAATTTGCTTGAGATTTTAAGCTATCAGCTATAACAAGCCCTGAGGCATCATCAGCTGCTGTTTGTATCCTAAGACCAGAGCTAAGGCGACCTAGTGAGCTACTAAGAGCTCTATCATTTACTACTGAGTTAGCATGAGCATTCATAGCTGCTATGTTGGTGTTTATTCTAAAACTCATATTATATCCTTTTAAAAGAAATTTGCCTTAAGCTTAATCCTTTGCTTAGGCTTATTTGATTATATCGCAAGGTAGATTAAATTGTTTATATGGGGGGGGGGGAATTTAACACTTTTTTTAAAAAAAGTGCAAATTTAATATAAATTTTTCAAATTTTCATTAAATTTGGCTTAAATTTAATAAATTACTCTAGATATTAACCAGATGAAAATTTAAGAAAATTTATAAATTTAGGCTGTGAGATAAATTTGTAATGGTTTTATAATTAAATTTGGGAAGGTGAATTTTATTTTAAGTTGGGAGTTTGATTAAAAGCATTACTAATAGTGATGAAAAATAAAATAGTAAAAATAGTCAAGCGATAGCTTGACAACCTTGAAAGGCTTTTTCAAGGGGTTGGGGGTTGTTAAAAAAAAGGGGGGGGGGAGGGTAAGGTAGCTTTGCTCTTATGTTTCGTAGTGCCGTCAAACGATAGTTAGTATCGTTTGACTATTGCACCACTCATCTGCCAAAAAAGCGTCCCCCTTCCCCCTTAAAAGAAAAAGAATTTCTTTGCGATAAAAGATTTTTTAAATTCTTTTCTTTAAGGGACAGGGGAAACTAAAATTTGAAAGCCAAAACAGTTTCCCCTGTCCATTTTTAACTTCGCAGGTCAGCAAAGCCGACCTTTGCGACAAGGAGCTACACTCCCTTGACCCACCTAAAGCCCCCACAAGTGGGGTACCCCATTTATGGGGCTTTAGTATTTGCTACTTTAGCACGGACTTTGTTCGTGCGTTAAAAGTAGGTAAAAATGGGTTCCCCTATCCCTTAAAATCCCAACCCCTTCCCAGTTTGGCTTTTTTATTTTATAAAAGCTGAGCGTTAGCTCAGATTTTAATAGGGTCACCCTACGGAGTAGAGACTTTAGGGGTTTCCAAAGGCTCCCCTTTGGTCGAAAAGACTAGCTTGGCTAGTCTGCGAAGTTAAAAATAGGGACTTTCTCAAAGAGAGTGCAAAGCACAAGAATGAAGGGTCAATGGTTGCATTTTAAATTTTCGCCAATGGATTAGTAAAAATTCCGCGTAAGAAGTGGAGCGAAATTTTATTATGAAATTATAATTATTCAATTTAACCGTAAGCCAAAAAATATGGTGAATTATAATAAAGCGAAGTGGCTAAAAAGAAAAATAGTAAAATTTAGCCTTGTTTAGCCAAATTTTATATACAAAGCTAGTATTTATATATATCTTATATATCTGTATAAAAAGCGTAAATAAATTTCTTATTATGATATTAAAACTCTATGCTTTCGGCTACTGGAATTTTATCTGCTGTGAGATTTTTCTTGCTGCGATGGTAACTTTTGATTATGGCTGGCTCTTTTATGCTTTCATAGCCTTGGATTAAAATAGCAAAATAATCAAATTTAGCTCCATTTAATCTCGCATAAACTAAATCCCCTACATTGCAAGGTTTCGTGCTAAATCCTTGTGCTGATGAGAGCTTACCATTGCTTGTATCAGTTGATGTGATGGTATAGACATAGCCACCATTTACCTTACTAATGGAGGTTATAGTGCCTTTTATATAGTTATTTTTAACTAATTCTTGTGTGCTTTTAGTAGCTACGCACCCAGCCACTAAAAGCGTAAAAATAATCAAAAATACACTATGCAGTAACATTGATAGCATTACCGCTAAGCTCCATAATAGCTTGATTTAATCTATCTAGCGTTTTTCCCATTGTTTGTTGCGATATATCTGGCAAGGATTGTCCCCATAGGGCTTCAGCTTGAGAAAAGCCATTTTTGACCCCTTCTAGACCGCTTCTTAGCTTATCTACATCGCCACCAGCTCCATTTATGACAAAATCAGCTATGCGATTTGCGGTATTATTAATACCAAAGTATCCATTATCACTTATTAGATTACTTGCTTCTTGCGAGCTTAGATCGCCAATTGGTTTGCCATTGTAGCCAGTGATATTTATATTTTGGTTTAATAGATCTTTTAATCCTTGAGTGAAATCGCTTGCGCTACTACCCTGATTAGTAAAGCTAAGGCTAGTAAGACCTATTTGCATATTAAAATTGCCATTTGAATAATCAAGAGTTTGCTGCATAAACTGCATATAATAGCCTCTTGTTAGCTCGTTTGCATTTACTTTGCTTGCAGACTCTTTGATTTTGTCGATATTGGTTTGGGAATTTGGATTGATACTTAGAAAATCTAAGCTATTTGTGTTATTTACTTGCATTTTATCTCCTTTATCCATATATCGGATTTTTTAAAAAAATATTTTGACCTTATGAGTGTAAAATGTGCTAAGCAAATTTGGCTATAAATAGCCAAATTCATATTATTATTTTTTCATACTTAAATAGCTATTTAACGCACTTACATATGCTTTTGCACTTGCCATCATAGTATCTATATCAAGCCCATGCCCGATAAATGGAGGCTCACCAGAGCCAAATGCCACTTTAACCGTAACTTTCGCAAGAGCGTCTTTGCCCTGTGATACTGCTGAGACCTTATAATCTTTTAACTCACCAGCAACCTTGCTAATTCTATCTATCACTTTAAATATCGCATCGGCTGTGCCATTGCCAAGAGCTGCATCACTGATAATATCATCATTAAATTTAATACTAATTGCCGCACTTGCGTGGCCTAAATTACAAGAGTTGGTGCTTAAGGCCTCAATAGTATAAATTTCAGGAATTTTAATAATCTCATCGCTTACAAGCGCTCTAATATCATCATCAAAAATCTCTTTTTTCTTATCGCAAAGTATTTTAAATTTACCAAAAGCTTCATTAATCTCATCATCATCAAGATCAAAACCCAAATTTATAAGCTTATCTTTAAAAGCGTGTCTGCCACTATGCTTACCTAAAACTAGAGTATTTCTCTTAGCACCTATATCTTCAGCTTTGATTATTTCATATGTTTGAGCACATTTTAATATACCATCTTGATGAATGCCACTTTCGTGAGCAAAGGCGTTTTTACCTACAATTGCCTTATTTGGCTGAGGCTCAATACCAGTGATACTAGCTACTAGGCGACTTGTAGGGTAGATCTCTTTTGTAACAATATCAGTATATAATCCACTAAATTCATCGCTTCTTGTTTTAATCGCCATAACGATCTCTTCTAAAGCAGCATTACCTGCTCTCTCTCCAAGTCCATTTATGGTGCATTCCACCTGTCTAGCTCCAGCTTTTATACTTGCTAAAGTATTTGCTACAGCTAGGCCAAGATCGTTGTGATTATGAACTGAGATAATAGCTCTATTGCCGATATATTCACTCATGATTCTAACCATATCAGCTATCTCATAAGGCAATCTAAAACCCACCGTATCAGGTAAATTTAAGGTTCTAGCTCCAGCATTTACCACCGCATCGCAAATCTCTTTTAAGAATGATATATCGCTTCTTCCAGCATCTTCACAGCTAAATTCAACATCATCTACAAAGCTTTTAGCGTATTTAACCGCTTCAACTGCTCTTTTGATAACTTCATCTGGCTTCATTTTAAGCTTGTGTTCCATATGGATTGGGCTAGTGGCTATAAATGTGTGAATTCTTTTATTTTTAGCCGGTGCAATGGCATCTGCAGCCGCCTTAATATCGCGCTCAAGAGCTCTTGAAAGGCTAGCTACCTTAATATTTTCTACCTGTTTAGCAATCTGATTAATCGCATCAAAATCCCCAGGACTAGCAGCGGCAAATCCAGCCTCCATAACATTAACCCCAAGACGCTCCAACTGAAGTGCTATTTGAATTTTCTCTTCAGTATTCATAGATGCACCAGGGCTTTGCTCACCATCTCTTAAAGTCGTATCAAAAATTATAATCTTATCCATTTTATTATCCTTAAATTTAAAATATTTTATAGCGTATTACGCATGAATTTGAATTAAAAAGAGCTACAGAGCAGATTTAACAAAGAGAGTTTATAAATAAATATATAAATTTTTTTACCATTTGCTATCATTTTTGCTCCTTTATCTTTATATTTTTGGCAAAAAACATTGCCCAAATAGCGCGAATTATACCATATATAGTATAAATAGAAATCAAAGCAGTGGCTGATTCTAATGGGTATAAATATAAAAAAGAGAATATAATTACCAATATAACAAGAGCTTTAATGTAATTTGCGCGACTAAAATCCACTTTTTTAAAGCTTGGATACCTCACATTAGAAACCATCAATATAGAAAGCAGACACATTAAAATAAGAAACGCAAACTCATATCCTTGCATAATCTCATATTTATTATAAATTCCAATCCAAAATCCAGCCACTATAGCAGCAGTTGGAATAGGCAAACCGATAAATATATTTGGCTCATTTTCATTGGTTGTAACATTAAATCTAGCTAGTCTAATCGCACCAAATACCACAAACATCGCCGTAATAAGTGAGCCAAATCTACCAAATTCATCTGCAATACTAAAATAAAATAGCATAGCAGGAGCCACTCCAAAAGCTACTAAATCAGCCAAACTATCAAATTCTACCCCGAATTTAGAAGTAGTCTTTGTAAGTCTTGCCACTCTACCATCTAAACCATCAAGCACAAGTGAGACTACAATATAAAAAATAGCCTTACCAAACTCACCATTTGCACTTGCTAAAATACTAATAATACCCGTAAATGCACTACCGGCTGTAAATAAATTTGGAAGTATGTATATAAATTTATTATTATTCATCTATATAACCTATAACATTACAAGCTTTAATTTTATCCCCTTTGGAATAAGATATTCTCGTATTTAACGGCATTAAAACTACGACTTTGCCATCTTTTAAAAAACCAATTCTACGACCAGATTTCATATGAGTGAAATTTTCTAAATATATTTTAGAGCTAAACGCTGAAGTGCTAATACGGATTATAATATCCTCTTTTTTTGACATTATAGTAACTCGGTTACTAAGTAAATTTAGATTTGAATCGCTACTATGTATATTAAGACCGCTTCGTTTTTTGATAATCAACTCATCAACATCGCAAACGGCACGCAAAACCCCAGAATCAAAAATTCTATTGCGAATCACAATTTGGCTATAGCTTCGTCCATTATAATTACACTTTTTTATACTATCTACGATCCCATCAATTGGTGATAAAATGGCCTTTGCTTCTTCACTTTGTGGTAGTCTCTCAGGGTTTCTATATACCCATAAAGTAGCAATAAATAAAGCAGCAAAAAGCCAAAACCAAATATCAAAAATCCAAGATAGTATAAAAATCAATCCCGATATTAAAACGCATTTATAGCCATATTTGCTTATAATTCCTAGATTATCCATCTATTTTAATTCTCTTTTGCCTTTTTAATATCTGAATTCTCATCTTCGATATCAACCAAACGAGTAGGCAATCCATTAGCCTCTTCAAACTCCCTAATAATTGCCCTTACCTTAGCTCCTTCTATAGTCTCTTCTTCATATAAAGACTCTACCATCTTCTCTATAGCACCACGATATAGCTCAAGTGTAGCTACAACTGCTTCAAATCTCTCATTTAAGAAATTTTTTACAAATTCATCTAATTTTTTTGCCATATCATCACTATAATCTTTTAAGGTTTGACCACCATTTAAGAATACATTTCTTTGCTTTTCAAGCACCATAAGCCCTGCTACATCAGTCATTCCATACATTGAAACCATAGCTTTAATAATATCAGTAGCACGCTCAAGGTCGTTACTAGCACCTGTGCTAATCTCTTTGATAAATACTTGCTCTGCTGCCCTACCACCTAAGAGAACATCAACTTTTGCTATAAGCTCATGCTTTTGCATTAAGAATTTATTCTCTTCTGGGGCATTTAGAGTATAGCCCAAAGCTGCTATCCCCCTTGGGATAACTGAAACCTTAGTAACCTTATCAGCACCTTTAGTAGTTTCAGCTATAAGGGCATGTCCGCACTCGTGATATGTAACTATCTTTTTCTCTTTTGGATTTATTCGGCGAGATTTTTTCTCAAGCCCTGCAATAGCTCTCTCAACCGCTTCAACTAAATCTTGTTGGTCAATCTTAGCCTTATTAGATCGACCAGCCAAAAGAGCGGCTTCATTTATAATATTAGCTAAATCCGCCCCAGCAAGCCCAGCAGTCAAACGACCAATCTCATCCATATTGACATCATTTGAGAGTTTAACCTCTTTACTATGCACCTTTAATATATCCACACGACCTTTAAAATCAGGTTTATCAACCAAAACTTGGCGATCAAATCTACCTGGTCTTAAAAGTGCCGCATCTAAAACCTCTGGGCGGTTAGTCGCTGCTAGGACAATTACCGGACTTTTATCACTATCAAAGCCATCCATTTCAGCCAAAAGCTGATTTAAAGTCTGCTCTCTCTCATCATTGCCGCCCATCATAGATCCAGCGGCTCTACTTTTACCAATGGCGTCAATCTCATCGATAAAGACAATAGCTGGGGCTTCTTTTTTAGCATTTTCAAAAAGATCTCTAACCCTACTTGCACCAACGCCAACAAACATCTCTATAAAGCTAGATCCTGAAACTGAAAAAAATGGCACTTCAGCTTCACCGGCCACAGCTTTAGCAAGTAAGGTTTTACCAGTTCCTGGAGGCCCTACTAATAATACCCCTTTTGGTATCTTAGCCCCAAGGCGGATATATCGCTCAGGATTTTTAAGAAAATCTACAATCTCCTTAACCTCATCTTTAGCCTCTTCAACTCCAGCAACATCATCAAATTTAACCTTTGGCTTTTCGCTATTAATTAGCTTTTTACTGCTTCCCATACCCAAAATTCCGCTACCCATATTTTTTTGCATTCTACTAGCAAGAAACATCCAAATAGCAAAAAATATAAACACAGGAATAACCCAAGAAAATAGCATATCGCTTAGCCAATTACTCTCGCTATATGCACCATAACTGATATTATTCTCTTCTAAAAGCGGAACTAAAGTCTGGTCGTTTGCAACCTTTTTAACCACATATGTTTGAGAATTTCCACTTGCTTTGATTGTGGTTTGACCAATCACAACTTCATTTATCTGCTTTGATTTAATGAGTGATTTTAACTCTGAGTAGCTGATATTTTTAGAATTTCCACTAGAAATCCCCATCTCATCAGGGCTTATACTGCGAAATATAAGCACCATCACCACAGCAAAAATCGCAAATACTAAAATAGGATTTTTGTTAAAAAAACTATTATTATTTCCATTTGATTGATTTTTATTTTCCATTATTTTCCTTGATTTTTAAATACAAAGCTCTCCCACTCATTTTGAGTTAAATTTTCCACTAACTCAAATTCACTAAAGGCGTTGATAACTCTGCTTTTATATTTTGTTAGAATTCCAGATAGTATGATAATACCACTATTTTTGACTTTAGATTTTAGGTCATTTGCAAGAAATAGTATAACATCAGCGATAATATTAGCCACCACTAAATCGTAGCATTGGTCGCTATTTATCACTGAGCCAGTCCAGACCTTGTGTATATTTATGCTATTTTTTTGAGCGTTATCAATCGTGCTTTTAACTGCCAATTCATCTGTATCACAGCTATCCACGCTCAAACCTAGCTTTGCCATAGCTATGCTTAAAATACCGCTACCACAGCCTACATCTAAGGCTTCATTATAATCTTTAGCATATTTTGAGATTAGCTTTAGGCATGAATTTGTGCTCTCATGATGCCCTGATCCAAAGGCAAGAGCTGGGTCAATGATAATGTCTATCAACCCATCTTTTGGCTGCTCCCAACTAGGTCTAATATAAAAATCACCAGCCACGATAGGGGCTACACCCTTTTTATACTCATCAATCCAATCTTTATTATCTTTAAGCTGCAAATCGCTCTTTATATCATACTCAAGGCGATTAGCAAACTCTTCAAGTCCCCATTTAATATCATTTAAATTATGTTCATCTCTAATGATAAAGCCATTATCGATCTCTTCTATACAGGTAAATCCAAATTCAAATACAAGATCTTTTAATAGCTCTATTTGCGAAGATAAGACTTTTAATTCGTAATATTTATCTTTCATTACCCAAGGACATCTTCAAGCTTCTCTTTAAGAACTTGAGGGGTGAATGGCTTGACTATATAGTTATTTACGCCAGCTTTTAACGCTGTGATAACCTCAGCTTTACCACCTTCTGTAGTTACCATTATAATAGGCATATTTTCATATTTTGACTCTGCTCTTACCTTTTTGACAAGCTCCAAACCATTCATTTCAGGCATATTCCAATCAGTAATCAAAACACCAATATCTGGATTTTGGCAAAGTAAATCCCAAGCTTCCACGCCGTGCTCTGCTTGTAATACATCTTTGTGACCAAGTCTTTCTAATGTATTTTTTATAATTCTTCTCATAGTAGAGCTATCATCAACAACTAATAACTTCAATAACTATCCTTTCACAACTTTGGCGGTATTTTATCTAAAATTACTTTTAAAATAACTTTAATAACTAAAAATTATTTCCAAAAATATCATTAAGCCCTATTTTGCCTTCATAATACGCCTTTCCGATTATAACTCCAGATACCCCTTTAGCCTTGCTTGCAGCCTCTAAATCAGCTAAATTTGCTACTCCTCCACTTGCGATTGTGGCAATGCCACTAGCCTTTGCGATAGAAGTGGTAAAATCTAAATTTAACCCACAAAGCATACCATCATTATTAATATCAGTAGCTATTATCGCCTCTACTCCAGCATCTGCGTATAATTTAGCTAAATGAGTGGCCTCCATCTTGCTAACTTCAGCCCAGCCTTCAACCGCTACAAAGCCATCTTTAGCATCAATGCCTACAACTATTCTATACTTTTTTGCCATCTCTTTTACAAATTCAGGATTTTTAAGTGCCACTGAGCCTAAGATCAATCTAGTTACACCTGAGCTTAAATAGCTCTTTATACGCTCTTCATTACGAACTCCACCGCCAATTTGTATATTTAAATTCGTCGCACTCACTATCTTTTCTATGGTTTTTAAATTTAACGCATCTCCAGCAAAAGCCCCATCTAAATCTACAATATGTAGCCACTTTGCCCCAGCATCGCTAAATCTCTTAGCTAGCTCCCAAGGCTCATTAGAGTAAATTTTCGCACTATCCATAACCCCCTTTGATAGCCTTACTACCTTGCCATCTTTTAGGTCTATTGCCATATATTTTTCCATTATAGCTCCATAAAATTCTTAATAATTCTTAGCCCATTATCGTGAGATTTCTCAGGATGAGGCTGAAAGCCATAGACATTTTCATACTCTACAGCACTGACAAATTCATATCCATAATCTGTATAAGCTAGTGCAAATTTGCTATCACAAATAGCATGATATGAATGCACAAAATATAGATAAGCACTATCTTTAAGACCTTTTATAATCTTGCTTTGTTTTGTAAATTTAGCCATATTCCAGCCCATATGCGGAACTTTTAATGGCTCTTTAAATTTAGTTTTGTCAAACTCTACAATGCTCCCTTTAATCACACCTAAACCACTATGCTCACCAAATTCATAGCTTTTATCAAACAAAAGTTGCATTCCAAGGCATATCCCAAGAAATGGCTTACCACTGGATATAAACTCTAAAATCGCACTATCTAAGCCACGAGATTTTAGCTCTTCCATCGCCTTGCCAAAAGCACCAACTCCAGGTAAAAGAAGTCTATCATACTCCTTTAAACGATCAGCATCGCTAACTAGCTCACTCTTAGCACCTACAAACTCAAGCGCATTTTGCACACTTCTAATATTCCCAGCACCATAATCAATAATCCCTATCAATACTACTCCTTCTTAAAACAAACAAATAGCAACTAAGCGCAATCATCAAAAATCCAACCCCACCAATGAGATAGATAGCATAAAATATCTGGCTTGGATCGGTAATAGCAAATTTAAAAACAAGCATTAATGACTCAATAGCTAAGGCTATAATAATGCTACCTATAAATCTTACCATCGTTCTGCTTCCGCCATTTTGATGATGATTTGGTCTGCCTAAAACTTCAGATTCAAAAATAGCCTTAACAAGATCAAATATCGCAAGTGCTAAAGTCAGCACAATAGTGGATTCAAAAACCTCGCTAATATTAATCTCATTAAAGCTCTTTAGCACAAAGCCCTTTATCCCATAAATAAATAAAACAAGCGAAATTACAAATAACGCAATGGAGAAAACTGAGTATATAAGCTTTGTAAATTTACCAAATATACCATCAACCGACCCAGGGCTAATAATAGCTAAAAGCTCACTTAGACCAATATCCATACAAGCTACATAAACTAGCTCTTTATTCTCATTATAAATAGGCATAGATGCTGTAACGCAAAGACGATTAGTAAGGCTTGAAGGGTATGGATCTGTTAATACACAACGCCTCTCACGCACACTTCTATAATAATAAGCCTTATTACTTCTATTAGCACCTTTGCCAATTGTATTTTTAGGATCTAAGCTTATGGTGTCTTCTAGCTGAATTCCATTTTTATCTAGTATATAAAAAGCATCAAATCCATCAACTTCATGAGCGATCTTATCAAAACCATCTTTGATATTTTGAGCACTAACTCCTGGTAGATTATTTGGGATATTTCTATTAAATAGATAACATAGATAGGCTCTAGCTTTATAGCGTATTTGGCTAAATTCTTCAATCTCTTTAAATGTCACATTAATTCCTATTTTTATTATGGTTAAATTCTGTAACTATAGCTTTTAGATTATCCTCTATATCTTGCTGGCTTTGACTATTTAATAAATTTGAAATTTGTAAATTTAATTTATCAATATCATATGGCTTACTCTTAGTTACAAATATACTCTCAAATTTAGTCGCTACATCGCTTGGGTCAATTAGTAGCTCCTCATATAGCTTCTCACCTGGTCGAAGACCTACAAATTTAATACCCAAATGCTCTTTGGAGCTTAATTTTAACATTCTTTGTGCCATATCAGCTATTTTGACTGGCTTGCCCATATTTAAAACAAAAAGCTCCCCGCCCTTAGCTATACTAGCTGCTTGAAGTACTAGCTGACAAGCCTCGCTAACTAGCATAAAATATCTTGTGATCTCAGGGTGAGTTACACTTAATGGCTCATTGGCTGCGATTTGGGCTTTGAATTTAGGGATTACGCTACCGCTACTACCAAGCACATTACCAAATCTTACTGCCACTATCTCAGTGGAGCTGGTATTTGAATTTAACGCATATAACTCACATACTCTTTTAGTAGCGCCCATAATGTTAGTTGGTCTAACGGCCTTATCTGTAGAGATCAATACTACTTTTTGGGTATTATATTTTTTAGCTAAATCTACCACATTTTTAGTCCCTAAGATATTATTTTGCACTGCAACTAAGGGGTTAAACTCGCATAGTGGCACATGCTTATACGCCGCGGCGTGAATGACAATATATGGCTTAAACTTAGCGAATACGCTCTCAAATTCGCTTTTATGCGTGATATTTAACATCACTAAGCGGTTACGATCATCGGCGTTTGTAGCTTCATTTATTTGGTAGAGATTATACTCGCTGTGATCTACCATTATTATCTCTTTCGCACCAAATTTCAAACACTGCTTACATATCTCACTACCTATAGTTCCACCAGCACCAGTAACCATAACGCTCTTACCACCGATAAAACTCTCAACCACGCTACTATCAAGGTCTTTTGGCTTTCTAGCTAGTAAGTCTTCAATGCTAATATCAGTAATTCCTTGATTATTTTGCCCAATTAGAGAAAATATCTTAATATCCTTAAAGCCTAAAGCATCTAGCTCATCATATAGCTCTTTAAGCTCATTTGGCATAAGTTTTAAAGCGATTATAGCACTCTTTACGCCATCATCTACATAGCTTTTTAACTCATCTTTATGACCTACTTTATACCCATCGCAATATGTCCCTACTAAATCCTTCCTACCATCTACGACCCCAACTGCATAGTAGTTAGCATAACCGCTTTTTAATCCTTTTAAAATTTGTAAAGTCTTAGAAGTAGAGCCAATAATCACGCACGGATTGCCATTTTTGCTCTTTTTAAAATCTAGTAAAACTCGCTTTGAAATCCTTAAGCTACCAACCATTATAGCTGATAGAAGTGCATCTATGATAATAACACTTCTTGGAAATGGAGCAAAAATCTCCTCATAAGATAAAAATATACAAAAAAATATCCCAGCACAAAGCAGACAAGCCAAAGTAATCTTCCTAGACTCATTTAAACCAAAAAATCTCCACGGAACGCGGTAAATTCGAAATGCCCACAATAATGCGATTTTTATAATAGCTAAAATAATCCCACTATATATCATTCCAGGGATAAAAATCTCTGGAATATCCCCGCTAAATCTAAGCAAAAAAGCAAAATATATGCTAAGGGTAAATATAAAAATATCGCATAAGAGAAAAAAGGCTACTCTACGCCTTTTAGTCGCCCTAATCACAACGCACTCCTAACGATACTAGCAATTTTTTCAACCAGCTCATCACTCATATCAGCCCCACTAGGAAGGCAAATTCCCCTTGAAAAATACTCTTCACTCGTGCCATCAATAAAGCATTTAGCACCTTTAAACACAGGTTGAATATGCATAGGCTTCCATAGCGGTCTGCTCTCTATATCATTTTTATTTAAGGCTTCTATAACTTTCAAGTGGCTATTTTTCTCTTTAAATAAAAGCGTAGTTAGCCAGCGATTTCCTTTTGAATTTGGAATTTCAGGCATAAATTCAGCCACATCACCAAGTAAATTTGAGTATATTTTAAATATCTGCCTTTTTCGCTCTACTCTACTTTGTAAGACCTCCATCTGCCCTACACCAATAGCACCTAAGACATTGCTTAATCTATAGTTATACCCATAATCTAAATGCTCATAATGAAGTAGCGGCTCCCTTGCTTGAGTGCTATAATACCTTGCTTTTGCGATAAAATCAGAATCGCTACTTACTAGCATTCCCCCGCCACTTGTAGTTATTATTTTATTACCATTAAAGCTATAAACTCCAGCATCGCCAAATGTCCCAAGAGCCTTATCACTATAAAATCCACCAAGAGCTTCAGCCGCATCTTCTATAACTTTTATACTCTCATTTTTGCAAATTTCTAAAATTTCATCTATCTTAGCAGCCTGTCCATAAAGATGGGTTAAGATAAGGGCTTTTGGCTTTTTATCACTTTTAAAAATCGCTTCTTTTAATAATCTTGGGCTTAAATTCCAGCTCTCATCGCTATCTATAAAGAGTGGCTGGCATCTTTCATACATTATAGGATTTACGCTTGCTGCAAATGTAAAGGTAGAGGCTAGCACTATATCGCCATCTTTAATCCCAAATGTGCGAAGTGCTAGATGAAGTCCTGCTGTGGCTGAATTTAACGCTAGAGCATTTGAAACCTTACAATACTCTTTAATGCTATTTTCAAACCTATCTACAAATTCTCCAAGTGGTGCTATATAATTACTTTTAAATGCTTCATTGACATACTTCTGCTCATTACCACCCATATAAGGTGCGCTTAAAAAGACTCTAGCCATAATCTTTCCCTTGATAATTAGTAGCGATATTTTATCAAAGTTAGAATAAACTTAGTATTAATAGCTCAAATAAAGTTAAATTTAATTTATAAGCCTACTACTTGCTTTGTGGCTTCTATCTTTTTTTGACTCCATATCACAAGATCTTTTATAATTAGCTTTTGAATGGCTTTAATAAAATTCTCCATAAAATCAAAATCTATTTCACCGTTAGCGGTTATTGGTAGTGAAATAACATCATTTTCTACTTTGTCGTTCCAGGTAGCCAAAAAATCCCTAGAATATTTAGGATAAAGAACTTTTTCTAAAACACATTGAAAAAATAAATTGATCTTAAAATCTATTTCACAATTTTTAAATTTTATAAAATAACTTTCAGCCAATATCCCAGTTTCGTGTTGTTGAGCATAAACCTTACCAGTAGCAATAACACCATTATACACTATTGAGATAACATTTTTATAAGTTTCAAAATCATCTTTTTTAGCCCAATACATTATGCCATTATCTCCAAATTTACAATAAACTACTGGCACAAAAAACTCAGTTGTTTTTATTTTTGAAACTGCTTTGAATTTATCGCCTTTACCTAAAAATTTTGCTGATAATTTATCAAACAAATCGCCGATTTTAAATTCACGCTCTACCCCCCCCCATTTGCTAAATTCATCAAATTTAGCTAGGGCGTCCTTTTCGTTTTGGGTTAGCTCATAATCTTTTAAGCCAGTGGCTTTTAGATAGGCTTCTAGCTCACGCACACGCTCCGCTTCTAGCTCCGCTATAAAATTCTCCATAAAATCAAAATCTATCTCGCCATTTTTGGTTGGTAAAAGGATTTTTTCGTTTTTGATTTTAGCCCAAGAACACATATTTTCGTAGCCAAATTTATACTTTAAAAAGTGAAATGAATTTGCTATAAAAAGTCCTTGTTTTGGTGTTATTTCAAATAGCGGTTTTAAACAAAAAACTCTTGCGTGTGTTACCATTTTATATTTAAAATTGCGATAAAAAGCGTTTCCAAACATATCAATCGTAATTGTATTTTCATCAAAAATTTTAGCTTTTATATCGGTTTTTCCCAAAATCCCATTTTCGCCAAGTCCTGCTGTTATAACATATTCTCCAAGTCCATTAATATGCTCTTTTTTAATATCAAAATTGCCATTAAAGCTTTCAAATAATTTTTTAATTTCAAATTCTTGCCATTTTATAGAATTATGTTTATTAATAAGCATAGAATTTACGCTACTGGGACTATCCTTTTTAAGAATTTGAGCTACTTCCCACGCTAGATAATCACTCACGCATTTTTTAAAGTCGTTTAAAGTTGGCTTGGTATCTATCTTTTTATGCTGTCCAAAGGTCCAATCCTTGCCATTTAAACTAATCGTATCTAAAATCAAAGTGCCATTAGCTTCGTTATAAAAATCGCTTGATTTTTTGCGGTCTAAGACTATATCTACGATTTCGGCGTATCTTAATTCAGCGTTGTCAGCGTCTTTTAAATTTACATTTAGACCGCTTTTTTTGCGGTTTTGGCGAGAGTAGCCGTCATTACTAAAATCGATAAATTTTACTATGGATTTTTCATTGTGTGGTCTGCCTACTTCAAAAAGATAAATAGCAGTCTGAACTCCAGCTTTTCCGCAGAAAATATCGCTCATTTTTATACTTGCTTTTAGTGTTGAGTGTTTTAAAATTTCTTTTGTATATGGCAAGCCGTTTCCGCTTCCTGCGTTTTCTTGTATCAAGACGGCTGCTTTTCCGCTTTTCATTTTGCTTAGGGCTTTTTCTACAAAGTTAAAGCCTTTTCCGTCTGCTGAATAAGGCGGATTTAGCAAAAATACATTTGCTGGGAATGGGGTGGATTGGTCTTGGTAATTCCCTTCGTAGTTTATCAAACTATCTGTATTTATCACATTTGCTGAGCCATCGCCCATTAAAATCATATTTAAAATAGCAAGAAGACAAATATCAGGGCGAAGCTCAACACCTAAAAGCTGTTTAGACTTGATATGAAAAAGCTTATCCTCAAGCTCACTGCTTGAATTTATGCTATTTTTCGCATCGGCTAACATTAATTTCAAAGACGAAATCAAAAATCCACCACTTCCCATCGCATAGTCCCAAACAAAGCTATCTTTATTTACTTCACAAAGTTTTGCCATGAGATCGGTTACATAGCGTGGAGTTAGGACAACATCGTTTTTCTCGCCATCTGGGATATCTACATAGCGGTTTAAGACATTGAAAAGCTGACCGGTAAAATCCAAATGGTATTTGTTGTTTTTAAGATATGGCATTACATTTTCAAGCACGATTTTATAAATTTGCTTTAATCTGCTTTGGCCGTTTTGGCTTTTCCATAAATTTGTATCTATAAAAACTTTTGTAAGTTCGCGTAAAATCATATCTTTTTTAGTTGAGTTTAGATTTTTGTGTTCTAGGTAGTCGCTAATTTTGTTAAGAATAATTTTGCCATCGTTTGAATTTGGGGTATTTTCGCCTTTTAAGTCATTTAAGGCAAGTGGTGAAATGTGATTAGCAATGCCTAAATTTGCCATGATTATACCGACTACTATTTCTACTCTATATTGAACAGCAACGCCATAAGTGTGGTGTATGGTCTCATTTAAATTTTTAAGGCGAACTTCCATTTCGTTTTCTATCTGGGCAGTTTTGGCTTCGATCTCTTCTTGTGAGAGTTCGCAGTTTTTAATAAGATCATCTAAATCGCTACTTGCTAAAAAGCTTAAATCACTAAAATCGCCAAGCTTTTTGTAAATTTTTGGGTTTGAGACGAGATAAACGGCGTATTCTATGGTGATTTTTCCTGAATTTTCATAGCCATTTATACCAATAGCGATACAATCTGCAAAATCGCTATAAAAAGTTACGGCATCTGCGTAATGAATAGCGCCATTTAGTGCGTATTTGCTTATATTTGAGTAATTTGGCTCGTTTTTTGAGTTTTGGTTTGCGATATTTCCTTCATCGTCAAATTTTGCAAGGTCGCCTTTTGTGCCTTTGACTTCTATCATTACAGGTAGATTTTTGAGCGTTGCTGTCTGGATAAAAAGCTTAATATCTGGGCGATTTACGCCATCGCCACCTTTTTTGCTTGGGGCTTTATTTAAAGCTTCATCAATGCTTTCATTTATGATTTCAGTTTTTGTGTAGTATTTTAAATTTAGCTTTTTAAGCTCAGCTTTTGCGTGGTCTTCGATTTTTTCTTCTATGCTTTTTGCCATTTTATGCCTTTTAAATTTGATTATAAATTATAGTAAAAAAATTTAAAAAGCAAGATAAAAATCTTTGATAAATTTATATATAGTTTCTGTAAAATTAAACTCTTAAAAGAACATATAACCACTTTAAGAGTTTATAAAATCTATCAAGAGTAAAAAGCTTAATAAAACAAGCTATTTACACTCTCATCGTGATATACTCTACAGATTACTTCGCCAAAATAGCTAAATTCTAAAATTTACGACTAAAATATATCATCAAATCGCTCTTTTTATATATCTCAAATCCAAATTTTTGGTATAAATTAATAGCTTTTGGGTTATTAGCATAAGCTTTAGCTAAAATCTCTTTAACCTTTAAATGATTAAAAGCGTAATCAACTATACTACTCATCAAAATATCCCCCATTTTGCGTAAATTTGGGTTAGCATAAAGGCCAAATTCGCATTTTCGACTATCTATATTTATAAATGAGATAACTCCGATTGGCTCACTATCTTGATATACCAAAAAATATAGTTTATCGCTACTATTTTTTAATGAATTTATGAAATTTAGATGTTCGTCCCATTTTATGCTTTTATTTATCATATATTGTGCGATTTTAGGATCATTTCTCCACTTATATACTAGCTCTATTTGAGAGTTATTAAAATCTTTGAAATTTAATAACTCTACTTTATTAATCACGCTCTTTTCTAGCATCTATCTCCTCACTTTTATCGATCCAGCCATACTCGCACCACTCAAATTTAATATCATCGATATTTTTAAATTTATTACACTCCCATTTTTCCATGCCCAGCATTCGCATTGTCTTGCCATATCTATAGCTCTCTTTTTGCTCTTTTGTCTTTGGTTTGTGAAAAATTATCGCATTTAATGCTACTGATATTAGGCATAATATCGCTATTTTTCTCATCTATTCGCCCCTTTTAACCCTTAGAAATATTGGAAATCTTGGTTTATTATTTTTAGTTAAATTTTGAAATTTATATGTGATTATGGTGCCTATCTTTGGCGGATTTGTTCTTATTTCATCGCTAAATCCAGAGCCGATTTTAAACGCAACCTTACTAAATATATCCACGCATTCAAGAGATCCCATCTTGCCTTCTAATCTCCCTTTTCCGCCATTTATAGCTACTATTTCGCACTCGCTATCACGCCATTTTTTTATCTTTAAGATTGATGAGCTACGACCGCTAGTATATTTAGCATTTGGATCACGCACCACTATACCCTCTCCACCATTTGCTACTACCATATCCAAAAAGGCAAAAGCGTGATTATTATCCTTAATTTCAATCTGCTTAATAGCGCTTATAAACTCACTTGGGTTTGAGCTTAAAAAGCTATTTAAATAATCCATTTTTTGATATAAATTCCCATCAAATCTAGGCAGATCAAATACCATATATTTAATTCTCTCCCATGCCTTATCATCTGGGATTTCATCCAATACAGCTGAGGCGATAAACTCAAATTCACCCACCCCACTCCACAGCTCTCCATCAAGGGCAAAATCTGGTAGAGCTTTTATAAATTTATCTGGAGCATTGATAGTGTTTCCATTACGGCTTTTTAGCTCTTTGCCATCCCAAATAGCACGCACACCATCATACTTTTGGCTCATTACCCAACCACTTAAATTCTCATCTTTATACTCTTTAAGTAGCATAACCTCCCCAAAAGAGATAGCACAAAATAGCCAAAATAGTATTAAAAATCTAATCAACTCTACCTCATTCTATTAAGTTCATTTTCTATATATTCACAAAATACAGAAGTATAGCTCATATCCGGTTTTTGTGTGTTTAGATAGTGGCTCATTATGCTTAAATAATCTATATAATCATCTATATTTAGCTTTCCTCGGAGTAACTCATACTTCAAAAACAGCCAATATGTATTTAGCGTATCAGACTCACAATACTCATCAATCTTATCTTGCTTATTGCCATAATACAAGCTCATCACCTCATCGCCACAAACATCATATTTACCGGGCAAATTTAAACTAGCACAAAGCAGATCAAGCTTTAGCCCACTTACAGCCTTAAAATCACTAATGTGATCTAGCAAATCTAGGTGAAAAACCCCATCATAACGACTTCTATAATTACACCACTTATCCTTGCCACTAACTCTATCATTAGTGCTAAAATACTCGCTAGCATCGATATTATACCGCATAGCTCTAATCATCAGCATAGGTAGGTCAAATCCCCTGCCATTATAGCTAATCAATCTTGGATTATGCTCGTTGATAAATTTGATAAATTCAGATATTTTCTCTTTTTCGCTACTACCTGCAATTGTAGATACTCGCTTAAATCTACCAAATTCATCAGCAATTACCGCACTAATTGTAACAACTTTATGAAAGCAAACAGGTAAAAACTCATTCCCACTTTGCTCTTTTTGCGCTTTTAGTGCTATCTTTGCCACGCTCTCATCATCGCCTTCATAGCCATAAGCTGCCCTTAAAGAGTCGCTATCTGGCACAGTTTCACAATCAAAAACACAGATATATCCGCTCATAGATTACCAACTTTTAATCAAATTTGGATAGAATAATAGCAAAAAATCTTGGAAAATTAGTTGAAAATAGCAATTATTAGATTATCAGCCCTTGGGGATATAATTCATACTAGCATCGTGATACAATTCATTAAAAAGCATTTTAAAAACGCAGATATTACTTGGTTTGTCGATGAGAAATTTAGCTCAATTTTAGAGCTTATAGATAATATTAATGTCGTTTCTGTGCCTTTAAAGAGTAAAAAATTTTATAAAAGTTATAAAATTCTTAGGCAATTTAGCGGTAAATTTGATATTATCATTGACTTTCAAGGGCTTATAAAATCAGCAATTATAGCTAGAATTTTAGGCAAAAATATCGCTGGATTTGATAAAAATAGCATAAAAGAGCCACTAGCTTCAATATTTTATAAAAGCAAATTTAGTATTGATTATAATGAAAATATTATAAGAAGAAATCTAACTCTTGCTAGCAAGGCTTTAGGCTTTAATTTTAGCGATGATGAGATTACCCACAAATCTGCTTGTTTTAGCTCAACTAAAGAGCCAAAACCATCACAAACCATCTTAATAGCACCATTTGCAAGCGAACCAAGCAAGTGCTATAATAAATTTAAAGATCTTATAAATTTGCTAAAAGATTATGAGATAAATATAATTTCTGGCAACCAAAAAGAGCTACAACAAGCAAGATTAATCGCACAAAATACCCACGCTAAGGTGCTAAATCCAATGAGCTTAGCTGAAGTTGTAAATTTTATTTGTAAAGTTGGATTGGTAATTGGCAATGATAGCGGTATTACTCATCTTGCTTGGGCACAAAATGTAGCTAGTATCACGCTATTTGGCAACCGCCCAAGCCATAGAAATAGCTTTGCTACGCCCATAAATCGCACCATTGATACAGGCAAGAAAATTGATGCTAGAAATATCAATAAGAGTGATTATTGTATCCATGATATACCAGCAATTAGCGTAGCAAATTTGGCAAGAGAGATTTTAAATTTGGAGAATTTAAATGGTTGATTATCTATATTTGGGGCTTTATTATATTTTTAGAGCTATTGCGATTTACACCCCGCAAAATCTCCAACGGCCATTTTTAAACGCGCTTGCAAAGCTATTTTATAAATTTGATAAAAAGCACACTAATATAATGAGAATTAACCTTAAAATGTGTAAATTTGATAATATAGAGGAGATTATCTTAAACACTTACCGAAATTTTGCATATTTTGGTATGGAGTTTTTGCGTAATCAAAATAGCACAAAAGAGCAGATTTTAGCTAAAGTTGATTTTAAAAATGAAAAAATTTTGGATAAATTTAAAGATCGCCCCATCATAATCACCACAGCACATTATGGGAATTGGGAGCTTTTTAGCCTTGCGATGGCGGCGAAATTTGGCCCTGTAAGCATAGTAGGCAGAAATCTTGATAGCCCTGTGATGGATAAAATTTTAAGCAAAAATCGAAGTCAATTTAATATCAAAGTAATACCAAAAAGCGGTGGAGCAAAGATGATTATCAAAGCACTACAAAAAAGGCGTCTTCTTGGGATTTTAGTCGATCAAAATATAGATATTAAAGATGGGCTAGAGTGTGAGTTTTTCTCTAATAAAATAGCTCACACGCACGCAGCTAGTATATTTGCCTCTAAGCTAAATGCGGTGATAATCCCAGCTTTTATCCAAAGAGTTGGTAGTAAAAATTTAATTAGCTTTTATGATCCAATTGATATTAACTTAATAAATGGCGATAAGATTAAGATAGCCACCCAGCTTCAAAGCGACGCTACGCAGATGGTTATAAGCTCCAAACCAGATGAGTATTTTTGGATGCATAAGAAATTTAAACACTTCTACCCAGAGATATATAAATGAAAATATTAATTATAAAATTTAGATTTATCGGCGATGTATTACTAACTACACCGCTAATCTCAAATCTTAAGGCTCACTATCCTAATGCCTCTATACATTATGCGGTAAATAGCGGCACACAAGCACCACTACAAAATAATCCGCAAATTGAGAAAATTCACATTTATGAGCGTGGGATAATCAAAAAAGCAAATATATTTAAAAAAATTTATCTAGAGCTAAGGTATGCCTTGGGATTAAAAAAAGAGAAATTTGATATTGTGATAAATACAGAAATGAGCGATAGGGGGCTATTTTTAGCCAAATTTATCGGAGCTAAAACCATAGTATCACCTAAAGGGAAAAATGGAATTTTAAATAAATTTATAACCCATATCTCAAAACCAAGCGGCCATATAGTAATGCAAAATTTATCTGCTATAAACGCCCTAAATAAGGAGATTAAAAGCACGAAAGTTAGCCTATATTTTAATGAGTATAATCTAAATTTGCCAAATAATTTTATCCATATTCACCCAATGGCTAGATTTAATTATAAATGTGTAAGCGATGAGATAATGGCTAAAATAATTGACTTTTGCGAGATTGAGCTTGATAAAAGAGTGGTTCTAACCTGTGATAAGAGTCAAAATGAGATTGATAAAATGAAAAATATCCTATCTCTTTGCAAATCTAAGCCAATTGTATTTATGGGGAATTTAACTCTAGATCAAGTGGCATTTTTAAGCTCAAAATCACAACTCTACATAGGCACAGATACAGCCATAATGCACATAGCAGCAGCAAATGATGTGCCTTGTATAGCGTTATTTGGCCCTAGCTATACTAGTGCTTGGGGGCCGTGGGATAACTCCAAATCCAAAAGCTACTATAAAGATACAAATGGAATTCAAAAAATGGGTAAGCACACAGTCATTCAAAGCACTCTAAAGTGCGTCCCATGCGGAAATGAAGGGTGTAATGGCTCACAAATTAGCGATTGCTTAAACACTCTTGATATAAACTGGATTAAAAATGAGATAAAAAATAGCTTTATAATACAAATTCAAACTAATTAAACCAATTTATAAGCCTAAATATGATAAAATGAAAATATGAAAAATATAACAATCCTAGAAATAAACTCTACAAATAAAAACCAAAGATTTTTAGAGAGGTTAAAATCAGCTTTAAGCTCAAAAGGCTTTAATCCCACAAGTAGAAATTATGATAATATAAAGGGTAAAAATCCCATCATAAAACTATTAAAAATAAACAAACTTGCCAAAAAGCAAAAGAGTGATGAGCTATATGTATGCTTAGATAGATTTGATAGTGCTGATATATATCTAGCTAGTGATGGAGTACAAAAGATATATAAAAGACTAGATAAATTTTGGTTTTTAAATCCATTAAGTCTTATTAGAAGTAAAATTGAGAAAAACTGCATAAACAACTCCGCAAAAATCATAACAAACTCAAACCTAACACGCTATCAATTAGAGACGATTTATGATATAAAACCAAATAAAATTAGCACAATCTACCCTGGAATTAACCTACCAACCCAGGTGCAAAAAGGCAGTGCTAAAATGCAACTATGCAAAGAGCTTAGCCTGGATATGGAGTTCTCAATTATCCTATTTATATCTAATAATTTAAAAAACGATGGAGTGGCTGAGTTTATCAAGCTATTAAGCCAAATTCAAAACAAGATAAATGCTATAATCATAAGTAGCGATAAATCCGCTCCAAAATATAGAAAAATGGCTAAAAAGCTTGGAGTTAGAGCAATTTTCAAGCAACCACCAAAAACGCTAAATCGATACTACGAAGCAGCTGATATATTTGTTTTACCATCGCTTTATAACCCATTTAGCACCCAAATTTTAGAAGCGTTAAGCTATGGCTCCATATGTTTTACTACTGCTAATAACGGAGCTAGTGAGATATTAGGCGATGAGTTTATCATAAAATCTACTGATGATACAGCAAAATATATTGATGAGCTTTTAAATAATCACGATTTAATGGTTGAAATATCAGCTAAAAATATTGAATTAGCCAAGGATTTTACAACAGATAAAAGCCTAAATCAAATAATAAAGGTCATTAGTGAAAATATTCATTGAGTTGCCAACTTGGCTTGGCGATGGAGTTATGAGTAGTGCTGCAATAGCCAATATAAGAGCGAATTTCAAAGATGTGGATTTTACATTTTTTGGCTCACACGCCTCAACGGCTCTATTTGAAAAGAGCGGAAATATCATCATAGACAGATCCAAAAAATCCAAATTCCGCCTACTCTATCTATATAAATTCGCCAAATCCCTACCGAAATTTGATGCTTTCATCAGTTTTAGAAGCCACCTTGCCTCTAAGGCTTTAGCGTTTTTTATAGGCGCTAAAAAAAGCGCCATCTATAAAACAATAAATCCAAAAGATCATCTTGTAATTGACTATTTAAATTTCAGCTCCAAAGCCCTAAATATAGATATTTTAACTAATAAATTAGAGCTTGATTTTACCCCAGTTAAATACCCTAAGCCAACCCTAGGTATAAATCCAGGTGCTACCTATGGAAGTGCCAAAAGATGGTATCCAAGCTACTTTGCCGAGGTGGCGACTGAATTAAGCGATAAATTTGATATTGTGATATTTGGCGGGATCGGAGAAAGTGAAATTTGCCATCAAATTAGTGAAATTCTATCTACAAATAGCGTCCCCCACCAAAATCTCTGTGGCAAGACAACTATCAGCGAACTAGCTAGTTATATAGCTGGGCTTAAGCTCTTTATCACTAATGATAGTGGCCCCATGCATATAGCCGCAGCTTTCAAAACTCCTACCATAGCACTATTTGGGCCGACTAATTTTACTCGCACTAGCCCATATAATAACCCAAATGCTAGACTAGCTCATCTAAGCTTAGATTGTATGCCATGTATGAAAAGAGTATGCCCTCTTGGCACTCATGAGTGTATGAAGGCACTAAAACCTGATGTGGTTTTAAATTTAATTAATGAGCTTAACTAAACGCCCCATCCACAGCTGCGCAAATCGTATGAATTATCAAAATATGCATCTCTTGAATTCTAGCCGTGTCATTAGATGGAACTACGATATTTATATCACACGCATCATTCATCGCTCCACCGCCCTTGCCACTTAATCCAACGCTTTTTATCCCATTTTCCTTAGCTACTTGGATAGCTTTTAA
Source organism: Campylobacter porcelli (assembly GCF_002139855.1). NCBI lineage: Bacteria > Pseudomonadati > Campylobacterota > Epsilonproteobacteria > Campylobacterales > Campylobacteraceae > Campylobacter > Campylobacter porcelli. The sequence goes on from NZ_CP018789.1 coordinate 1,224,773, forward strand.
GACATTTTGACTATTTCCACTAGTGCTAATCGCAACTAGCAAATCCCCAGCCCTACCAACTCCGCTAAGTTGCCTTGAAAATACCATATCATATCCATAGTCATTGCCAATAGCAGTAATCGCAGATGTATCGGTACTAAGTGCTATAGCCCCTAGAGAAGCTCTCTCGCTTTTGTATCTACCTGTAAGCTCAGCGGCAAAATGTTGAGCATCAGCTGCACTTCCACCATTGCCACAAATGATTATTTTATTACCATTTTTAAGCGTATCTGTAACGATATTTGCCACCTTCATCACTTGCTCTTCCACAGACAAAACCGAATTCGCCACCTCTAAATGCGACCTTAACTCATCACTAAATATACTCATAATCACCCTTTAATTTCTTATTTTTTCTATTATATTTGTAGTACTCTTGCCCTCTACAAATTCAATCAACTCAACTCTTTTAGCAAAATCACTACCTACAACCACCTTGCCTTCATAATCAGCACCCTTAACTAGCACATCAGGCCCAATAGCCTTAATCATCTCATAAGGCGTATCATCATCAAATATCACTACAAAATCCACAAATTCCATAGCACACAGCATAGCCGCCCTATCAAACTGCGTATTTACCGGTCTGCTATCACCTTTTAAGCCCCTAACTGAACTATCTGAATTCAACCCAACAACCAATATATCGCCAAGCATCTTAGCCTTTTGTAAATAGCTAATATGCCCAAAATGTAAAATATCAAAGCACCCATTTGTAAATACCAAGCTCTTGCCACTTCTATCAACTTTCAAAAGCTCATCAAGTTTTACTAATTTTCGCTCAAAACCTATCTTTTTGCTCTTTAAGCTCTCTATCTCTCCCCAACTAGCGTCCGCACTTCCTACCTTTCCTACCACCACGGCTGCGGCTAAATTCGCATTATCTATAGCATCTTCGATACTCATCTTACTAGCTAGGCAATACCCCAAAGTAGCCAAGACACTATCCCCCGCACCCGTAACATCAAAAACCTCTTTTGCTAAAGCTGGGAATTTAACCATCTTTTGAGCCAAAAGCCCTATCCCATCTTCGCTTAAAGTGATCAAAGAATACTCAAGCTCGTAATTCATCTTCATAGTTTTTAGAGCTAATTCCAATTTCTCATCACTATCAATCACAAACCCCAAAGCCTCGCTTGCCTCTTTTTTATTCGGCGTTAGAAGTGTTGCGCCCTTGTATTTGCTATAATCTTTCCCTTTAGGATCTACTAAGACCATTTTGGAGCTGTTTTTGGTAATTGAGATTATCTGTTTTGTTAGATAATCACTCAAAACCCCCTTGCCATAATCACTTAACAAAACAATATCATAACTATCCAAAATGCCTTGGAATTTACCCACTATCTCATCAGCACAATCAATATCGCTAGTGCTCTCTGTATCTAGCCTAAGAACCTGTTGATGAGTTACCATTACACGGCTTTTTTGGCTAGATTTGCGTCCTTTTTGTGCGATCACTAGCTCAGCTTTTGCGCCACGATCTTTTAAAAGCTTTAAAATTTCACTACCTAACTCATCATCGCCAACTACGCTTATTACGCCAACTTCAGCCCCAAGAGCGATTAAATTCGAAACTACATTCCCACAACCGCCTAATCTTTTGGTCTCATTTTTTATATTTACTACTTGAACTGGGGCTTCTGGGCTTATGCGATCACAACTCCCCCATATATAGTGATCAATCATCAAATCCCCAACTACCAACACTCTACTCATTTTCTAAACTCGCTATTATAAATTCGCTTTATCGCTGGCAAATACTCTCTTATCCCATCTTCAAGGCTATATTTTGGCTCATATTTTAAGCCAATTTTTGTAAGCGATATATCAGCTTGAGTGAAGTATTGATATTGTGATGCAAATGGATTTTTGATATATTCATTGCCTAAGCTTACGCCGATTTCTCGCTGTAAGATATCAGCGATATCTTGAAAGCTTCTAGCATTGCCTGTGCCGACATTATAGACTCCGCTATCGCCATTTATAGCTAGTTCATTGGCTAAGATTATATCTTTTATATATACAAAATCCCTTTTTATCTTATCACTTTCTTCAAAGAGTCTTGGGGCGTTGCCGCTTAAAATTTGTAAGCCAAATTGTAAAACCATAGAAGCGGTTTTGTTTTTAAAAAACTCCCCATCTCCATATACATTAAAATATCTAAGCCCAACTATATGAAGCCTTGTTTTAGCATGATACTCACGCCCCATTTCGTCCATCATAAGCTTACTAAATCCATAGACATTACCAGGATTTTCGCCCACGCCTACGCTTTGTGGGCTTGGAGCATTTCCATATGTCGCACCGCTACTAGCGTATATCACTTTAGAGCCATTTTCATATGCTATATCAAGAATGCTTTTAAATGAATTTAAATTCACTCTCATAATCTCATCTTGTTCAGCCACCGTAGTATCAGAGATAGCGGCCTGATGATATATCACATCTGGAGCAAAATCACGCATTTTTTTAATAGTATCTCTATCGCATATATCTCCGCAATGAATTTGGCCCCTAAAGCCAATTAAATTTTTATAATGGCCAAAGCTTTTTAAATTTCCATTGCTAAAAGTCTCATTAGAGCGGAATTTATCCACCACCAAAACCTCATTCTCACTCATAAAATGCTTAGCCAAATTCGAGCCTATAAATCCCGCTCCGCCAGTTATCAATACTCTCATTCATATCCCTTTACACACTCTAAAATATCTAAAACACTACTAAATTTATCCCCATCAATCAAAAAGCTCTTGCCAACTCCAGCACCGCTAGCAGCCTCTATATCGCTTTTTTTATCCCCTATCATAATTGAGCTTTTCATATCTATATCAAACTCACTCAAAGCTTGTAAAAACATACCAGATTTTGGCTTTCTACAACTACAATTATCATCTGGAGTGTGAGGGCAATAATATATCTTTTTGATACTTACGCCTCTTTTTTTAAACTCACTAATCATATAGTAACTAAGATTATCAAAATCAGCTTGGGTATAGTATTTACGACCTATTCCTGACTGATTTGTAACTACAAAAATTTCAAATCCAAGTGCCATAAAACCACTTAAAGCCTCAAAAATTCCAGGCATAAACTCAAAATCCTCTATGCGATAAACATATCCTGGGTCTTTATTTATCACCCCATCACGATCTAAAAATAGTGCTTTAATCTTTTCCATAGGCTGATTTTATCTATATTTTAGTTTAAATTCACTTAATAATCATAAATTTTTGGATAATTAATATCTCTAAATTAAAATTTAATTATAATATTTAATCTAAATTTCAGAATATTGGCACTATAATACTCATATTAAATCTTTCAAAAGGATAAAAAATGAAAAAAATAGTTCTATTGGTTGCATTAGCCTGTGTTGGTGCATTCGCTGCTGATGGTGCTGCAATATACAAAAAATGTGCAGTTTGTCATGGTGCTAAAGCTGAAAAAAAATATTTAAATAAAGTTCCAGCTCTAGTTGATACAGATCCAGTTCAAAGATTAGCTGATATGAAAGCTTACAAAGCTGGTACATTAAATGATGGTAAAGGTAAAATCAATATGGGTGCTATCATGAAAGGTCAAATGGCAACTCTAAGCGATGCTGATATGGAAGCTGTAAGCAACTACATCTCAACTCTTAAATAACCCCACTTCTAGCTAGGTTTTCCTAGCTAGATCTTCTTAATCTGGCGGTCTATATCCCTTATTTTTCATTAGCTCTTTTTTACGATTTTCTAAATTTACAGCGTCATTTAGTGCATCTTCACTATCAAATTTAGTCCCATCTAAAAACTTAGAATAGTCATCAAATTGCTTGGTTTTTACACCCCATAAAAGCCCAAAAAGTGCCAACGCACCAAGTAAAGTTGATATTCCAAGCATTATAGCTATTACGCCACCCATTTTTATCCTTTTAATCGTATTTTGGTTGAGTTTAAAACCACAATTATAGAGCTTAAAGACATAGAAATTGCTGCAAATAGCGGTATTATATAGCCCATCATAGCAAGTGGTATGGTTAAAGCATTATAAAATAGAGTAAATCCTAAATTTTGCTTAATAGTCCTAAATGTAAGCTTTGATAATTTTAACGCTTTTAGGAGCGAATTTAAATCATCATTTAATAGCACCACATCGCTTTTTTCTATGCTAATTTGTGCTCCACTTCCCATACATATCCCCACACTTGCCATACTTAACGCCACTGCGTCATTAATGCCATCGCCTACCATCACAACTGGGGTTTTTGAGTTTAGTCTCTGTATTATTTGCGATTTTTCAATAGGATTTTGACTAGCATAAAATTCACTAATTCCAAGAGTGTTAGCGATTTTAGAGGCCGTGAGTTCATTATCGCCTGTTAGCATTACTACCTTATATCCATCATTTTTTAGCTCATTAATTATAGCTTTGGATTCCTCTCTTAGCTCATCTTCAAGCTCAAATTTAGCCACCACCTCTTTATCCACAGCAAAATAGTAGCTAAGCCCACTAGCCTCAAACTCTCCAAACCCCATATAATTCATAAATTTCGCACTACCGCCATAAATATTTAAATCACCATATTTTGCGCTCATTCCTAGTCCATTGTGATTGGTTATATCGCTTAAATTTAGCTGCTCTCCTAGGCTAAAATCCCTAATTGCCACGCTTACTGGATGGATGGAAGAGATGGCTAATGAGTATAATAAATCTTGATTATACTCTTTAAATTTTGTAGCTTTAACCACCTTAAGCTTGGATTTTGATAGTGTGCCAGTTTTATCAAATACCACGCAACCGCACTTAGCTAAATTCTCAATTATCCTAGCTTCTTTAAATATTATCCCGCCACGCATCGCACTACCTAAGGCTATTAGCGTAGCCACCGGAGTAGCAAGGCTTAAAGCACACGGACAAGCGATTATAATCACGCTTACAGCTACTATCACCCCTTTGCTAATCTCTCCGCTATTAAAAAGCCAAATCGCAAATGTCAAAATCCCTAGCAAGAGGATAGTTAGAGAGAATTTAGCTGAAATTTGATTAGCTAAAAGCTCAATTTTTGGCTTCTTAAAACTTGCTTTATTTAATAGATCAATTATTTTGCTAAGAATTGAGCTTTTAAATATCTCGCTAGCCCTATATTCCACACTTCCATCTACGCACACAGCTCCACTTATAATGCTTTGACCGCTGCTAATTGTAACTGGTAAGCTCTCCCCTGTAATGCTAGATAGATCAAAGCTCCCAGCCCCACTAGCCACGACCCCATCTATCATCACTCGCTCACCACTACGCACCTTGATAATCTCTCCTGGCTTAATATCATTTACATCTTTTAGCTCAAATTTATCTTTGGATTTTACATAAATTTGATTTACCAAAAGAGTTCCAAGAGAGTCAATAGTATCAATGGATTTTTTCTTGCTAATTACTTCAAGAAATTTGCCTATAAATACAAAGGTAATAATCATAGCCACAGAGTCAAAATATACTTCGCCACTCCTGCTTAACATCGCATAAACTGAGTAAAAATACGCTATACTAGCTCCAGCACAAATGCTTAAATCCATATTAGCTTGGCGATTTTTAATGGCAAGATACGCCCCTTTGTAAAACTCACTTCCTGTATAAAACAGCACAGGAGAGGCCAAAACAAACTCAGCAAAATGTAAAATATCCTTGATATCATCGCTCATTCCGCTGAAATACCCACCATACAAAGCCACCGCCACCCACATAATATTCATAGTACAAAAGAGCCCAACAAGCATCTTAGAGTAAAATTCTCGCCGTTTTTGACTCGCTCTTAAATCTGCTTTTTTAGGATCGTATGGGATTGGTATGTAGCCTATGGAGTTAATTTTGCGTAGGATTTCATCTAATTTTATTACGCTATCATCCCACTTTATATAGGCCTTATGTGTAGCTGAATTTAAGCTAAAATCAACAACCCCATCGCTTGATATAAGCACCTTTTCATTTAGCCATACGCAAGCTGAGCAGTGAATTCCATCAATTATAAGATAAATTTCGCAAAATCCATCGCTATTTCTAACATAATTTTTATAAAATGCCTCGCTATCAATTTTGGCCAAATTTGGTGCTTTGAAGTGTTTTTGATTGCCTAATTTATCATAAAATTCGCCTAAATTATGGGAATTTAAAAAATTATATACGCTCTTACACCCATTACAGCAAAACTCATGTCCGCTCTCATCAGTGATTATCGCACTTTTGTCAAACTCGCCCTTGCAGTGCAAACAGATAAAATTTCCCATACCAACCCTAAATTTTTATAGGATTTTATAATAAATTTGCTTACATATGGCTCAGAAACTTAAATTTATTTTGCGATTAATATTTAAATTTTTAAGCAAATTTAGGATAGAATTAAATTTTTTAACTATTTTAAGGGATAAAAATGCGTGGATATAAGATTTTTTCTGGGACAGCAAATGTGGAATTTTCTAAAATGGTAGCAAAATATTTGGGAATTCCATTAAGTGAAGCAAGTATAAAGCGTTTTAGCGATGGTGAGATTAGTGTCCAAATCGGTGAGAGTGTGCGTGGTAAAGATGTCTTTATCATTCAGCCAACCTGTGCGCCAGCTAATATAAATTTGATGGAGCTTTTAATCTTAACAGACGCTCTAAAACGCTCAAGTGCTAGCTCTATAACTGCGGTTGTGCCATATTTTGGCTATGCTAGACAAGATAGAAAAGCCGCTCCAAGAGTACCAATCACAGCCAAACTAGTAGCAAATATGATGCAAACTGCTGGGATCGATAGAGTAGTTACTATGGATCTTCACGCTGGGCAAATTCAAGGCTTTTTTGATATTCCAGTTGATAATCTATATGGAACGATCGTATTTTTAGACTATGTAAAAAGTAAAAATCTTAAAAATCCTATTGTCGCAAGCCCTGATGTAGGTGGCGTAGCTCGTGCTAGAAGTCTTGCTAAGAGCTTAAATTTAGATATGGTAATAGTAGATAAACGCCGAGAAAAGGCCAATGAAAGCGAAGTTATGAATATAATAGGCGATGTAAATGGCAAGGATGTGATTTTAATAGATGATATGATAGATACAGCTGGAACTATAGTAAAGGCTGCTGAGGTATTTAAGAAAAATGGCGCCACAAGCGTAATGGCATTTTGTACTCATCCTGTTTTAAGTGGCCCAGCATATGATAGGATAAATAGCGGGGCATTAGATGAGCTAGTAACGACTGATACCATCCCACTTAAAGAGCAAAGCCCGTATATCAAGGTTTTAAGCACTGCTCCGCTATTTGGCGAAGTAATCCGTAGAGTATATCACGATGAGAGCGTAAATAGCTTGTTTTATTAATATATTAAAGTGTTGCTATAATTTAGTAACACTTTAAGCTCAACTCATCTATAATTAGCCACTGCTAGAGTGATCTAATCTTCATTAATATCATACGCCTTACTAAAGCCAAATAACGCCTTAGTAAATTCAAGCTTAAAATTACGCTATAAATCTCATTTTTAGCCTTAAAAGCTTTAAAAATATCTTGATAAATTTTAGGGATATGAACCGCATTTGCTCTAAATATAACTCTTTTTCTAGCTAATAAATTTTAACTATCTTACTCATCTTCTATAAACATAACTTCAATATTATTTGGATTTGTTTTAATGGGGATAGTGCTGGGCTACTTGGCTTATACAGATGAAATTATCTAGCTAATTTTGTAGTATTGAGAGTATGAGCAAACTGCCTCTTTTAAATCATTCATACTAGCTTATAACTACACTGCTAAATTTAGCCCTAAAATCAGCTATTTATTTGCTTATATCATTCACTAATCTTACTGATTATACTCATTTTTAATATTTTTAATATCAAAATATAATTTTACAAATCCACCTTTATGCCAGTTTTTAGTAGCTTTTATCAAGGCTAAGCCAAGTTTATATGGTATGCTTTGCCTTTCTTTTAAGGCGGATTTATAATCCTCATAATGCTCTATCGGTGGGACTTTGAGGTGTGGTTTGTTTTGGATTATCTTAAAATACTCTTTTTGTTCGCATCTATGCCTTAAATAAATAGCTAATAAAATAAAAGGTAGTTTAAATTTTCCAAATATACTATAGTAATTTTGTACCATTGCATACCCAAGCTTGTAAGCTAGATGATATCTTATTCGCTCTATAGCGTAATTTGCCTTGCAAATAAAGCCACCTTTATACTCGCTACCGCCATATTTTAACCATTTTTGATAATAGCTATTCCAAATTTCTCCCCAAAATTGATAAACTAGCTCATTATTCCAAAATCTCCCATCTCTTCCCCAAGCGTGAATAATACTATATCCGATACTTTTACGCCAATATGTGCTACCTGTATATTCATAGCCTAGCTCTTTGACTTTAAAATTACTATTTAATATTAATAGACTAAGCACCCCTTGGTCATTTACTCCATATTTGGTGCTGTAATTATAAATTTGCTTATAACACTCTTTTGGATTTGGTATTGTATCATAGTAGGCTACAATACCGCTTCTATAGACCCTATAGCTTCTAAATTTACCATTATAATCTTTAAGCGTTGGGTTTAATAAGCTTTTGCCTCGGTGCGCTCCAAAATGGTAATTTTTAAATTTAAAAAGCTTGCCAATCCCCTTAAGCAGCATAATATCAAAATCAAGATATATTATACACTCACACTCATCAAGTAGCAAAAGCGGCTCAAACATTCCATAAGCCATATGCGTCCAACGAGAGAGAAATGGGGAATTTAAATTAGCGCTATTTTTATCGCCAAAAGCTTGAATTTTAGTGATGAAATCATCCTTAGTAAAGCTAATAAATTTGATTTTTATACCATCGCAAAGCCTACAAAATGCCTCCATCTCACTTTGAGTAAATCCATCATGAACAATATAAAATACATCCACCTCGCCACTCATCACCTCAGTGATATTAGCTACCATTGCCCCAATGGCAAAGGCGGAATTATTAGTTGCTGCTAATAAAATACCGCTTTTATATGGTTTTTTCATAGATTAATATCTATGCTCATCGATAATAGCACGAATAAGCCTAACAATACCAAATATCAATGTCAAAATTATAAAAATTGTGATAATATTATACATTTTATCTGGATATTTGGCACTTTGTGGCTCATATGGACTTTGGATTACCACTAGTTGCTTAGCCTTTCTGCCTATCCCAATTCTAGTTGTCTCAACTGCCTTAATAGCCGTTTTATAGACATCTTCAGCAAAGTTTAAATTTAGATATAAAGCTTCAAATTGTGCCACAACATCATTTAATCGATTTTGCGATACATTTGATGCTACCTTGCGTTTTTCTTTTTCTAACTGCTCTTTATGCGCTCTTAATTCAGCTTTCAACGCTAAAATTTCAGGCGCATTCTCATTTAGATAGCTTCTCATTGTATTTAGCTCGGTCTCTTTTTTAGAAATTTGCAACTCTATATCTGTGATAAATCCAGCCTTGGTTTGTACCAAACTTTGCGGATCGAAGATACCATATTGATTTTGAAAAGCTAAAAGCTCATTTTTAGCATCTTTATATTTTTGCTTAGCATTTTCTAACTCACCTTGAGCAAATCGTAACTGCTCTCTAGCAATATTGTGTGAAATTTCATTTATAAATCTCTCACACTCTTCTAAAATAGCAGCTGAAATAGTGCGAGCATCTTCAGGGCTAAAGCCCTCCACAGCAACATTTAAAAGCCCAGTAGCATCATCAAATAGTATGTGAATTCTATTTCTATAATACTGTAAATAACTCTCTTTGCTAGTTGATGAATAGATACGGAAAAATAGATCTAGCTTTTGCTTCTCATAAAGCGATCTTAAATTTATCTTTTCATCAAGTTTTTGGAGCATATCAAGGGATTTAATATACTCTTGTAAATGCTTAATATCCTCAGTTGAACTAGATGGAATGCCAACTAAACTCTCTATCCCACTAAGTGCAACCTGGGAGCTTCCATCTGTAGATTTAACGGTCAATGATACCTCGCTTACATATCTATCAGCTGCAATAAATACATAATAAAATATTACCACGACCATTATATAAATCACAGTTTTAAAACTATCAAGTCTATTTAGACACTCTTTATGCTGTTTTATATCCTTAATTGATCTTAAAATCATAGCTCTTTTATTCAACTGCATATCCTTTTATACATCTCAATCCCCTCTTTGACATCATCATAAACCGTAGTCATACCACAATTTACCAAGATCACCTTATCGCACCACTGCTCTATCTCGCTCATATCGTGAGAGACCATTATTACCTTAGAATTGCTTAATTTTTCTTTATAAATTGCATCGCTTTTTTGCTTAAATTTAGCATCTCCCACAGCACCAGCTTCATCTATGAGATAATAATCAAAATCAAAAGCCATACTAAGCCCAAAACCAATTCGCGATCTCATACCTGAAGAGTATGTATTCATCGGCTCATCAAAGTATTTGCCAATCTCTGCAAACTCCTCTATATATCGCACTTTTTCTTCTAAAGCCTCGCCTTTATATCCATAAACTCTAGCTACAAATTTGACATTATCCCTAGCTGAAAGTGCGTGTTGAAATCCCCCAGCTAGACCAACAGGCCATGAGATTTTCTTATCAGTGATGACTCTACCAGCATTTGGAATATCAGCCCCACTTAATAATCGCATAAGAGTGGATTTACCAGCTCCATTTCTACCAATTAAGCCTATACTACAATCATCTGGAAAAGTAAAGGTAAATTCACGAAATACAAAGTGCTTATCGCCATTGCTTAGTGGGTAAAATTTAGTTAAATTATCTAATTTTATCATGGTCTGCTCGCTACAAGTTCTCTTCGTTTATAGTAGTAAAACCAAAATCCTATAAATAGCATTATGATATTACAAACCAAAGGATATGCTAAATTTACCCCATCAACTAGCGGATAACCATCAAAATAGTAGTGCTTTATACTCTCACAAATATGTAGCATAGGATTATAAAGCATATATTTTAATATATCAGATGGGATAATCCAAATAGGAAAAACAACGCAAGATAGTATATATAAAGCAACTGTAAAATATGTAAAAATAGTCTTAAGCGGCTCAATAAAATGCGTAATAATCGCAAAAATCACACCAAGGCTAAATCCAGATAGCACCATCAATAGAACGCTAATAAACATAGCTAAAAAATCCCTAGGCACTACATTATAACCTATAAACCACCCAGCCAAAATCATCACGCATAAAAATATCAAAGAGTGCATATAAAACTCAAGCAAAGCTCTAGCTAAAAATACATGAATTGGTCTAACGGGCTTATAAAAAAATAAAGATAAATTTCCAGCTATCCCACCCATAAGCTGCGTAACAATATTTCTAAACATAAAAAATGGGATAACCCCACAAGCTAAAAACATAAAAACAGGGGTGCCACCAGGGACAACTAAATGAGTGATATTCTCGCGAATTAAGGTTACTACAGTGGTAATTACTAATATCTGTATTAAAGGCTCTCCAACTACCCAAAAGTAACCTAGATGCCTATTTTTACCAAATCTAGTCTTTAACTCTCTAAAAAATAGCGCTCTTATAACATTTAGCACTATATCCTCCACAAAGCTGTTTTAAAAAATTATATCAAAATAAGGTTACAAATCAACTCAAAATCTATTTAAATTCTACTCCATCTTTTAAATAGTAGCTTCCAGTTATTTGCGTATTGTCTATTAGATAGGCTCTAAATTTAGAATAAAGCTCCTTATCTACTGGGGATTGAATGCTCCAAAATTTATCCAAATTTAAATCCTTAGTAGTAAGTCCCTTAATATCATACATAGATTTGCCAAGGCAAATTACGGGCTTAGAGTAGCTTAGAGCATTTAATCCAACAGTGCTATTTATGAGTATTACGGCTTTTGAATTTTTAATAATTGTAGGCAGATGAGCATCAAACACAGCCATTATGCGGCCATCAACCCTATAAATTTTGGCTAAATATCTAATGTATGAGCTATAATTTTTCTTGCCTCTATCCATAGGATGGTGCTTAAAAATCAAGATTGTATCCTTAGGGGCGTATCTAGAAAATGATGAGATAATATACTCAATAAAACTCTCCATAGTTCTAAATCTAGAGTGCGTTCTAACTTGGAAATCATCGTGAGTTTGAAGTGCTACAAAATAGTATTTTTCGCTTAACTCCCCTTCGAAACGCCCATTTAAATCTCTTTCAGTAAATTTATATTTAATCTTTCTAATTAAATTTCTTATTCCATAAAAACCCTCTTTAATAGGTGAAAAATCACGATGATGGATATAATGTGGGTATAGAAAATAGAAAATATTTGATACCAAATAATACTGCGTCGCCCACCACGCCATCAAGCCATAAGTAGAGGTTGATTTGGCTGAAAATGGCTTGGTCTTTGGGTTATAATTATCATAAAACTCCCTATCTCTAGGCATTCTAGAGTGGTTATTTACCCCATAATACTCCATTGTGATAAATCCAGGACGCAAATACCCCTCTTCAAATACATAAACATCAATTCCCAACCCCTTTGCTATCTTAATAGCAATCTTGTGATAAAATCTACAATCCCCAAATAAAAAAACAATATCAATATTATTATCTTGATAGAATTTATTAATAAATTTAGCCCACTGCTTTGGTCTGCCTTTATAGGCAAAATAACTCTTGGTTTTAGAAAAATACGCATCGCCAGCATTAAAGCCAATTCTTGTAACAAAAGCACCATTTTGCGTGCAAATATTATCAAGCTTATTGAAAAAATCCCCCATAGGACCTTGTAAAAGCAAGATATTTTTGCCTTTAATATCAGTAATTCTATCTTCTAATCTCATTTTTTTACCAAATAGTTGCGCAATATCTTTTGTCCAACTCTAATTAAAATTAAATAAATTTTATATTTAAATTTCATTACCATATTATTATTATTTAATATCACTTTTTGCTTTTGCAAAGCAAATATTAAATCACTAGCATTGCAAGGCTCTAAATTTACAGGATGAATATATCTTGGATAGATTATATACGCCCCAGCTATTAACTCATCTATACTTAAATTTCTATAACGCCTAGGAAGTGATTTTTTATCATCACTTAGTCCCCAGCCAGCCCAAAATGGCCTACCATAGCAAATGACTTTTTTACCACGCAAAATAGCTTCCAATCCGCTAGTAGATGTCATCGTATGTATCTCATCAGCTAAATCAAGTAGCACAGGCATACTCACTCCAGCTACTATCTCATCGCAATATTTTAACGCCTCTTTTTCATCTACTTTGCCTATTCTATTACCACTTAGCACATCTGGGTGAGGCTTATAGATGATATGAGCCTTAGGCGAGTTTAACCTTGCTTGTTTGATTAGCTCTATATTTTTCATTCCATCAGCACCGATTTTTACACTAGCGTCATCTTCGACTTGACCGATAACTAGAGCAATTTTTTTGCCATTTTGAGACGCAATTATACCATCTTTATCATCATTATACTTCGAAATTTTACTATTTATTAAAATTTCCCTTAACTTTTTCGCAAATTCAAGCTCATACTGACTAAATTTATGGTAGTTTAGTATGTGCTCTAGCCTACTTTCAAACCTAGTATCAAAGTATATCCCCAAATCATCAAAGACCAAAGAGTATGGTCTTGTAAGATCACTCCCAAGCCCAACTGAGCGGATAAAGCCATCTTCTACTCTAGTTATCAAAACTCCGTTTTCATCGCACCATTTTTGCAGTTTTGGATACTCTTTTTTACCCCAGATATAAACTAGCGAATTATTATCTAACCCATTTTTTAAGGCTATTTTAAGCGGATCTTTACTAAATGTGCTTATGAATTTCAAATTTTTACCCAAAAATGGAAGTATAAATTTACGCTTCCAAATAGAAAATCCAAATAAAAATTTTACTTTATCGCTCTCATTTAACCTAGCATTTTTTATAGTATTAATCTGTGGCAATAGCCTTTTTAGCGTGGTATTTTGCCCTGTGTATGGGTCTATATACTTAGCATAAATCATATACGCCCCAGCAAATAACTGCTCTATGGCTAGCTTTTTATTGCGTCTATTTGGTGCTTTTACCCTATCATCACTTAGCCCCCAGCCAGCATAAAATGGCACCCCAAAACACACGCACTCACACCCACATATCAAAGCTTCAAATCCCATGCCAGAGCTTTTGGTATAGACTTTATCTATGTGTTTTAAAAGCGAGATTGGATTTATATCTTGAGTGATGATTTTGATTTGCGGGGGTAAATTTGATATATCTATATCGGATTTTTTCTTGCCACTTAGGGCATCTGGATGGATTTTTAAAAGCACATTTGCGCCAGGATTTTCATCTATAGCTAAACTTACAATCTCATTGGTGCTAAATTTATCACTAAAACTATAAACTAACGACGCATCGCCACTAGTTTGAGCTATTATAAGGATATTTTTGCCTCTATTTAGCTCATATTTTTCTACCAATTCTTGAGTGATATTTGGGGCGTTATTGTATTTTGAAATATTATGCGTGATGATGTAATCCATGCACCACCTAGCATCTTGTAATAGCTCATCGCTAAATTCATAATTTGATAAAATCATCTCTAATCTGCTTGGTCTAGTGGCATCATAGTATATCCCTATATCATCTTCAACTACACTAAGCAATCTAGCACCATCAACCCCTAGCCCAACCGAGCGGATAAAACCATCTTCTAAAAGGCGAAACTCACCACTTAATTTATCTGCTAAATCGATAGCATCATAGCCAGATTTTTTACGCCCCCAGCCATAAAATTTGCTATTTTCACCTATGAATGCAAATTTAAAATATCGCCTAAGCTTATAAAAATATTTTATATTTTTTATCAATTTTATAGATTTACTATAACCATCAAATCTCATTTTAAACCCAGCCAATAAAATCCGAAGATTATACCCAATAAAGGATAAAATAAATATAAATAAATTTAATACAAAATATATCCAATTATCTAGATTTGCTAACCAAATTAAGCAATATTTTATAAAAGCATCACTATAATTCTTTAAATCAAAAATAAATAGGATAAATATGTTTAAATTAAAATCTACAGTTCTCATACTATCTTTAAGCGCCACATTTGCTCTAGCTGATGGGTATTTTATCGGATTTAGTGGTGGATTTAATCATAGCTCAGTAGATGAGGATAACTATGACTTAATATCAGATAATAATCTCTTATTATCACCTAAATTTGGCTATCAAGTAGATGATACGCATAGATACTCTCTATCATATGAATATGGTGGCAAATCAATCGGCAGCAGAAGCTACAATATCGAAATAGGCGGCGTAGTTATAGCAAATGAGTGGGAAAAATATAAATTTACCTCTCATAGATTTTTATTAGGATATGACTACACTCCATTAATACAACCAAATTTAAGGGCTGATATAGGCGTATTTGTAGGATACTCTTTGGGCGAATTTGATGTAGAAAATAGCTTAATACAAGATATAGCCCCAGCTATTCCTAACTTTCTTGATGGATTTAGCTATGGAGCTAAATTAGGTGCCTTGTATGAAGTAGATGATAAATGGAATATAGAATTTGGTGCGAGAATTATGCACACAATGTATAAAAGTAAAGATTTAAATTTGAGCTTTGATTATGGTGGCGCAACCTACGAGATAGAAAATAAGCCATTTAGGCTAAAACAGCTTGATACATCAGCATATCTGGGCGTAAGTTATAAATTTTAATATGTTTTATTGTAAATATTTATAATGGAGCATATTAATAACCAACAAACTATTTAAAAAGGATAACTTATGCATATATTATCTCATCGTGGCTGGTGGCAAGATAGCAGTGAAAAGAATCAAATGATAGCATTTCAAAGAGAATTCAAGTTTTGCCAAAAAGCTTTAAATGAACAAATCGGCAAATATATGGGGGGGGGTAGAGACTGATATTAGAGATTATAATGGTCATCTCGTAATCTCTCATGATATTCCTACAAAAGACTCTTTAAGCTTAGATGAGCTTTTATCCTTATATTCTAATTGTAATATCTATTCAAATTCAACCCTAGCTCTAAATATCAAATCAGATGGCTTACAAATAGAGCTTAAATCAATACTTCAAAAATATAAAATATCTAATTATTTTTTCTTTGATATGTCAGTTCCAGATGCCTTGGGATATATAAAATATGGATTAAATGTATTTACACGCCAAAGTGAATATGAGACTACTCCATCATTTTATCAAGAAGCTATAGGTGTTTGGCTAGATGAATTTAACACACATTGGATAGATGAAAAAATCATAAAAACGCATTTGGAAAATAATAAACAAATTTGTATTGTCTCTCCTGATTTACATAGTAGAGATTATCTAAAAGAGTGGCAAGAGTATAAGCAAATTGAAGCTAAATTAAACAATTCAAATTTAATGCTTTGCACTGATAAAGTAGAAGAAGCTAGGAGGTTTTTTAATGAGTAAAATAAAAGCAGTAATTTTTGATATGGATGGAGTTTTAATAGAAGCTAAAGATTGGCATTATGAAGCATTAAATAAGGCTTTAAAGATTTTTGGTATGGAAATTTCACGCTATGAGCATTTAACTACATTTGATGGACTTCCAACAAAAGATAAACTAAAAATGCTAACAATCACAAAAGGCTTGCCGCAGGGATTACACTCGTTTTTAAATGAGCTAAAGCAACTTTACACAATGGAGCTAGTTCATACTCTTTGTAAGCCTACATTTTGCCATGAATACGCACTTTCAAAGCTAAAAAGCGAAGGTTACAAAATGGCAGTTTGCTCAAATTCGATAAAAAACACAATCGAAGTAATGATGCAAAAAGCAGCATTAGATGGCTACTTGGATTTTTATATATCTAATCAAGATGTTACAAAAGGCAAACCAGATCCAGAAATGTATAACAAAGCTATAGCAAGATTTGGTTTAAGCCCAAAAGAGTGTTTGATCGTTGAAGATAATGAAAATGGCATAAAAGCAGCAAGAGCAAGTGGAGCTAATGTTATGATAGTAAGCGAAGTAAATTACGACAATATAAAAGCCCATATAGATCTATATAAAAAGGAAGATAAATGATAAATATCCTTGTGCCTATGGCTGGTAAGAGCTATTTTTTTGATGATAAACAAGATGGATTTCCTAAGCCGTTTATTGAAATTTGCGGTAAAACAATGCTTGAACATTTTATTTTAAACTATCAAAATATAGATAACAAACGCTTCATATTTATAATTCAAGATGATGAAAATAGAAAATTTGGTTTAGAAGATGCGATAAATGTGCTTACAAATAATAAAAGCCAAGTGCTTGTTTTGAAAAATCAAACGGCGGGAATGGCTTGTTCTGCCCTAATGGCAACTGAGTTTATAGATAATGATACGCCATTAATCATTGCCAATATGGATCAAATTTTTGAACTTGATTTAAATTTAGATATTGAAAGATTATCAAATTTTGACGCTGGTGTTTTGAGTTTTGAAAATATACATCCAAGATTTTCATATATTAAATGCGATGAATTTGACAATATTGTACAAGCTTCTGAGAAAAAGCAAATTAGTAAAAATGCAATTGCTGGATTTTACTATTTTAAAAAAGGGAGTGATTTTATACTTGCAGCAAAAAATATGATAAAAAAGATATTAATTTAGATGGTAAATTTTATGTGGCCCCTGTTTTAAATGAGCTTATTTTGCAAGGTAAAGTTGTTAAAAATTTACAAATTGATAAAGATAGATATTTTACATTTTACTCACACGCTAAAATCAGCGAATATGAAAGGATAAAAAATGATTAAAATGCTAACAAAGCAGTATATTAAAGCTTTTAATAATAAAAATTTAGATGAAATAGCCAAATTGCTTGATGAGAGCTTTATCCTACAAGATCCAGTGGTAAGAAAAATATCTGGCAAAAATAAGTGTTTAAATGCTATAGAAGATATATTTAAAAGTGCAAATAAGTTAAGTTTTAACGCAAAAAATATATATCAAGATAAAAATGCAACTTTTATCGAATTCATCTTAATTTTAGATGGTTTAAAACTAGAAGGTGTAGATATTATAGAGTGGAAAGGTGAAAAGATAGTCGAGCTTAGGGCGTATCTAGACACAAAGGGAACAAAAGATGAATAAAATTTGTTTTTTAATACCCACACATCTTCCTAGATTTGAAAACGCATACAAATTTATGCGTAGCTTTATAGATTGTGAATTAAATAAACAAGCAGATTTGTGTTTTGTATTTAGCAGCTATAACGATGAGATTGCTTTCCTTGCAAGATATGGTGGAGAATTTAGAAGTATTGTTTTAGAAAATGAATTAAAAAATTTAAGCGACGGCATAATTAATATTAAGAAACTATATAGTTTATGGCTTTTACAAAAGGATTATGAGTATATTATTATACTAGATGATGAGTCTGTGATTATAAAAAATATCAACTTAATGAAAATGTGTAAGGAATTTCAAAAAAATAAACTACTATATGGTAATCAAACACAGGCTGATTGGAGTGGTATATATCAAGAATCTGTAAAATTTTTTGATAAAAAGCCCCCGCAAGAACTATATTTTTGGTTTAATCAGTTATGTATCTATCCTTGCCAATTTCTTGAAGATTTTTTTGATAAAAGTGGATTAGATAACGATTTTGCTAGAAATGACTTTTCTAAAATTAGCTATTGTAGTTTTGATTATATGGTATTTGGATTTTATCTTATTGCATATCAAAAATTTAAAATTTTAGATTTAGAGTGCTTAGCCGATTGGGGTGCGATAGAGCATAATACCATAGCTCCATATAGTAAAAAAGTATTTTCTATAAAATTTTATCATAGTAATCCAAATTCCTTGCACATAAAAAATAGAAATAGCGTATTTTGCCTAATACATTTAGATAGGATGCATAATTTTAGATATATACAATCCAATATAGCTACTCAAATAATAAAGTACCAGCTTTCTTATAAATTGGGTCAAGCTATGATAGAAAACTCAAAAAGCATCTTTGGATATGTAAAAATGCCTTTTAAATTGTATTCAATTAAAAAAGAGCATATTAATGAACAAAAATCTTATGAAAAAATTATCAAACAACATCCAAATTTAAAACTAGCTCCACTTGAATCCTACCCTGATTACAATGAAGCCATCAAAATAAAAAATGATCTAAGCTATAAACTTGGAGAAGCTCTAATAAAAGCTAATAATATCGGCTTTATATCTGGGGGGGGTATATGGCTGCTATTTGAAATTAGACGCATAATAAAAGAATTTAAAAAGGCAAAAAAATGAAAATTGGTAATTTAAAAGATATGATTCGTGGTTGGTTTGTAGGAGATTTTGAACCAAATATATTTAAAACAGAACAAGTAGAAGTAGGTGTTAAAAGCTATAAAAAAGGCGATTATGAAGAAAGGCATTATCATAAAATCGCTACTGAAATTACGGTGATTACTAAAGGAGTGGTTAAAATGAATGGCGTAGTCTATAAAGAAGGAGATATTATCACTATAGCCCCATTTGAAGATACGGATTTTGAGGCTTTGGAAGACTCGCAAAATGTTGTAGTCAAAATTCCTGCAGCAAAAAATGATAAATATTTAGGAAAATATGGAGAAAATAATGAGTAAAATAAATATTTTAATACCAGCAGCAGGCGCTGGAAGTCGCTTTGCTAAAGAGGGATATGCTAAGCCAAAACCATTTATTGATGTTCTTGGTAAGCCTATGATAGTAAGAGTTTTGGAAAATTTAAGCGTTGATGATGCACACTATATAATTATATTACAAAAAGCCCATTTAGAAAAAGAAAAAGAGTTATGTAATGTAATAGCCAAAGATTACAATGTTAGCTTCGTTGGTGTAGAATCTCTTACAGAAGGGACTGCTTGTTCAGTATTACATGCTAGAGAGCTTATAAATAATGATACTCCACTAATGATAGCAAACTCCGATCAAATTGTCGATATTGATATAGCCAATTTTATAAATGATTGTAAAAATAGGCATCTAGATGGCTCAATTTTATGTTTTAAAGATAAAGAAGAAAACCCAAAATGGTCTTTTGTAAAAATGAATGGCGATCTAATCGTAGAAGTAAAAGAAAAAGAGGTTATATCGGATATTGCTACAGTTGGAATTTACCTATTTTCCAAGGGGAGATTATTTGTAGATTCAGCAATAGATATGATCGCTAGAAATGATAGGGTAAATAATGAGTTTTACACAGCTCTAGCATATAACTATGCTATTAAAAATGGAGCTAAAATTGGTTGCTTTTTGATGGAATTTGATGAGATGCATGGTATTGGTACGCCATCTGACCTAGAAAAGTATATTGGGAGATAACATGCAATTACTATCAATTAAAAATCAAATACAAAAAGCAATAGATATGTGGAATTTTTCAATGGCTGAAAGATTATATCAAAATAATTTTGATATTTTTGATGATATAAAGATGGAATATATAAACTTTTTATATAACACTAGTCAGCTTGAGAAATTATATAATATATTAGATAATTATAATGATAAACCTAATTGGTGGCTAGATTTAGATATATCCTTTAAAATTTTAAAAGATAATTTATGCAGTCTAATGAGTTCAGATGATAAAAAAAGCAGTGTAAAAGAATTATTTGCCAACGATATAGCTTATGCTTTTATTATACTTCAAGAAGTAAATAGTGGCACTTTAAAATCCGAATTTGCCTTACAAACATTTAAAGATCATATATTTAGTAGTCAAAATATTATATTGAAAAGTTATATAGCAGCATTAATCATTGACTACTTTGCCTTAACAGATGAAGAGGAAAAAGAGAAATTTTTTATCTCTCTTAACAGATATCAAAATAACTATCATTATATATTCTTATATTTTTTACATTCAAAAATTAAATCAATTGGTAATAGATATTATTGGGATAAATATCATTTTATATCTCAAAATATTTTAACAAAATCGCTTAATATAGCACCTAAAAAAATTGCAATATGTTTCTTTGGAATATTACGTGGAGCCTGGAAGGAAAATTTGCAAGAAATTATAGATGTAATGGCAAAACCTCTTAATGCTGATTGCTTTTTATTTTCATGGGATGAATATCAAGAATGGCCATCATTGACCGGTGGTCATAATTGGGTAAAAAGATTGCTAACACCTAATTTTCTTAATGTTGCACCAAAAGAGATACAATTAAAAGAATCATTAGCAAAATATATGCCTTTAACATATGAAAAATTAAATTATGAATACAATATAAAAATTAACTTAGATGATTTTAATGCTTTTATTAAATCAAATCCAAATATCAAACGTTATGAATTAGAAAATCAGGAATCTTTTGGAGAAAATATTGGTTGTTCTAAATTACACTACAGTCAAAATAGGACTTTTAAAGTAATGGAGGCTTACGAACATCAAGTTAAGTCACTATATGATATTGTAATAATGAGTAGAGTTGATATTAAACCATATCCTGTTGACTATCGTAAGATAACAAACATTAGACATGATGAAATTACAGAATATTACACTACATGGGGGAGTGGAAGAACTTGTTTTGCAGGATACAGAGAAGCTGTAAAAAATTATACAAGTCTATATGAAAATTTAGATCAACTGAAAAATAATAAATTTATTTTTAATTGGGCTGATCCGCATGAAATAGCTTATAAATATATAACTCTCCTTGGATATCGCATCACGGAGCCAATAACCTCTGATCAGATACATCATACTACTGCATCTACTGGATTTTGTGTTCCAGATGTATCAGAAGAAGTAATTTTAGATTGTAAAAATTTAGAAATAAATAATATATTAACTAAAGATATCGTTTATAAAATTATAGATTTTTTTAAATTAATAAAAGCAAATTATCCACAACCATCAAATGAAGCTAGGCATATAGATAGATATTGTCAAAAACAAAAAATAAAAATTGATAAAATTATAAAAATTGGCGATAATACCTCCACCAACCTAACCGCCAAATTCCGCATTAAAAACCAGCTTTCTTGTAAATTAGGTCAAGCTATAATCGATAATTCTAAAAGCTTATTAGGCTATATTAAAATGCCATTTATCCTAAGCTATATCAAAGATACCCACCAAAAAGAGCAAAAAATCTATCAAGAAAAGATTAAAAATAATCCAAGCCTTAAGCTTCCACCTCTTGAAACCTATCCTGATTATAAAGAAGCTATAAAATGTAAAAATCATTTAAGCTATAAGCTTGGAGAAGCCTTAATAAATGCTGATAAATCTAAATTTAAGCTTGGTTATCTATGGTTATGGTTTAAATGCAAACAAATCACCAAAGAGCATAAAAATTGTAAAATTAATGATAAATAACTTAGCTTTGATTTTGTAAATTTAGTATTGATGTAAATCAACCCTCATTTAAGTAGCCTTATGCTACTTAAATATCATTATAAAATATAGCTAACATAATTAAATTTAATATAAAACATATAAATATTAATCTATTTATAAAATATTTAATACCCAATTAAGTTTTCTGAAATTTATGTAAGAAAATCCTCTTAATTCAAATATTTTTATATTTAATAATTATTTATAGGTAAATCACTTTTGTATTTATCTATGAATTTAAGAAGTTTTGTAAATGCTTTAATTTTTGGTAAGATCCAAATACAAAGTATTATAACTAAAATAAGAAACAAACCAAGAAAAAATGTTCCGACACTAAAAGTTCTTATACTAAGAAGCCCTATTTATTACAGATACAATCAAACCTAACCATAATACAATCTTTTCTATAATCGAGTTATGTTTTATACGCAAATAATCCTTAGTATGACTTTTTTTAAAGCTTGCATATTATAGTATCTAGTCATTAATTTTTGCTATATTATCGCACCAATTTCATCTCCATATTCAAAATATTTTTATTTATATTAGAATATAGTATAAAATACACAATTCCCAAAGTCTTAGCTAGAAGTGTATTTATATTACCTATTTACGCCACCACCACAAGATGTTCTTATTTTGTCTTGACATTATTTCTCCAAATTAATAATTTAAAAGGCTTAAATTAAAAAATTTATATCAATTAATATTAAAAAGCAATATAATCAAGACACGCATTATTTGAATACACAAAATGATATATAGAATAAAAATGGTGGTTAGAGGCAGAATCGAACTGCCGACACGCAGATTTTCAGTCTGCTGCTCTACCGACTGAGCTATCCAACCACCTTAAAAAGGAGTTGAAATTATATTAAAATAAAGCTTAAAATCAAATAAAATTCAACTCAAAAATCAAAATTACAAAATCTGCGATATATACTCTTTAAACTTATCCCCACGCTGGGCATATGAGCTAAATTGATCTAAACTAGCACAAGCTGGACTAAGCAAAGCCACATCATCTCTACCCATAGCCTTATCTATCAAATTTACAGCATTCTCTAATGTTTTGGCATTATACACATCTGCATTTAGCCCACAAGCCATCTTGGTTATCTCATCGCAATTTGAGCCTATAGCATAGATTAAAGCACCTTGCCTAGCCGCAGTAGCAACGGCCTTTTGAATGCTTACACCCTTATCATCTCCACCAAGTATAATATGTATTTTTAAGCCACTATATCTTGCTAAAGCTTGAAGCGTCGCATCAATATTTGTAGCCTTAGTATCATTTACCCACAATCTGCCTTTACCATCTCTTAACTCCTCAAGTTTATGAGGCTCAATTATAAATTTATTAAGCAGATCTATACTCAATGAGCTAAATATGATATTCTCAATAGCTAATGCCATAATCGCATCCATCAAAAATGGCACCCTAAAATCAATCCTACCAATATCAATACTAAATTTATTAGCCAGATCAATCTCATCTTCATAGCCTATAATTTTAGCATTAGATCTGATATTTTCATAGCATTTTGGCACTATAGCCACGCCCCCTTCTCTCATCATAGATAGTGGTTTTAGCTTAGCCTTTTCATACTCTTTAGCACTACCATGCCAACTTATATGATCATCGCTAATAGGTAAAAGCACATATATATCAGGACTTGCGAATTTAGTATAATGCATAGTAAAAGAGCTAGTTTCTAAGATCCAAATTTTAGCCTTTTTATCCACCAAATCCCCAAGCGGAATTCCCACATTGCCACCCATTATAGCGCCCCTATTTCTTAAGAGATGCTCTGTCATTTTAGTCGTTGTAGTCTTGCCATTTGTACCGCTAATCCAAATACTCTTTGGCGTATAATTTCTAAAATAATCATACTCACTAATTATATTTTTAGCTGATTTTATAAGCTTATGGTATGGCGGAAATCCAGGACTTGGAATCTCAAGCTTACTTAGATTAGGATTAAATTTATCTACTGGCAACAAAGCATTTCCATGCTCGTCGCTACTAACTACTTCAAATTTATCATCATAAATATTCCAGCCGCCACTTCTAGCGATTGATTTTGTCGTTCCTGCGTAACCAAATAGTGATTTTATCATAGTTTTACCTTAGTTTTAATGCTATTAAAGCAATCAAATTTGCCACCAAAGCTATCATCCAAAACCGCACGATAATCTTATTTTCACTCCACCCTTTCATCTCAAAATGATGGTGTAAAGGAGCCATTAAAAATATACGCTTTTTCCTGATTTTAAAGCTACTAACTTGCAAAATCACAGATAGAGTCTCCACCACAAATACAAAGCCTATTATGATAAGCAAAAGCTCATTTTTAGTCACAATCCCCATATAGCCGATAAACGCCCCAATGCTAAGGCTTCCGCTATCTCCCATAAAGACTTCAGCTGGATAGCAATTAAACCACAAAAATCCAAGCAAAGCACCTATTAAAGCCGTAACTAAAATAACTATCTCGCCCAAATTTACCACCTTTGGTAGCAGTAAATATGAGCTATAAACCGCATGCCCCATCAAATAAGCAAAAATCCCCAAAGTCAAAAGCCCTAAAATTGAAGGCACACTAGCAAGACCATCTAATCCATCGGTTAAATTCACAGCATTAGAAGCAGAAGTAAGCACCAAAATCCACAAAACAACGGCAAATATGGATATATCGCAAATAGGATATTTATAAAATGGTATATAAAACATCGCATCTAGTGAGCTAAAAAAATATAAAAAAACAGCAGTAGCCACTCCTAATAAAATTTGAAATACAAACTTCACTCTAGCACTAAGCCCTGCGTGATTTTGCTTACCTACTATCTTGCTATAATCATCATAAAATCCAAGCAGACAAAATCCACCCAAAACAAAAAGCCCAATCAAAACAAAAGCGTTATTTAAATTTGCGCTAAATATGGTAGCTACAATGGCACAAATTATAAAAACCACGCCACCCATTGTAGGGGTTTTCCTTTTTTGCTGATGAGCTTGTGGGGCTAATTCATAAATTGGCTGATTGGCATTTTTAGCCCTAGCCCAAGCTATAAATTTAGGCATAAAAATAAGAGTAAGAATAAAAGCTAAAAAGAAGCTTATTTGAGCACGAACGGTCAAATAGCTAAAAAAATTCACACCGAAAAAATCATAAATATAGTAAAGCACTAAATTTTCCTAAATTCCATATTAATTTTTAAGGATAAAATTATATAAATTTTTTGATAAAAAATCGGTAAATCATGGATAAAAAAATAAAAATTTATATATATTTATAATTTACTGATAAAATTGCGAGTAAATTTATATATTTGCCTTAAAATACCGAGGAGTTAAAGTTAATGGGTAAAAAATCTATATTGGTTATAACCGATGGAATCGGATATAATCCTAGTGATAAATTTAACGCTTTTAACGCAGCCAAAAAGCCTACATATGAGTGGCTAGAGAAAAATGCGGCTAAAAATTATCTAAAAACTAGCGGCTTAGCAGTTGGATTACCAGATGGCCAGATGGGAAATAGCGAAGTTGGACATATGACTATAGGAAGCGGTAGAATTTTATATCAAAATTTGGTTAAAATTGATAAAGCTATAAATAGCAATGAGTTAAAAGATAATAAAGCATTAAAAGAGCTATTAAATAGAGTAAAAAGGGTGCATATAATAGGATTATATAGCGATGGTGGCGTGCATTCTCACCTAAATCATTTTGACGCTGTGGCTCAAATTTGCCTAGATGAAGGCAAAATCGTCTATACTCACCCAATAATAGATGGACGAGATGTAAGCCCAAAAAGTGGCTTAAATTTCATTAAATCCTTACAAGATAAATTTAATATCGCCACCATAAGCGGTAGATTTTATGCTATGGATAGGGATAATAGATGGGAGAGAGTTCAAAAAGCATATGAAGTAATAGCCAAAAACCAAAATATCCAAAGTATAAAGCCAGATGAATATATACAAAATTCATATAATAATGGCGTTTTTGATGAGTTTATAGAGCCAGCTAGCTTTATGGATTTTGGCGGAATTCAAGCTAGTGATGGTATAGTATTTATCAACTTTAGAAATGATAGAGCAAGGGAGATTTGTGCTGCTTTAGCCAGTAAGGATTTTAATGAATTTGATCGTGAAAATATCTGCGAAAATCTAGTCACAATGACAAATTACGATGATAAATTTAACTTTCCTATAATGTTTGAAAATGATGATATTAAGGATACTTTAGCTGAAGTAATAGCCAAAAATGGTCTTAGTCAGCTCCACACTGCTGAGACTGAAAAATACGCCCATGTTACATTCTTTTTCAATGGCGGAAAAGAGGATTTAGTGGAGAATGAAACTAGGATTTTAATCCCTAGCCCAAAGGTAAAAACATATGATGAAAAGCCACAAATGAGCGCATATGAAGTTACTCAAGCTGTGCTTAAAGGGATTGAAAATGGGGTTGATTTTATCGTTGTCAATTACGCTAATGGCGATATGGTCGGCCATACTGGCAATTATAATGCCGCTATAAGAGCAGTTGAAGCTGTAGATGAGTGCCTTGGTAAGGTGATTAAAAAAGCCTTAGAAAATGGATACTCATATATGCAAATCAGCGACCACGGCAACTGCGAAGCTATGCAAGATAGTAGTGGCGAACTTCTTACAAATCACACTACATTTGATGTATTCAGCTATCTAATTGCTGATGGAGTAACCAATATAGAGTATGGTGGGTTAAGCAATGTAGCCCCAACAATATTAAAACTAATGGATATAGAAATTCCAAAAGTTATGGATAAACCACTATTTTAAAAGGATAAATAATGAAATTTAGCGGAAAAAATGTTTTAGTTACTGGCGGTAGCCGTGGAATTGGAGCTGAAATTTGCAAAGTTTTGGCTAATTTTGGGCTTAAAGTTTGGATAAATTATAGATCAAATCCAGATCTTGCTGATGCTCTAAAAGCTCAAATACAAAATGATGGCGACAACGCTGCTGTGATTAAATTTGACGCTACAAATGAGGCAGAATTTGCCGAAGCTATAAATTTAATAGTCCAAAGCGATGGAGAGCTAAGCTATCTTGTAAATAATGCTGGAATTACAAATGATAAATTAGCAATTAGAATGAGCCTAGATGACTTTAATAGCGTAATAGACGCAAATTTAAAAAGTGCATTTATAGGCTCTCGTGAAGCATTAAAAGTAATGAGCAAAAAACGCTTTGGCTCAGTGGTAAATGTCGCTTCAATCGTAGGCGAAATGGGTAACGCAGGTCAAACAAACTATGCTGCAAGCAAAGGCGGTATGATAGCTATGAGTAAGAGCTTTGCCAAAGAAGGAGCTAGTAGAAATATCCGCTTTAATAGCGTAACTCCTGGCTTTATAGCTACAGATATGACAGATTCATTAAGCGATGAAATTAAGGCAAATTATTTGGCAAATATCCCACTTAAAAGATTAGGCGAAGCAAAAGAAGTAGCTACAGCGGTGGCGTTTTTATTAAGCGATTATTCAAGCTACATCACAGGTGATACGCTTAAAATCAACGGCGGATTATATATGTAGCAAACTTTAAGGCAAATTATAGTAAGATTACACTCATTTTTATTTTAGGAGAAAATTATGGCAGTATTTGACGAAGTTAGAGATGTTGTTGTAGAACAACTAAGCGTTGCAGCTGATGCTGTAAAAATGGAGTCAAAAATTATTGAAGATTTAGGTGCTGATTCATTAGATGTTGTTGAGCTAGTTATGGCTTTAGAAGAGAAATTTGATGTTGAAATTCCAGATAGTGAAGCTGAAAAATTAATTAGCATTGCAGATGTTGTAAATTATGTTGAAGGTTTAAAAAAATAATTAGCCATAATGGTTAAAAATTTAAATTTTAGGAGAAGTAGCATTGAAAAGAGTGGTAGTAACTGGTTTAGGCATGATAAATGCACTAGGTCTTGATAAAGATATATCTTTTAAAAATATTTGCGATGGCAAAACAGGAGTAAAAAAGATAACCCTATTTGATGCTACTGATTTTCCAGTGCAAATAGCGGCTCAAATAGATGATTTTGACCCAGCTAGTGTAATGGAAGCAAAAGAGATAAAAAAGGTAGATAGATTTATTCAATTAGGACTAAAAGCCGCTAAAGATGCCATGATTGATGCGAATTTTAAAGATTTTGATCCAAACGAATTTGGCGTTAGCTCAGCAGCTGGTATTGGTGGCCTACCTAATATCGAGAAAAACTCAAATATATGTTTAGAAAAAGGCCCTAGAAAAATATCTCCGTTTTTTATCCCTTCTGCTTTGGTAAATATGCTAGGTGGATTAGTCAGCATAGCTCACAATCTAAAAGGTCCAAATGTATCTAGCGTTACAGCTTGTGCCGCCTCAACTCACGCCATATGCGAAGCTGTCAAAAGCATTATGATTGGCGAAGCAAAAGCTATGCTAGTAGTCGGTGCTGAATCTGCTATTTGCCCTGTGGGTATAGGTGGATTTGCTGCTATGAAAGCACTATCTACAAGAAACGATGATCCAGCGGCCGCTTCAAGACCATTTGATGCAAATAGAGATGGATTTGTAATGGGTGAAGGTGCTGGAGCATTAATATTAGAAGAGTATGAAAGTGCAGTGGCTAGAGGAGCTAGAATCTATGCTGAAATAGTCGGATTTGGCGAAAGTAGTGACGCTCATCATATCACAAGTCCTAGCTTAGATGGCCCACAAAGAGCAATGAGTAAGGCCCTAGAAATGGCAGGAAATATTAAAATTGATTATATCAATGCTCATGGCACATCAACAGCGGCAAACGACGCCAATGAAACGGCAGCCATAAAAGCCGTATTTGGCAGTGATATTCCAGCGATAAGCTCTACAAAAGGTCAGACAGGTCACTGCCTAGGTGCTGCTGGTGCTATAGAAGCCGTAATCTCAGTAATGGCAATGCAACAAGGCATTATTCCACCTACTATTAACCAAACCGATAGAGCTCCTGAGTGCGATTTAGACTATACTCCAAATTCTGCTAGAAATTGCGAATTAAACGCTGTTATGAGTAACTCATTTGGTTTTGGTGGGACAAATGGCTCAGTAATCTTTAAAAGGCTAAAATAATGGCTAGCTATCTTGATTTTGAAAAAGGTATTCAGCAAATCGATGAAGATATAGCTAATGCTAAGATTAGAGGCGATGAACATGCTATAGAGATCTTAAGTAAAAATTTAGAAAAAGAGATAAGCAAAACATATAAGAATTTAAATGAATTTCAACGCTTAAATTTAGCCAGACATCCAGATCGACCTTATGCGCTTGATTATATCAGAGCACTTCTGACTAATAGTTATGAGATTCACGGCGATAGAGCCTATGCCGATGATCCATCGATAGTCTGCTATAGTGGCTATATAGGCAATAAAAAAGTTATAGTTATAGCCGAGCAAAAGGGTCGTGGAACAAAGTATAAAATTATGAGAAATTTCGGTATGCCACATCCTGAAGGCTATAGAAAGGCTTTGCGTGTAGCTAGACTTGCTGAGAAATTTGAAATTCCAGTGATATTTTTGATAGATACTCCAGGAGCTTATCCAGGAGTTGGAGCTGAAGAACGCGGTCAAAGCGAAGCAATTGCAAGAAATCTGTTTGAGCTTAGTGAGCTTAAAACACGTACAATTGCCATAGTTATCGGCGAAGGTGGTAGTGGTGGGGCACTCGCCATTGGTGTAGCTGACAAATTGGCAATGATGAAAAACTCTGTATTCTCTGTTATTTCGCCAGAGGGTTGTGCTGCCATCTTATGGAATGACCCTAGCAAAAGCGAAGCTGCAACAAAGGCTATGAAAATTACAGCTGATGACTTAAAAGAGTTAAATTTAATTGATGATGTTATAGATGAGCCTATAATGGGTGCTCACAGAGACAAAGATGGCGCTATATCAGCAGTTGGTGAGTATATTAGAACTAAATTAGATGAGCTAGACAGATTATCAATAGATGAAGTTGTAAGTGCTAGAATGGAAAAAATTCTCTCAATTGGGGCTTACGAATAATCAATATTTTAGCCAAATCTATTGGCTAAATTTCATTAAATTTATCTCTTTACAATGCTTAAAATGTTAATTTTATCCTTTGTAGTACCCTAACCTATCTTTAAAAGTTAATTTAATAAATTTTTAATATTAAAACACCTTTAAAATCACTATCAAAATAATTAAATTTTAAGAGTGCTTATGTAGGTATTTCATAGATGAATAATAGAATTTATCTATTATAAAAATGGGATAAATTTACCAAATATAAATAAAAAATTTATATAAATTCTCATATTCTTAAAAATAAATTTATATATCAATAAATTGAAACTATAAATTATATTGGGTAAAACTGCAATTTCTTAAACCATATTCACAAAATATCAAAAGCTTTAAATTTAAGCTATATTAAATTACTAGGTTTTAAAGTATGGATTAAATTTTACACTATTCAAAAGATATTAAGTAAATTTAGCTAAAATATTGCCTAAAAATTTTTCACAAAGAGGTTACTATGGCACTACCAGAAGCAGAACATATATGGTATGATGGTAAATTAGTCAAATGGCACGAGGCTACGACTCATGTTTTAACCCACTCACTACACTACGGAAATGCCGTATTTGAAGGCGTTAGAGCATATATGACACCAAAGGGACTAGCGATATTTTGCCTTAAAGCTCATACTAAAAGGCTATTTGAATCAGCTAAGGCTTGCGGGATTAAAATTCCATTTACTCAAGAAGAGATAAATCAAGCTCACATAGATTTACTAAAAAGCAATACCTACACAGATAATGTCTATATCCGCCCGCTTGTATTCTTAGGATATGGCAAGATGGGTGTAAGCCACATTGGCTGCCCTGTAAATGTAGCTATAGCAGCATGGCAATGGGGTGCATATATGGGTGAAGAAGCACTCCAAAATGGGATAAAAGTCAAGATCGCTTCTTGGATGAAGCCAGCTCCATTTTCCATGATGGCAAAGGCCAAAGCAAGTGCAAACTACTTCAACTCTCAAATGGCAAATTTCGAAGCACACGAAGCTGGTTGCGATGAAGCCCTACTTCTTGATCCACAAGGTTTTATAGCTGAAGGAAGTGGCGAATGCTTCTTTATAGTAAAAGATGGCGTAATAATCACCCCACCAAATGATACTAGCCTAGAGAGTATCACACAAAAAAATGTAATCCAAATCGCAAAAGATTTAGGATACGAAGTCCTACGCCAAAGAATCACAAGAGATGAGGCTTATAACGCCGATGAAGCTTTCTTTACTGGCACTGCTGCGGAGGTTACTCCAATTAGCCAAATAGATAGCCGCATTATAGGTAGTGGCAAAAGAGGCAAGGTCTCAAAAGAACTTCAAGACGCATATTTTGAGGTTGTGATGGGTAGAAATGTAAAATATGAAAATCTAATTACTTACATAAATTAAAGGATAGAAATTGCCTGCAGATTTAAACGACTATTTTAATAAAAAAAATGGCAACTCAAATAGCGATGAGAAAAAGCCAAATTTCAATTTTAAAAAGCCAAATGTGCCAAATTTCAGTGGAGGATTAGGTAAATTTAGTGGTATAATCTACGCTTTGATAGCGATAATTGTAGTTTTAGCCGTTGCTAAGCCTTTTGTAGTGATAAACTCTGGTGAAGTGGGCATCAAATCCACTGCTGGTAAATTTGACCCAAATCCACTTCAACCTGGCTTTCACTTCTTCTTGCCTTTCATACAAGAAGTTAGAGTAGTTGATACCAAAGTGCGTCAAATCAACTACACTTCAAGCGAGGGTAGAAACGAAGCAAACTATCGTGGTAGCGGTATAGAGACCAAAGATACAATTTCAGTCCTTGACTCACGCGGACTTCCAGTTAGCATGGACATTACCGTCCAATACCGCCTAAATCCACAAAACGCACCGCAAACCATAGCCGCATGGGGATTTAGCTGGGAAAACAAGATAATTGACCCAGTAGTTAGAAATGTTGTTAGGAATGTAACAGGTAAATACACAGCAGAAGAGCTACCAGAGCGTAGAAATGATATTGCTGCAGCTATCGATATGGGAATTCGCTCTGATATTGATAAGCAACCAAACCAGCCTGTAGAGCTTGCTAGCGTGCAGCTTAGAGAGATTATCCTTCCACCAAAGGTAAAAGAGCAAATAGAAAGAGTCCAAATAGCCAAACAAGAAGCCGAAAGAACTAAATATGAGGTTGAAAGAGCAAATCAAGAAGCACTTAAAAAAGCAGCCCTTGCTAAAGGAACAGCCGAAGCTGTTAAAATCGAAGCTCAAGGTAGAGCAGATGCCGTTAAAATCGAAGCTGATGCACAAGCTTACTCAAATTCGCAAATCGCAAGAAGCTTAACAAATAATCTTTTAGAACTCAAACAAATTGAGACTCAAAAAGGGTTTAATGAAGCTTTAAAAACCAATCAAGATGCGAAAATTTTCTTAACTCCTGGCGGGGCTGTCCCAAATATCTGGGTTGATACCAAAGATAAACAAAAGCAAATTTCAGCACAAAATTAGGGGTATTAAATGGGCGTGAGTGTGAATTGGGATAAGATCGATGGATTACTTCCAGTAGTAGTCCAAGAGTATGAAAGTGGCGATGTGCTAATGCTAGCATATATGAATAAAGAGGCCTTTGAGCTAACTCAAAGTAGCAGTCTTGCCCACTACTACTCACGCACAAAATCTCAAATTTGGAAAAAAGGTCAAGAGAGCGGTAATTTTCAAATAGTAAAATCTATATCCTTAGATTGCGATAACGATGCCTTACTATTAAAAGTCGAGCAAATAGGCAACGCCGCTTGTCATACAGGGGCAAAATCGTGCTTTTTTAACCATTTAAATTTAGAAAAAAAAGATGATTTAGATCTTGAAAAAACCATTAAATATGATATATTAGACCATCTATACCATATAGCCCTAGATAGAAAGCTAAACCCAAGCAAAGACTCATACATATCCAAACTCTACTCCAAATCGCCTAATAACTACCTAAAAAAGATAGCCGAAGAGAGTTGCGAACTAAATTTGGCTATAAAAGATCTTCAAAGATTTAAGCTATACTCAAATTTAAATCTTGAGAATTTTGGAGAGCATAGAGAGAATGAGCCAAAATACGATGTCATATATGAGGCTGCTGATGTGATCTTTCATATGATTGTAGCGTTGGCTGATTATGATATTCATCCAAGCGCAATCCTAGATGAGTTAAAACGCCGAGAAGGCATAAGCGGAATAGTAGAGAAAAACTCCCGTGATAAATAGTATTTTAGATACCATTAAATTCTATATTAATAACTTTGGATTTTATGACTATATAGCTATTTCGTGGGTGGTTTTGCTATTTTTTGCTCTACTGGTTTTGGCACTTTATATGCTATTTAAAAAACCTATGCTTGCTCTATTTATACTTTTTTTTGACTTTGGCGGACTTGGTGCGGGGCTATTTTATTCACTTAAATTTATAGATAATACCATACGCCCAAGGGAGCTAATTATGGCTCCGCTTAGACAGCTATACTACGCCGATATTATGATAGCTGATATCAATATCACCAATACTTCTAAAAAGATTTTTAAAAAATGTAGAGTAAAGCTAAGCTTTCATAATATTGGCAAAAACAGCATTCAAAATCTCAAATTTAGATTGACCCCTTTTCGCACCCAAATAGCCATAATACAAGGAGTTGAGCCAGGTCAAACAAAAGAGATTAAATTTACTATAAAAGATTTTCGTCCGCAAAATTATAATACTATATTGAATTCGGAGTGTTTCTAATGAGCTATTTTAACCTATTTCACATTCTAGCCATCATTATCATCATAGCCCTTTTTGGTGGTTTTACCTACTTTATCATACTAAAAGAAAAAAGAGTAAAAGCTGCCATCAGCCTTTTGATAGCTAATGTTACTATTATGAGCTGTATTGCCATCATCTCCATGATGCTTATCGATAGATACACCAAAGTGGCAGTTATAGAGAGCTTCCAAGGCAAAAGAACTCTAATCAATGAGACCATCACCTACACAGGCGTAGTTAGAAATATCGGATATGGCTATATCAATTCATGTACTATGGAGATAGAACTCATCAATGCTCCAGTTAAAAAGCTAGAGGCTAGTGCCTTTGAAGAGCGTGGATTTTTCCAGACCTACCTAGGTAGCTCAAATAACCAAAAAAGCTCGATAAAGGCTGAATTTTTAATAGTCAAAGACCTACCAAGTGGCGACCAAAAAAGCTTTGGCTTTACTATGCCATACCCAGCCCACTTCAATAATCACAGCACAAAATATACACTAGATTGCAAATAAGCTAAATTTAGCTTATTCAAATTATATAATTTACTTATAATTCTACTTTTTATATTTTAAGTTATTATAAATATATAATAGGATAAAATATTAATAAAATAATTCTAAAACAAAGGATAAATATGTTGAAAAATATGAAACTCTCTGTAAAACTTGCGATTGTAGGTTTTATATTTACCGGGTTTATAGTTGCCATAGTTGCTGGTATCGCCATTTACCGAGCCTCAAGTATGGCTGAAGATAATGCTAATGCCTTTATGGAGGCTAGCTCTAAATCAAATGCAAATTTAGTTGCGGCTGAGTTTAATAGACTAGCTGATAGCTTACATGCCTATAAAATCGCTATGGAATCAACACTAGATTCTAATATAGCTATGCCTGTTAATATCATAAGCAATATGCTAGATGATGCCCTAAAAGAGAGTAAATTAGCCGCTGGTATATTCTTTTATACTACAGATGATAGTATCTACGCTAAAAATCCAAATTCCAACGACCCACGATATACTAATGCTGGGGATTTAGCAATCTATGTAAATTATCATGGCAGACTTGAGCGTATCGAGGACAACTACAAAAGCAAAGACTACTATATAAATGGTCTTGAGAAGCCTAGACTATCTGAGCCATTTAAAGACCATATAGAGGGCAATCAAATAGTTATGTCTTCAATGACCTTCCCAGTAAAATATAAAGGAAAAACTATAGGTATAATCGGTGCTGATTTAAACATAGAAAATTTCTTTATTGATAGACTAAAAGAGATCAAACTATATAAAACAGATACAAGCTTTTTGCTATCAAATAAAGGTATAATGGTAGCCAACTCCAATCCAGAAATAAGAGGCCTACCAGTCCAACAAGTAAATCCAAATTTAGCCCAATTATTCCCAGTAATTAATAGCAATCAAAATAGCTATGCCACAGTAACAGCTGATAGCAAAACTCTAAATCAAAATGTCCATTTTAATTTAGCTAAAGTTAATATAAATTATATAAATGAGCCTTGGAGTCTTGCCACACTTGTGCCAACCAATGAGATATTTACTCAAGTAGCATCAGCTAGAAATGGGCTAATAATCGTAGGCATAGTCGTAGCTATAATCGGCGGATTTTTCCTATTCTTTGCTACAAATATGTTAATTCACAGAATTGAAAATATTAGAATTTTACTATCAGAATTTTTTGATTTTTTAAATCACAAAAGAGCAGATGCACGCCTTGCGGTTATTACAAATAATGATGAAATCAGCCAAATGGCAAAGGCTATAAATGATAATATCATAATCATAAAATCAAATTTAGATAAAGACTCAAAGGCCGTTGAAGAATCACTCCAAAAAGCAAACGAAGTAGAAAAAGGCAATCTAACTGCTAGAATCACTTTAAACCCAGCTTCTCCAGAGCTACTACAGCTCAAAAATGTCCTAAATAAAATGCTTGATGTCCTAGAGCAAAAAGTAGGTAGCGATATAAATGCTATCCAAGGTGTATTTGATAAATTCAAACAGCTAGATTTCACCGTAAGGATAGATAATCCAAAAGGTGAAGTAGAGATGGTAACTAACCTTCTAGGCGATGAAGTAACTAAAATGCTAAAAGCAAATTTAGAACAAGCTAGTAACCTACAAAATAAAGCCGATGAGCTAAAAGGCTTTGTAACTTCACTAAATGAAGGTGCCAAATCTCAAAGCGAATCACTTCAAGAAAGCGCCGCAGCCGTAGAAGAGATGAGTAGCTCAATGAACTCTATAAATGATAGAGCTAGTGAAGTAATCAAACAAAGCGAAGATATTAAAAACATAATTACAATAATCAGAGATATAGCAGACCAAACAAATCTACTAGCACTAAATGCAGCTATTGAAGCGGCTCGTGCTGGAGAGCATGGTAGGGGATTTGCCGTGGTGGCTGATGAGGTCAGAAAGCTAGCTGAGAGAACTCAAAAATCACTAGGCGAAATAGAGGCAAATGTAAATATCCTAAGCCAAAGTATAAATGAGATGAGCCAAAGCATAAGCGAGCAAACTCAAGCTATAAATCAGATAAATGAAGCTATAGTAAATGTAGATGGCTTAACGAGACAAAACACACAAATCGCTCAAAACAGCAATATAGTAGCTAATGAAGTTGATAGCATAGCTGATGCTGTAGTAGCTGAAGTTAAAAAGAAAAAATTCTAATTTCACACTCACATTTTACTCCTTAAATATATGCAAGATTTATTCTTGCATATATTGAGGTTTATACATATCTTAAAAGCAAAATTATTGCTATTTTTCACTTCACACGGGAAAATTTTCGCAAAAGTAAAACAACCTAAATGGTTGTTTTATGGCGAAAATTTGGAGTAAAAATCAAATTTAAAGCGACAAAAAGCACCAAATAATCCTTATTATCTTTAATAAAATCATATTTAAGCAAAAAATAAAAAAAAAAGGGGGGGGGTAAAATAGGCGGTTTATTTAATTTTTAAGGAGACAAAATGAAATTATCTCTTATTGCATCAAGAGCAATATTAGGTTTAGGAATTTTAGGGAGTGTGAGTATTTGCGCACAAGAGCTAACAACACAAACACAAGAAATTAATGCGGGACAAGTATCACAAAATAACAACCCAATCGCAATTTCTTATGAAAGCCAATTGAAAGACTACTTTGATATAGAAATAGATTCAAGCCGCGATGCTGCAAATCTCGTTTTTAAAGAGGGATACAAAGATACAAATTTACAAATTAATAGTGCTTTAGAAGATTTTGTTCCAAATAGCGTAAATAGAGAAAATACATTTG
Organism: Campylobacter porcelli; assembly: GCF_002139855.1. Lineage (NCBI taxonomy): Bacteria > Pseudomonadati > Campylobacterota > Epsilonproteobacteria > Campylobacterales > Campylobacteraceae > Campylobacter > Campylobacter porcelli. The sequence continues at coordinate 1,262,421 of NZ_CP018789.1, forward strand.
TAACTATTGATTTAGGTAATGGAGTGCTTGATTTAATAAATGTTCAAAATGGCAATGGAATTGAGAAAAATTCCCATTTAATCAATGCAGATATTACTGCCTCACAAATCAATGTGGCTGATATGAATTTAGAATATTTTAGGCAAGAAAGCACATTAAGCGGAAATGTAAAACTAACAGGAACACGATTACCAGCTGATTCTGATGATTTTGGCTCTACTGTACGGATTGTTAGCGGTGGGCTTGACAAAGTTGATTATAATGGTGGCTTAACAATTTGGGGGAATTTGGAGGCAACTAAAACTAGATTTGAAGGTGTTGGCAATGGTTCCTTAAACTTTGATATTAAAGGCAATGCAAATATTAAAGAATCGAATTTTTCTGTGATTTCTACAAGCTTTAATAATCTCATTTTAGATAGATTTGTTTTTGCAAGTGCAAATAGCTTTAATAGCGATGTAACCACTAGCAATACCGCAGGTGCAAGCATTCTTAACAGCATTTACGATATCGTGAGTGATGAGAATCTTGCAAACCAATTCATAGAAATAGAGGGAAATGTTTACCTTACCCCTATGGATGTGGGAGATTTTGTAAATTACAAATTAAGCGTGGAAAAAGGTAGCGACAAAGAATACTTAATTGTAAATGGTGGAGTAAATTCTACAAAAATCAACAGCGCAAGAGAAATTTCAGCATTTGAAAAAGAACATTTAGAGAAAATCATACGAATAGAAGATTTAGCAAACTCACAAAATCCGGTTAAACAAGCTATCTTAAAAGATTTACAAGCACAAATTGCAAAAAGAGAGGAAATTCTTAATAAGATTAATTCTAGTGACGAAGAATCGCTAAGCACTGAAGATAAAATGGGTGCAATGGGTATTGAAATTACAAATACTACCAAACACATTTTTGAAAAAGTATCCAACCTTAACGGCGCACAAGCAGATAACTATAAATTTCTTCTCACAACAGGCATTATGGGTGGTGCTACAAACACTGCTAAAACAGCAGATTCTATGCAAACTTCTGGCAACCTAAACGAAGCACAAGGTATCTTTGATAGTTTGATTAACTCTAATATTAATGCTAAAGTGGGTATAGATGCAATCACAAATAAAGACTTCTTTAAAGATGTAAGAGAAAGTGCAAAAAATAGCACAGATATTCTAAATAACACTAGTTCTGCAAATGGTGCTATAAATATCTCTAATGATATGGCTCTAGGTGACAGAATAGCTAGAATTAATAATCCATATAGTGAAGTAAGATTTGCTAATGTGCTTAAATCTAGCCTTTTGGCAAACAGCACAAATATAGCAAGTGACGCTATCTATGACTATTATGGCACAAAAACTTATAAAAATAGTGTATGGGCAAATACTTTTGGTGGAGCAAATATAATCGATGGAGAAAGTGGAGGATTGTATGGAATAAGCATAGGTGCAGATAAAGAAGTTAATGAAAATTTACTTTTAGGAATCTATGCCACTTATGCAAATTCTAAAATCAAAGATAAGCTAAGCGTTCAAGAATCAGATAATTATCAAATAGGTATTTATAGCTCTTATAGATTTAATTATTCTTGGGAATTAAATTCTAAACTCTATGGACAAATAGGAGATACAAAGCAAGATATTAATTTAGCAGGAAGTTTAAATAATGCTGATTTTAATAGAAGATTTGTAGGATTAAATACAAGTATAGGTAAAGTATTTAATTTAGAAAGTGATCTATTTTTAAAGCCCTTTGTAGGAGTGAATTATTATTATAGCCATACACCAAGCTATGATGAAAAAGGTAGCTTAGCAAGAAAGGTAGAATCTAATACTAATAACTCTTTGAGTTTAGAATCAGGATTAGAAGCTAGAAAATATTTTGATGAAAGTTCTTATTTATTTATAACTCCAAAGATTGAACAATATGTAGTTAATAATGGAGATGATTATGTAGCTAGCTTTGTAGGTTCTAATACCTCTTTTTCTATTAAAGGAGAAGATAAGAAAAAGACTTATGGACAATTAATTGTAGGAGGAAATATCTCTTTCAATGATAGCCTAAGTTTAGATGTAGGGATTGGAGCTAAACAGATCTTAGCAGGAAAAGTAGATTCTAAAAATGAAACTTACTTAAGTGGAAATGTGGGAATCAAGTATAGATTCTAAAAATTACTAGAAAGAAATTAAAGATAATTTCTTTCTAGCTAGTTTGGAGGTTTAAAAAATAAGAGAAAGCCAAAATAGTTTCTCCTGTCCCTTAAAGAAAAGAATTTAAAAAAAGTTTGCACTACTCATCTGCAAAAAGAGTCCCTCTTCCCACTTAAAAAGAAAAAAGAATTTTTTGATATTTAAATTTTCTAAAAAATTATTATTATAAATTTAGAATGTAAAAAAGTAAGGAAGGGTAAGGTAGGTGTGTTTTTCTAATCAGTTTGATTAATTACACTATACTCATTTCATACGAAATTTACTACACTATAAGTTATCAAGGGCTCGCCAAGGGTATTAATCTTTTCAAGCAAAGCATTAAATAGCCTTGCTTAAAAAGCTCTACCGGTAAAATCATTAATCAAATAAATCGCCTAAATTCACTTTTTGCCATTTTGCACTCTTAGATTTTTGGCTAAATCACAAGAGTTATTATCTCCATTATTACAAGCGATTTGATAGATTGTAATAGCCGTATCTATATCTTTTGTAACTCCATCACCATATACGAACATATCCGCAAGCTGCTTACACGCAGGGATATACTGAAATCCATAGCATATCATATCATAAGCTATAGCCGCACTCTTAAAATCCCCACTTTTATAAATTCCATCAGCGAGTCTTTTACATTTTGATGGCTCTTTTAAGTTGGTGCAATCATTATAAAAAATATTAATTTTAGCCTCTATCTCATCTTGAGTTACCTCTATTTGATCTGGTTTTGTGGTGATTGGAGCTGGGAATTTTTGCAAACAACCAGCTAGGATAAACCCAGCCAAAATGGCTACAACTGCTGATCTCAACTCTCTCTCCTTACTATATAATAGGTTTGTTTATTTGGTAATTTTTCTATTATAATTTTATATTTACTAGCCCATAATGGCACAATTTCATTAAATTCATCTATTATTTGCGGTATTTGGCTTTCGCATTTGATTTTAAATTTATCTTCGCTATTTGATAAAGCCACAAATCCATCAAGATGCTTGATCTTTTCATGTAAATTTATGATATGCTCTATCTCTTTCTCATCAAAATCGCAGGCCGATAAGACCCTTTTAACCTGCTCTAAAAGCGAATTATTCACATTGTATCCAAGCCCTGTTAATACTAATTCTAAACTCATTATCACTCCTGATTATTTGATTTTTGACTGATTAAAACCGCTTCTATAATCTTTTTAATATCCCCATCTAGCACAGCATCAGCTTGTGAGTATGCGATATTGCTTCTATTATCCTTTACTTGTTTATATGGGAATAAGACATATGAGCGAATTTGATGCCCCCAACCCATTTGGCTCTTTTCTACTGAGTCGCTAGCGGCTCTTTGTCTGTCTAATTCTAGCTCATATAATCTTGATTTTAGCATTTTCATTGCTGTGGCTTTGTTTTTATGCTGACTTCTGTCATTTTGACACTGCACTACAATGCCTGTTGGTATGTGAGTTATCCTTACTGCACTCTCAGTTTTATTTACATGTTGTCCGCCTGCCCCACTAGCTCTGTAATAATCTAATCTTAAATCCTTATCTTCTATCTCTATCTCAATATCATCATCAACTTCAGGGCTTACCATCACGCTTGAAAAGCTCGTATGACGCCTACCAGCACTATCAAATGGACTAGTTCTAACAAGGCGATGAATGCCATTTTCAGCCTTTAAGTATCCATAAGCATTCTCACCTTTTACAATAAAGCTTACATCTTTTAATCCAGCTTCATCGCCCTCTTGGAAGTCTAAAGTCTCAACTTTAAACCCCTCTCTTTCGCAAAATCTTAGATACATTCTATAAAGCATACTCGCCCAGTCATTACTCTCAGTCCCACCAGCTCCTGGATGAATGCTAATAATGGCGTTTTTGCTATCATCTTCACCGCTAAGCATCATAGAGACCTCTAAATTTGTAATGACCTCTTCTAAATTCTCTGAATCTTCAAATAGCGAATTTATAGTATCAATATCATTTTCTAAATTTGCTAAATCAAATAGCTCCACAGCGTCATTTAGGGCATTTTGAGCGTTTTTAAATTTGCTTAGCATAGAGTTTAGCTTGGTTTTTTCTTTTCCTATTTGGCTACTCATTTGCACATTAGACCAAAAGCTAGGGTCTTGCTCTAGATATTCAATCTCTTTAAGCCTAGTTTGTATAAATTCTGGATTTATAACCTTAGCAATATTGTCAATTTTGATTTTTAAACCCTTTAAAAGTTCGCTATATTCATAATTATCCAAAGTTCTACCTCGTAAATTTTTAGCAAAATATTATCTAAAATATGGTTAAAATTTAATTATTTAAAGTAAATATTTTTAGAAATTTATGCTAAAATTACAGATTAAAAATTCCAAAAAGAGAGTATAATGCAGATATTAAAAACCATACAAGAGCTACGAGATTTTCGTGCTAAATGCAGTGGCGATGTAGGCTTTGTAGCGACGATGGGGGCTTTACACGCAGGTCATGCCCAACTAATCAAATCCTCTGTATCACAAAATAATCATACAATAGTAAGCATTTTTGTCAATCCAACGCAATTTTTACCAGGAGAAGACCTAAGCCGATACCCAAGAACGCCTGAGGCTGATATTAAAATTTGCCAGTTGTGTCAAGCTGATGCGGTATTTATGCCTGAAGTTGATGAAATTTATAATCAAAATGAGATTAAAATTCTAGCACCTAAGGAGCTATCTAACACTCTAGAAGGCGTTACTAGACCGGGGCATTTTGATGGGGTTTGTACTATTTTAACTAAATTTTTTAACATTATAAATCCTACAAATGCCTATTTTGGTAAAAAGGACGCTCAGCAGCTTATAATCATTGAAAATATGGTAAAATCGCTATTTATGAATGTCAATATAGTGCCAATTGATATAGTAAGATCTAGCGATGGACTAGCTCTATCAAGCCGAAATTCATATCTAAATGATGATGAGCTAGCTCAAGCTCTTAAAATTTCAAGGTCGCTAATGAAAGCTAGTAATCTTATAAAAGCTGGCGAGCTAAGCTCAATAGAGATCAAAAAAGCGATGAGTAGTATCTTAGAGCCTTTAAGGGTTGATTATATAGCCATTGTGGATAAGAATTTAAATCCGGTTGATAAAATCGAGCTTGGCAATAGCATTATTTTAGTCGCTGTGTATGTCAAAAATACGCGTTTAATTGATAATTTGTGGGTGTAATGTGGCAAATTTATATTTAGTTTCACTTGGATGTAATAAAAATCTAGTCGATAGCGAGATTATGCTTGGTAGGCTTGGTGCGTATGATATAGTAGATGATCCATCAATTGCTGATGTGATGATAGTAAATACCTGTGGATTTATAGAAGATGCAAAGAGCGAGAGCATAAGTGCGATTTTAGAATTAGCTAGTTTTAAAAAGCCAAATTCAGTCCTAGTAGTCACAGGGTGCTTAATGCAAAGATACCGTGATGAGCTTATGCGAGAGCTTCCTGAGGTTGATATATTTACTGGTGTTGGGGATTATGATAAGATCGATGAGATAATCCTTAAAAAGCAAAATTTATTTAGCCCAGATACATATTTACAACCTAAAAATACCAAAAGAGTGATTACTGGCTCAAGCTACCACGCCTATATCAAAATCTCTGAAGGGTGTAATCAAAAATGTAGCTTTTGCGCTATTCCAAGCTTTAAAGGTAAATTAAAAAGCAGAGATATAGATAGCATAGTAGATGAGATTAAAGAGTTAGTAAGCGTAGGCTATAGGGATTTTAGCTTTATCGCTCAAGATAGTAGCTCATTTTTGCGTGATTGTGGCAAGAGCGATGGCTTAATCTCTTTAATTGACGCAGTTGAAAAGATAGATGGCGTAGATGTCGCTAGAATTTTATACCTATACCCTACTAGTACCAATGCAAAATTGATACAAAAAATTATAGATTCAAAGGTATTTGCTAATTACTTTGATATGCCTATTCAGCATATAAATGATGAGATGCTAAAGATAATGCGAAGGGGAGCTAATAAAGATAAGATTATCCAACTTTTAAAGATGATGAGAGATGCGCCAAATAGCTTTTTACGAACGGGGATTATAATAGGTCATCCAGGCGAAAAATATAGCTATTTTGATGAGCTTTGTGAATTTTTGCGTGAGTTTAAATTTGATAGAATTAGTGCTTTTGCATACTCTAAAGAAGAGGATACTCTAGCTTACGATATGGAACAAATAGAGCCAAAAATCATCACTCAAAGACTAAATAAGATTGAAAAAATCATAAAATCTACAATTGATGAGAGCTTTAAAAGCTTAGTTGGAAAGTCTATTAAAGCTCAAATTAATGGCGTTAGTAGCGAAGGGGAGATGTTTTATGGTGCTAAGGCTGTGGTTTGGGATAGGGATATTGATGGGGAAATTCTAATAAATGATAGCCAAATCCAAAATCCTAAAGTTGGGCAAATTTATGATTGTCAAATCACCAAATACGCCAAAGATAAATTGATTGGGCAGATTGTTTGCAACTAAAGCTTGACTATCTAAAAAACAAAAAATCCCTACTAGCATTCTCGCACGGAGTAGATAGCACGGCACTTTTTTATCTTTTAAATAGTGCTGGGGTGAGCTTTGATTGTGCTATGGTAAATTACCAAACTCGCCCAAGCTCCTTAGCAGAGGAGATAAGTGCAAGGGAGCTTTGTAAAAAATTTAACAAAAAAATATTTATCCATAAAGCCAATTTAAATCTATCTAACTCAAATTTTGAAAAAATTGCTCGAGATATTAGATATGAGTTTTTTGATAAGATTATGTGTGAGTATGATTATGACGCACTTATTTTAGCTCATCAGCTAAATGACGCACTAGAGTGGCTACTAATGCAACTAAGCAAAGGTAGTGGCGCTGTGGGACTAGCTGGAATGATGCCTAGAAGCAAAAAAAGGATTAAATTTCAAAATATAACTAAAAATATAGAGATATTTCGCCCACTTCTAGGAGTGAGTAAAGATGAAATTTTAAAGTATTTACAAAGTCAAAATATAGAGTATTTCGTTGATTTATCCAATCAAGATATTAAATTTAAACGCAATAGGATTAGAGCGGAATTTAGCGATAAATTTATATCGCAATTTGCTAGTGGAGTAAAGAGAAGCTTTGAGCTTTTAAGGGGTGATGCGATCATCTTACTAGGAGAGTTTGAGTATGAAGATGGGGAGCTTTTTATCGTTAAAAAACTGCCAAATTCAATAAATCTAATAGACCAAGCCTGTAAAAAGCTAGGAGTTTTGATGAGTCAAAAAACAAGAGAGCTGTGTGTTCAAAATGATTGCGTAGTCTCGCATAAAGTTACCATCACATCAAATCAAAGCTACTACTTCATCGCTCCATACATTAAAACCAAAATGGATAAGAATATCAAGGATAAATTTAGAATTCTTAAAATACCAGCCCTACTTCGCCCGTATCTATCGCTAAATTCGCATAAACTCAACGCTCTTGATAAATTTTTATCATAAAGCTAGTCTCTATATAATCATCTTTTGAGCTCATCTCTATAGGAAAATCAATCTTAATAAGATTATCATAATTCTTACTATCCATTATAAAATCATATAGATTTTGTGGGCTTTTCATTGTAGCAGTAAGGTTTATTTGGCTAATGATATATCTAGGATCACTATCAATGATATTAGCCCTTGAGAGATATAAATTGCTAAAATATTTCCCAGCTAAACTGATAAATTTCATCTCATTAAAACTATTTTTTAATGAATCCAAAGCCTTTTTATTTTGTAAATTTAAATTCTCATATGTAGCTAAATTCTCATTATAAATCTGCTCTATCTTGGCTAAATTTACATCTTTTTCGTTATTTATCTCTACAGCTTGCTTGTATCTATCAATGACTGGGAGCGCTACAAAAAACACCATAACAAGCATAAAAAAGATAAAAATCATACTAAAAATTGTTAATTTTGTTAAATCAATACTATCTAAACTTCTATCTGTTCTCATCGCTCAAGCTCTCCATCTGTGCAATATCTATCTTATTAATACTAACAAAATTATACCACCCATTTGGAAGTTGGTAAAATGTAGTGTTAGATATAGCAAATATAGATTTTAGCGGTGCTTCAAAGAGCAATTTAAAGTGATCTTTAGTAGGCGTTATACCCTTGATTTTCAAAGAGCCATCTTCTAAATATATGCTAGTTAAAGTAACACCATCTGGCACAAGATTAAATAAATTCATCAAACTCTGATTTAAAATCAAATTTTTATTATAAATATCTAAAGTCATATCTCTTTTTATCAAAGTGGTTTTAGTTTTATCCTCTATGTTTTTAATAGCTTGAAATGTCTCATTATACTTCTCTTGTAACTCTATAGAGTTAGAGTTTATAAGATAAATTTTCACACTAAGTAGCATAGCCCCAATAATAAATAAAAGCGTAAGAATAAGCATAGCCCAAAGCCAAATTTTGGTAAAAATAGATAGTAACGGCTTGATTTTTGGCTGTATAAAACTATAACTCATCGCAAATCTCTTTTATCATTATATTATTTAATATCTTATCAATATCGTATTTTACGACCTTACACTCTATCATCAAGTCATTTTCAGCCATCACTAAAAACTCATTATCCAAGCTAAGCCCATCAAATATCACTACCTCTTTGATAAAATCCCCACCATAAATTTCATTATGATAATACTCATTAATTGCAAGTTTGATATTACTAATAAGCGTAATCTCCTCGCCAATATCCCTTACACTATCTTCTAATTTCTTATCAATTCCACCTATATTCTCTTGGCGAATATCCTCAAAATCACTCTTATCTAAATCTCCATCATCAAAAGAATCAAATGAGCCAATATCGCCTAAATTATCAAGTTGGCTTAATCTATCTTCCTCCTCTTCGATTACATTATCTAAATCCGCACTCTCCTCTTTGGTTACAGCTTTATCATAATAGTCAAAAGTATCAATCTCTTTTCTATTATCAAAATAGGCACCAAATTTCATCTTATCCCCATCAAATATCATAATAGTATTGCTATCTTCCATATTTAATAGATATAGAATTTTACCATCACTTGGGGATTCTTTTATCAAAGAGTGTAAAATGGCAAATGGAGAATAAATTAAATCTGGCTTTACAGATAAAGAATTTTCAAAAAGCTCCAACTCATTATCTGGCACTACAATACTCCAGCCATCTAGTTTAACCTTATCAACCAAATTATACTCTATATTAAACTTCTCAAATTCACTAGCCCCTACCGCTGGTAAAGCCCACTGCTTAGGGCTATTTAGCATAGCGGCTAAATAGATGGTGTGATACTGCCTAGCTCTTTTTTTAAGATAATCTGTAAATTTAGAATCAACCACTCCATTATTTATATCAAATACAGCCTCGCCGCTATTTATAATCTTATCACCTTTAATAGCACGAGAAAAAAGATGGCATTTATTATCTTTTATGATAACACTAATGTATAAAGTAGTTAAAAATCCACGAATCCAAGAGATTAAACCAGACATATCAAACCTTAAATTTTAAAAATTTTAGCCAAATTAGCTTTAAATTTAGATTATACCATCCACCTCATCAAATTTTCTTGCTATCAAAGCTTTAGCCTCTTGCATATCTAATCCTTCAAGGTTAAATTCCCTACTTACATAATAGGTTATTTTGCTAAAAGGCTTTGGCAAAATCATCTTATCCCAGCTATTAAACTGCCAAAATCTAGTAGCTGTATAGCTTAAAATAACTATATTTGCCCCAGTTTTTTGTGATATTGTAACTGAACCATCGCTAATACTATGCCTTGGACCCCTTGGACCATCTGGAGTTATGGCTACATCTACTCCATTATTTATTGATTTTATAGCAGATAAAAATGCCTTTAAAGCACCCTTTGATGAACTTCCTCTAATAGAGCCAATGCCAAAATGAGAGATAATATCAGATATTATTTGACCATCTTTGTGATCTGATATTATCACATTTGCTTTTCTACCTTGCCAACACTTGCTAAATATAAATGGCATAAATGCAAGTTTTTCGTGCCAAAAAAGAATAATAACTGGCTTATTTGACAAGGTATTGTTAATAAATTCTTTCTTGCAAGTTAGATATATAAGCCTCATTAAAAAAACTAATAAATTCTCTATGATTTTAATAATAAATTTAGACTTAAACAATCTGCCCATTTAATACCATTCGTCTTGGCTGAGTGATCTGAACTTTAGCAAATTTGCCTAGTAGCTCCTCGCTACCTTTAATTTGGACTAAAAAGTTATTATCCGTGCGACCCGCTATCATCCCATCAGCCCTAAGCTCTTCGAAATATACCCTATATATTTCACCCATCTTGGTAGCTACAATCTCATCTAAAATTTCATTATGTCTATTTTGTAATCTAGTAAGTCTAGCACCGGCTATAGCATCATCAATCTGATTTGGCATAGTTGCTGCTGGAGTTAGCGGGCGGGCCGAGTATTTAAACGAAAAAACTTGCTCAAATCTAACTTTTTCTAAAACATCCATCGTATCTTCAAAATCAGCTTCACTCTCACCAGGAAATCCAACTATAATATCAGTAGATATACTCACGCTAGGACAGAGCGATCTAAGCTTGTTTGCCCTATCTAAAAACCACTCTTTAGTATATCCACGCTTCATAGCCTTTAAGATCGCACTACTTCCGCTTTGTAAAGGCATATGCATGGATTTACAAATTTTAGAATTTGAGCTAAATTCATTTAAAAATTTATCATCCATATGAAGTGGATGCGGACTAGTAAAGCGAATTCTCTCCACGCCATCAATCTGGCTAATCATATTTAAAAGATCACTAAAATCTATCTTTTGGCCATTAGAATTGCTAAATCTTTTGCCATAGTTATTGACATTTTGCCCGAGCAAAAATATCTCTTTAGCTCCATTATTAGCGGCTTTTTTAATCTCATTTAAAATTATATCTTTTGGAATGCTTAGCTCATCGCCCCTAGTGTGTGGGACAATGCAGTAGGTGCATTTCTTGTCGCACCCTATCATGATATTTACAAAGCTCTTATATGGACTGGTGCGAAACTCGCCAAATGCATACTGGCTCTCATCATGATTTATATCCACACTTACAAATTTAGGCGTTTTAACCGCGGTTTTAATCTTTGATACATTTCTAGCACCAAGGACAAAATCCACATACGGCGCACGCTTAAATACATCTGATCCTAAATGACTAGCCGTACATCCACATACCCCAATTTTAGCCCCTGGCTTTTTGACCTTCTCAAATCCACCAACCTCGCTAAAAAGCTTATGGACTGGCTTTTCACGCACTGAGCAAGTATTTATAAGTATCAAATCCGCTTCATCAATTTTACTAGTAGCCTCATACTCATCACTAAGTTCAGCTATGATATGCTCGCTATCACGGACATTCATAGCGCATCCTAAAGTCTCTATAAAGAGCTTTTTTTTGTTAAATTCAGCACTCAAAGTATATGCACCTCATACATATAATCATTCTCATCTAAGCCATATTTAACGGTGCGATGATATACGCTCAAACCCTTATTTTCGAAATATTCAACTAAAGCAATAAGTTGCTTATGTGAGTTATCACGATCAAAGTAAAATATCTTTCCACCATCTTTTAATGCAGCGCTTTCGATCTTTTCTAAGCTAATTGTTTTTGGTTTTGCGTCCAATTCAGCCCTAGCTAGTTTTAACTCCATAATCTATCCTTTTTGAGTGATTTTAACCGATGAGTATATCAAATTTGCTATAAAATTTCGTTTAAATTACTAAATATAAATAAATTTAAAGATTATAAAAGCTAATATAAGATAAAATACCAACCTTACAATTCAAATCCTAATATTATTTAATAAATAATCACAAGAAGGCAATTTTATGGAGAAAATATCAGATATAATCGAGTCAATCGCTCATGAGAAAAATTTAAGCATCGAAGATGTGAAAGCTAGAATTTTAAAGGCTTTCGAATCAGCTGCTAAGAAGCTATATGGCACCCAGTGTGAGTATGAAGCAACGATAAATCCAACTACTAAAAATATAGTTTTATACCAAAAAATTTTAGTTGTAGAAGATGATGATAAGCGTTTAGATGATGAGCATTTTATAAGTCTTGCTAAGGCTCATGAGTTTGATAAGAGCCTTGAGATAGGAGATAGCTTAAATTATGAGATAAATATTGAGGATTTAGGTCGCAGTGCGGCTGGGGTATTGGGGCGTGAGATAGAGTATCACATTCAACGCCTTATAGAGGAGAAAATTTTTGAAAAATACAATGCCAAGGTCGGCTCACTTGTCTTTGGCTCTGTTACAAGGGTTGATAATGATGAAAATACCTTTATAGAGATTGATGAGATTAGAGCTGTGATGAGTATGAAAAATCGCATTAAAGATGAGAAATTTAAAGTAGGCGATGTGGTAAAATGCGTTATAAAAAGCGTAAAATTGGATAAAAAAGATGGCATTAAAGTCGAGCTATCTCGCACCTCACCTAAATTTCTTGAAGCACTCTTAAAAGCTGAAGTCCCTGAGATAAAAGATGGCGGAGTAATCATTCAAAATAGTGCTAGAATTCCAGGCAAAAAAGCTAAAATCGCCCTATACTCAACCACTCCAAATATCGATGCAGTCGGTGCCACAGTAGGGGTAAAGGGCGTAAGGATTAATGCTGTTAGCAATGAGTTAAATGGCGAAAATATCGATGCAATTGAGTATAGCAATGAGCCAGCCATCTTCGTAGCTCGTGCATTAGCTCCAGCCATAGTAAGCTCTGTGAAAATAGATGGAGAAAAGGCCATTGTCTCTTTAGTGCCAGAGCAAAAATCAAAAGCAATTGGTGCTAGTGGTATAAATATTAGACTAGCAAGCATGCTAACAAAATATGAGATTGAATTACAAGAGTTAAGCGCTACAAGCCAATCAAATCAGATAAATAACGAAGAGGGATTAAAAAATCTAAAAGCCCTATTTGGAGATCTTTGATGAAGTTACAAGCCTTGAAATAAGGCTTGTAAAAATCTTAAAATTTAACTAAATTTCACTCCATACCAAACTCTAAAGCTAGAAATTTTCCTGTATGCGATCTGCTTTTTTTATAGCCTTTAGCTAGTTCTACTGGGCTACCTTTGGCGACTACTTTTCCACCACCTGCTCCACCTTCTGGCCCCATATCTATGATATAATCGCAATTTTTAATCACATCTAAATTATGCTCTATTACCACGACTGAATTTCCTAGCTCCACCAGATGGTGTAATACGCCAGTTAGCCTATCTACATCGCTAAAATGCAATCCAGTTGTAGGCTCATCTAAGATATAAAGCGTAGAGCCAGTATCAGTGCGACTAAGCTCTTTGGCTAGTTTGATGCGTTGAGCTTCCCCACCACTTAGCGTAGTAGCTGGCTGCCCTAGCGTAAGATAGCCAAGACCAACTGAGCAAATAGTTTTAAGCTTAGAGTGAATTTTAGGCACCTTAGCAAAAAATTCCAAAGCATCATCAGCGCTCATCGATAATACTTCAGATATATTCTTGCCTTTATATCTTACCTCTAGAGTTTGAGAATTATAGCGAGTTCCCTTACACGCATCACAAACCACGCTAATATCAGGCAAAAAGTGCATTTCAACCTTTATCTCCCCTTCTCCGCTACACTTTTCGCATCTACCGCCTTTGACATTAAAGCTAAAGCGTCCGATTTTATACCCTCTTATTTGAGCCTCTTTAGTTGCGGCAAATAGAGCTCTTATCTCATCCATTACCCCTGTATAAGTAGCTGGATTTGAGCGTGGGGTTCTACCTATTGGGCTTTGATCTAGGTATATAACCTTATCTAACTGCTCTAATCCTTCTATCTTTGCCCCTTTTAGTGTTTGGAATTTTCTAGCTCTATTTAGCTCTATTTCAGCTGCTGGAAGTAGCGCTTTAAGCACTAATGAGCTTTTACCACTTCCACTTACACCAGTAACGCCTACAAGATTGCTAAGTGGGAATTTAACGCTTAAATTTGAGATATTATTTATTGTTATACCGCTTAAATTTAGCCATTTTTTTTGCTTTCTGCCTTGATAGTAGTTAATCTCTTTTTTACCATTTAGATATTGTGCTGTTTGGGTTTTGGAATTTAATAGCTCCTTATATGTGCCTTTAAATACCACTTCACCGCCATAAACCCCAGCCCCAGGACCAATATCTACTATATAATCAGCTGCTTCAATGGTCTTTTTATCATGCTCTACGACAATTACGGTATTGCCCTTTTCTTGTAAATTTCTTAAGGTTTTAATAAGCTTTAGAGTATCCCTTTCATGTAATCCAATGCTTGGCTCATCTAGCACATACATTACCCCGCTTAATCCACTCCCTATCTGACTAGCAATCCTTATGCGTTGAGCTTCTCCACCGCTAATAGTCCTAGCATCCCTACCAAGGCTAATATATCCAAGCCCTACATCATATAAGAAAAATAATCTCTCATTAATCTCTTTTAAAATCGGCGTTGCGATTAAGGTTTGTTGGCTATTTAAATATTCAAATTTATCTTTATCGCTAAAGAATTTAGTAGCATCTTCTATACTCATATTAATAATATCACCAATTGATTTAGAGGCTACTCTAACAGCTAAGCTATCGCTACACAATCTATCGCCCCCGCAACTCTCACAAACCTTCTCAATCATATACTCGCCAAAATCTTTATCATCTTTTAAAATTTCATATGCGACTTTTAAAACCCCTTCAAAATGCTTATTAATCCTATGTCGCTTCCATAAAAACTCAATCCCCTTAGCATTGCCATATAGTATAAGCCTTTTAGCATCATCATCAAGCTGTGAGTATGGAGTTTTGATATTAATACCATTTTGTTCGCAAAATGCGATTAAAAATTTATAATAATAACTCTTATTAAAGCCATACATAACCTTTATAGCTCCATCTTCAATGCTTAAGCTATCATCAATTATCTTATTTAAATCCAAGCTAAAGCGAATTCCAAGCCCATCGCAGCTAGGACAAGCGCCCTTAGGAGAGTTAAAGCTAAAGCTAAGTGGCTCAAGGGTATTAAAACTAATTTTACAATCAAAACAAGCATTATGTTCGCTAAAGTGTATATGTGAATTATCTATACCAAGCTCATTGGCATTTGCTATCTCAATCTCAAGCTCACCAAAACTCTCATGAAGAGCCTTTTGGACATCATCAGCGATTCTAGAGGCATTATCACTATTTACTACAACCCTATCTATAATGGCTTTTATGGTGTGCTTTTTGGTCTTTGATAGCTCTATATCTTCATCTAAACGCACCATCACGCCATCTATCATCGCTCTTATAAAACCCTTATTTGCTAGGCTCTCTAATGTATCAGCAAAGCTACCTTTTTTCTCTCTTACAATTGGGGATAAAATCGTGATTTTAGCACCTTGTGGGAGTTTTAAAATTTGCTCTATTATATCATTTGCACTCATTTTAGATACTACTTGATTGCATTTTGGGCAGTGCTGAATACCAATCCTAGCATATAATAATCTTAAATAATCATAAATTTCAGTTATCGTCCCCACTGTGGAGCGTGGATTTTTACTAGTGCTTTTTTGGTCAATTGCAATAGCTGGAGTAAGCCCATCGATATGATCTACATCAGGCTTTGCTACCCTATCAAGAAATTGCCTAGCATAGCTTGAGAGCGATTCTATATATCTTCTTTGCCCTTCAGCATATAAAGTATCAAAAGCCAAAGTGCTCTTACCACTACCGCTAAGACCTGTAAATACAACTAATTTATTCTTTGGAATATCTAAATTAATATTTTTTAGATTATGCTCTTTAGCACCTCGAATTTTAATAATCTCACTCATATCCAATCCATACTTTTAATAAAATCTTGGATTATATCTAAAATTTAATAATGAGATATAAGATTAATCGTAAAATCCAAATTTAACCCTATTTTCAACCCTAAGGCATGATGGCCAAAGAGCATAAAATCTAACCCCTTTATACTCTAATTCAACCTTATAAAATAGCCCAATAAAGCTCTTATCAATCACATCTGCTTCAAACTCCCCACCCATATAAATTTCAGAATAGGCAAATATATTATTGCGTGATTTAATCCAATCAAAAAATTTATCTCCACTTGGTAAATTTAAATTAATATGATTTAGATTGCCTAGCATTTGAATGCTTTTTGGATTTTTTACGCTATAAAATAGCTCCTTAGGAGCCCCAATATCTAATATCTCGCCCCCATCAAACAGAGCAATTTTATCACTTAAATAATAGGCATCATCAATATCATGAGTTACCAAAATAGCTGATAAACCCTCCTTTAAAATCATATCTTTTAACTCCGCTCTTAAGCTCTCTTTTAATCCTTGATCTAAATTTGAAAATGGCTCATCTAAAAGCAAGAGTTTCGCACCAGCTGCAATAGCCCTAGCAAAAGCCACCCTTTGAGCCTGTCCGCCTGAGATTTGATCTGGCTTTTTATCCTTTAGCTCCTCTATGCCAAATTTAACCAAAAGCTCTTTTATCCTTAAATTCATCTCATTTTTATTTAATTTATTTAGAGCAAAAGCTATATTATCATATACACTAAGATGAGGAAAAAGAGCATAATTTTGAAACATAAATCCAATATTTAAATCGCAACTAAGCTCATCATATTGACTACTTTCTAAGCCAGCGATACAACGCAAAAGTGTGCTTTTACCACTACCACTACTACCTAAAATAGATAGAATTTCATTATCTTTAAGCGTTAAATCAATCCCTTTTAAAACTTCATTTTGACCAAATTTTTTACGCAAATTTTTAATCTTTAGCATTTTTTGCCTTTATAAATATATGGGTAAAAATCAATACAAATAGCGATAATATCACAATCATCAAAGATGGCAACGCACTATCATAAATTCTCTCATCAGTAGCATACCAAAACGCCTTTACGCTTAAGGTCTCAAAGCTAAATGGCGATAGCATTCTAGTAAGCGGCAACTCCTTTATAGTATCTATAAAAACTACTAAAAATGAAAGCAAGAAAAACTGCTTTAAAAGTGGCATATATAGCTTAATCATCAATATAAAATAGCTTGGTCTTAGCATATATCCAACCTCATCAATTGATGAGTGAATTTTAGCAAATCCCCCATCAATTGAGTATATAGCAGTAGCTAAAAATCTAACTACATAAGCAAATATCAATACGCTAAATGATACCCCCAAAATAGCCACACCAAATATATTACCGATAAACGCCGCTGCTATCATCAAGCTCACCCCAATAGCAGCCCCAGGAATAGCATATCCAATAGAGCTAGCCTTAAGTATCCAAAAGCTAAATTTACTATCCTTACTAACCCTAGCTACAAAGCATAAAACAAATGCCAAAATAGTTGTGATAACCCCAGTAACCCCAGCTAAAATAAGCGAATTTAAACTAAGCATATAAAACTCAATCTCAAAAAGCTTATAATCCCTTAAACCCCAATATCCAAGCCATAAAAGTGGCAATATAAAGCCAACAAATAAGATTATAAGGCAATAAAGCGTAGCCATTGTAGATTTAAATTTACTCAAATCTCTTTTTTTGATAAAATCGCTAATATCTTGATTGAAGCTAAATTTACTCTTTTGACGCTCCCTATACTCTACATACATAAGTCCAAAAACACAAAACATCAAAATCGCAGATAACGCACTTGATGAGTATGGATCTCCAAGGTCATACCAAGTCTTAAAAATTCCAGCACTAAAAGTATCAACACCAAGATACGCACTAGCTCCATAGTCGCTTAAAACCTCCATTAAAACTAGCATAAGCCCAGCAATAATACTTGGCATAGCTATCTTAATGCTAACTTTAAAAAATATACTAAATTCGCTATAGCCGTGAATTTTACCAACCTCATAAATCGCCATAGATTCGCTCTTAAAGGCTGATTTGGCTAATAAATATACATATGGGTATAAAGATATGCTAAGCACAAAAATAACGCCATAAATATTAAAAATATCAATCCTAAAGCCAAAAATGCTTTGAAATTCCCCACCATAATCCATAATCCCCACATAGACAAAAGCTAAAATATAAGCTGGAATAGCAAGTGGCAATATAAGTAAATTTTCTAAAATTTTAGATAGATAAAAGTTATAATTACTAACCAAATAAGCCGTAGAAACACCCAAAATATAGCAAATCACAAGCACAAAAAATGCTACTATAAATGTATCTTTGACAAATCTTAAAAATAGAAAATCAAAAAAGTGATTTAAATTTTTAGAGACCTCTTCAAGCCTTGCTAGATCACTACCAGCAAAGGCTTGATATAGATATGTGCCAAATTCAATAAAAATACTAATAACAGGGATAATCACCAAAAAAGCTAGTAAAATCCCTAGGAATTTTATAGCTTTTGTGCGTTTTCTCATCTAAATCCTACTTCATCATATATAAGCACAGCGTCTTTGACATTATCAGCAATCTTCGATACGGCTATACTATCTTCTTTAAATTTGCCAAAATCCTTTACAATATCTGAAGGTTCTACATCTAGGCGAACTGGAAATTCATAATTGATATTTGTAAGCATTGTTTGCACCTCTTTGCTAAGCATAAACTCCATAAATTTCTTAGCTGCGTCTTGGTTTTTGCTAGATGCAGTCATAGCTATACCGCTTACATTTATATGAGCTCCACGACCATCTTGATTTGGGAATATCACTCCAATTGAGTTGCCTACTTCTACATCTTTTGGATTTTTAGAAGTTCTAAGAAGTCCTATATAATATGTATTCATAACAGCATACGGAGCCACTCCAGCTATCATCTGTCTTGCTTGATCTCTATCGCCACCTTTTGGAGCCATAGCTAGATTATCTAGCACCCCTTTTGCCCATTTTTTAGCCTCATCTTTGCCATCATTTGCAATTATTGAGGCTAGAAGTGTTTTAGAGTATGGTGCAGTCGCACTTCTCATTAATACCTTACCCTTTAGCTCTGGCTTAGCTAAATCTTCATAATTTTTAACTAAATTTAAATCAACATTAGCATTTTTATTATAAGCTATAATCCTAGCCCTTTTAGTAATGGCAAACCACATATCATCTTTATCTCTTAAATTTGCTGGAATTATATCTTTTAAAACCTTAGAATTCACAGGGGCTAATACATTTGCATTTTTAGCTTCAGTTAAATTTGATACATCGGCAGTGATAAATATATCAGCTGGAGAGTTTTTGCCCTCTAGTTGAAGTCTTTTTATAAGCTCTGGAGCTTTTGCTGTTGTGTGGTTTATTTTGATACCAGTTTGAGCTTCGAATTTTTTATATATCTCAAAATCTGCATCATAGTGTCTAGCTGAATATATATTAAGCTCAGCACCTATCAAAGCCGATGCACTAAGCAGTGCAGTGATGATAACCTTTCTCATATTTTCTCCTAAATTTTATAATTTTGATTGCGAAATAATAGCGACATAAAGTAAATGATAAATAAATGATAATGGTTATTAATTTCTATTAATCTACTAAATTTACCATTTTTAAATAGATAAATTTAAATAAATTTAAAAAGAGAATTTTAAATTTAAATTATAATAATATGTTACATATTTACACATATTTATAAAAATTTTACCAAATTTAAAATAAATTTTGTCAAATTCAAAAAATTACTGATATAATGTAATCTTAAATAATTCTACAATAAAGGTTAATAAATGGCAAATCCAAATATTCCTGTTGATAAACAGACAAATGCTGTTCAAATCATCGGTCTTTTTGGCGGTATTTTGGCAGCTATGCTTGTTTATTACATTATGCCAAGCAATGCTGGTGAGATAGCCACCGCAGCTGCAAATGGTAAAACTCTAAATGTTAATGCTCTTCCCATAGTAGCTGCTGTTGCGGTTCTTATGGGTATATGGTGGATGACTGAAGCAATAGCCCTACTAGCTACGGCTTTACTTCCTATGGTTTTATTCCCTATTCTTGGCGTGGATACATTTAAAAATGCCGCTACTCCATACGCTAGTGATACTATATATCTATTTATGGGTGGCTTCGTTCTAGCCCTTGCTATGCAAAAATGGAATCTCCACACTCGCATAGCCCTTGGGATTGTCCTTCTTGTAGGCACTAGTCCTAGAAGGCTTGTAGCTGGATTTATGATAGCTACTGGCTTTATGTCTATGTGGGTTAGCAATACCGCAACTGCGGTTATGATGCTACCAGTTGGCCTATCTGTGCTTCATCTAGTTAGCAAATTAACTGGCAAAGATAATGAGCTAAAGCAAGTCGATACAAATCATATGGATGAAATCAGTCGTCAAGGCACTCAAGGCGGATTTGCAAGTGCCGTTATCCATAAAGGCAAAGATGTAGTAAGCGAAATCAAAGATAAAACCAAAGCCTACACCTCAAATTTCGGCATCGCTCTAATGCTTGGTATCGCATATGCTGCTTCTGTAGGCTCTCTTGGGACTATCATTGGGACCCCGCCAAATGCACTTTTAGTAGCTCATATGAAAAATGAATTTGGTATTGAGATTGGATTTGGTGAGTGGATGTTAATGGGCGTTCCGCTATCGATTGTTATGCTAATTGCTTGTTGGGCACTTTTAGTTTATGTGCTATTTAAGCCTGAAATTAGTGAAATTCCAGGTGGCAAAGAGGTTATTCATAATGAGTATAAAAAGCTAGGTTCAATGAGTAGAGCTGAGTGGCTAGTGGGTGGCGTGTTTGTTTTAGCGGCACTTTGTTGGATATTCCTTGGATTTATCTTTAAACACTATGGAATCAAGGTCGCTAGCTTAGATTCAGTTATTGCGATGAGCGTTGCTGTGTTGTTATTTATAATTCCAGCAAATTCAAATGGCGAAAGACTAATTGATTGGGATACGGCTAAAAAACTCCCATGGGATATTCTAATCTTATTTGGTGGCGGTCTTGCACTTTCAGCTCAATTTAGCAAAACTGGCTTATCACTATGGATAGGACACCAAGTATCAGCACTTGGATTTATGCCAATTATACTTATTATATTGATTGTAACTGCTCTAGTAATATTCCTAACAGAGATCACATCAAATACAGCTACCGCAGCCGCATTCTTACCAGTTATAGCTGGGGTGGCAATTGGCTTAGGATATGAGGGTCAAAATATAATGATATTTACAATTCCTGTAGCTCTTGCGGCAACTTGTGCGTTTATGCTACCAGTTGCCACTCCGCCAAATGCTATTGCTTATGGCTCTGGATATGTAAAAATCAATAATATGATTAAAGCTGGTTTATGGCTAAATATCATTGGTATATTCTTAATCACGCTAACAGTCATATTCCTTACAACTGCAGTATTTAAAATAAGCTTATAAAACCTTAGCTAGGCAATTTCGCCTAGCTAATCCATTCGCAACTTACTATTTTAAAAATTAATAAATTTAGAAATTTAATAAAATTATTTTAATTTTAATATTAAATAAAAAGATAATATGGTATAATTAAACATTATATAAATAATATCAATTATAAGAAATAATATATAAAGAGATTTAGATATGAAGTTTTTGCTTTGTATTTTTTCATTTGTTTTGATGGTTTTTGCTAAGTGCCAACCAATGCTAAATTCAAATATAAATATAAATATTGCAGATTTTAGCCAAGATAAAATCTCATATAGCGATGGTAAAAACCTATATCTAATGGATAAAAATTATAAAATCACATCCACTATAGAGGCAAAATCAGATAAAATCAATATAATTAAATTTCATAATTCAAATCTCATAGCTGGATTAGATAGCGGATATGCTATACAAATCAACCCAAAAGGCGATAAGCAAATTTTATTAGATCCAGTAAAGACAAAAATCATAGATGGCATAACTTCTATAAATATCATAAAAGATAAGATAATATTTACTCTTAGCACCAAATATATAGTAATATACGATACGATAAATAGCATATATAAAAAATCAAATTTAAATCTAAATTCCAAAATCACAAATACACATATAATCAATAATATACTCTACATAACCACTTTTAATAGAAATCTTTATGAATTAAATCTAGATAACTTTAAATTAAATAAAATTTCACAAATGCCAAATATCCCAACTGCCATTAGCAGCATAGATGATGAGATAATAATTGGATTAATCGATGGCAAAATAATATACAAAAATCAAATTTATCAAATTTCAAACAACCAAATAAGCAAAATAAAAATATACAAAAATACTATTTATATTAGCGATTGGAGTTCAAATCTATATATTTATGATTTAAATCTAAATTTAAAAAATAGCATAAAAGTTGGCAATGATGCAATTTTGGATATGTTTATTGATAAAAATAGCCAAATAATTTTATGGAATTCTGCTATTTTTTCTTGTAATTTTGGTATTGAGTAATTGATACAAATTTTATAAAAGGAGAGTTTTATGTATAGTTTTATCAAAAAGCCACTACTCTTTAGTGCTGGCTTATGCTTAAGCCTATCTAGCCTTTTTGGTGCTAGCGAGCTTGAAACTATCATGAAAGAGCGTAACTTAAGCGAAAAAGATGTCTTAGCTGCGGCTAAAACCTATCAACCAAGCGGTCGTAAAGATGAGTATATCGTCTTTAGTTCTGGCGGTCAAAGCGGTCAAGTAATCGTCTATGGCGTTCCATCGATGAGAATTTACAAATACATAGGTGTATTTACTCCCGAGCCGTGGCAAGGCTATGGCTATGATAGTGAGAGTAAGGCGATATTAAAAAGCGGTGCTATAAGGGGTAAGGAGATAAGCTGGGGCGATACTCACCACCCAAATTTCACCGAAAAAAATGGCGAATATGTGGGGGATTATCTATTTATCAATGATAAAGCCAATCCAAGAACGGCTGTAATCAACCTTAGCGACTTTGAAACTACTCAAATTGTGGTAAATCCAATTATGAAAAGCGAACACGGCGGTAGCTTTGTAACCCCAAATACCGAGTATATCATCGAAGCTAGTCAATACGCAGCTCCGCTAGATAATAACTACCACCCAATTGAAGAGTATGAATCTGTCTATAGAGGGGCAATTACATTTTGGAAATTTGATTATCCAAAAGGCAAAATAGATGAGAAAGCCTCATTCTCACTAGAACTCCCTCCATATATGCAAGATCTAAGTGATGCTGGTAAAGGCGAGTCTATGGGTTGGGCATTTACAAATAGCTTTAACTCAGAGATGTATACTGGTGGGATAGAAAAGGGTCTTCCACCATTTGAAGCTGGTATGAGTAGAAATGATACTGATTATTTGCATATGTATAACTGGCAAATTTTAGAAAAATTAGCAAAAGATCCTAAAAACTACAAGATAATCAATAACCACAAAGTTATCCCTATTAGCGTAGCTGTGGCTAATAACGCTCTATTTTTGATCCCTGAGCCAAAATCCCCACACGGCGTAGATGTTAGCCCAGATGGTAGATATATCCTAGTAGGTGGTAAGCTAGATACCCACGCTAGTGTCTATGACTTTAAAAAGATAAAAGCATTAATAGATAAAAAGGAATTTGCAAGTAAAGATCCATTTGGAATTCCAATCCTAGATATGCAAAAATCCCTTCACGGACAAGTAGAGTTAGGTCTTGGGCCACTTCACAACGCTTTTGATGCTAAAGATGGAGTGGTTTATACCTCGCTATATGTAGATAGTCAAATCGTAAAATGGGATTACAAAAATTTAAAAACCCTAGATAGAGTAAATGTCCATTATAATATAGGCCACCTTGATACTATGGAGGGTAAATCAGCTAAACCTATTGGCAAATATGCCCTAGCACTTGATAAACTCTCAATTGATAGATTTAATCCTGTTGGCCCACTTCATCCACAAAATCATCAGCTTATAGATATAACTGGGGCAAAAATGGAGCTTATCTATGATATGCCTATACCTTTAGGTGAGCCTCACGATGTTGTCTCAATCAGTGCTAGTAAGTTAAAACCAGCCATGACATACAAAATGGGAACCAACTCAAGAACAGGCCAGCAATCAGTGGGTATGACTCTAGCTGGTCAAGAGAGGGTTGAGAGAAATGGCAAAAATGTAACCGTATATGCAACTTTAGTAAGAAGCCACATAAATCCAGAGCATATAGAGGTAAATAAAGATGATAATGTAACTATCTATCTAACCAACCTTGAAAGAGCCCAAGATGAGACTCACGGCTTTGCTATAGATCTATACAATGTCCATGCCTCAATTGAGCCTGGCAAGACTGCTAGTGTAAATTTCATAGCTGATATGGAGGGTGTATTCCCTTATTATTGTACTGAGTTTTGCTCTGCTTTACACCTTGAGATGATGGGGTATCTATATGTCAAAGATCCAAAGAAAAAGTATGAAGCCATCAAACAAGCTAAATTAAAAGAGCTTAGCCCAGCCCAGCTACAAGCTGAGTATAATAAGGTTATTGCTACAAACAAGGCTACAGATGATGTTATCCAAAGTGTTGTTAAATTTCTAAAAGAGAAACACTTTGAGAAGTATCCAAAAGTCAAACAACTTGTCGAAGATGCCCTAGATCAATATGGCAAAATCCCTGAAGTTAAAGCAAAAGCCGATGAAGCCTACAAAAAAGGCGATATAAATGGTGCTATCCTTTGGGAGTATCAAGTATGGCAATATATGGTTAAAACTGCCGATGTTGGCTTAAGAGCTAAAAATAATCTGACAAAAGCACTAGCTACGCCTATGACTGCCGTGCAAGCTCGCGGGGAAGAGGCGTATCTAAAAGGCGGATGTAATGGCTGCCATGTAATCGGTCAAGTAAGCTCAGGTCCAGATCTAACTGGAGTTTTACTAAGACATGAAAATGCCGAAAAATGGGTATTTGAATTCATTAAAGATCCAGCTAGTAAATATGAAGAGGATTATGTAAAAGCTATGATTAACTTCTTTAATCTAAGAATGCCAAATCAACATATGAGCGATCAAGAGATCAAAGATATTATAGAGTATCTAAAATGGATTGATGAGAACGCTGGGTTGTATTAAAATAAATGGGGCGGAGATTTCCGCCTCGCTGATTAAATTTAATATCCGCCCAAATGGACTGATATTAAATTTAATTAAAGGATAAAGATGAAAAAATACCAACTCTACACTTTACTGGCTTTGATTTTAATGACTATAGGATTTACTATTCCTGTTATTGCATATCATGGGGTAGCTAATAAGATTAAAAATAACGCACAAATCCCAAGCTATGTATATCCAATATACAATCTTTATACAAAAATTCAATACAAAAATCATCTAATGGCACCAGAAGTTAGAGATAATCTAGCTAAAATGATTGAGACAAGGGCTGAAATCGGAGTGCCAAGTCTGCCTGTTTGGTATGTCTCACTTGAGGCTCCAAACTACCCTAAAGAGGCCTTTCCAGATGGAATTCCAGTATATTTTCATGTAGATGGCTATAGTGGTGATGTCCATGAGATGAATACCATAAATCACTATATCGGAATGTATCCTATGGAGTATGGCGGCAATGTAGAAAGAGCCATCGCACCATACTATTTGCTTATTGCTACAATCTTTATGCTTTTATATCTTTATTATAACGGCAAGGGAAATTCACTTTTATTAATCCCTACGATTATAGCGCCTATTTTATTTATGAGTGCATTTGTAGGGTGGCTATACTGGTATGGACACAATATGCAAGAGTGGGGTGCATTTAAAATAAAGCCATTTATGCCAACAGCTCTAGGCGATGGTAAAGTGGCTCAATTTACCACCCATTCATATCCAGCCATAGGCTTTTGGGTGATGATTGCTATGAGTATTTTATCTATTTTGGCGATATTTTCTAAAAATAAACACCTTAAGGAAAATGCGTGAGAAAACTCTGCTTAATTGCCCTAATATCTAGCTATATTTTTGCCAATGAGCTTCAAAATGCTATAGATAGCGCAAATAGCGGTGATATAATAGAGCTTGGTAGTGGAATTTACAGTGGCAATATCACTATAAATAAGCCAATAACCATTGATGGCAAAGATAGAAGTGCCATTATAAAAGGCAATGGCACAGGCGATGTGATAAAGATAAATAGCTCTGGCGTAAGGCTTTTAAATTTAACCATCGAAAATAGCGGAAACTCTCATAATACCATTGATTCAGCCATAAGCTGCGATGGAGCAAGTAGAGTTGAAATCATCAATAACACTATTCAAAACTCACTTTTTGGGGTAAATTTCAAGCAGTGTAATGACTCTAAGATAGTTAATAATTTTATCACTTCAAAGCCTATTGATTTAGGTCTTAGGGGAGATGGAATTCGCCTATGGTATAGCCATGATAATATAGTAGAAAACAACCATCTACACAAGAGCCGAGATATGGTAGTATGGTACTCTAGTAATAACCAAATTCGCAAAAACTATGGAGAATATGGTAGATACTCACTTCACTTTATGTATGCTGGTAAAAATTTGGTCGAAGATAATATTTTTAAATACAACTCCGTTGGTATATTTTTTATGTTCTCTTCTGGGACAACTGCTAGGAGAAATCAAATTCTAAGCTCTACTGGAGCTTTTGGGGTAGGTATTGGTATGAAAGATACAAGTGATTTTATCATTGAAAATAACACTCTAGCCTACAACGCTAGGGGATTATACCTTGACCAATCCCCATTTCAGCCAGGCACCACAAATATATATGAAAATAATAAGATATTATATAACACAATTGGAGTTCAATTTCACGCTACCTTACACAAAAGCATATTTAATCACAATAATTTCATAGGAAATATGGAAGTAGCCATTAATGATACCCCTGGGTCAAAAATAGATATAAATGATTGGAGCCAAAATTATTTTGATGACTATGCTGGATTTGATAGAGATAAAGATGGAATTGGCGATATAGAGTATAAGAATTTTACCTATCTTGACTCACTATGGCAATACTATCCAAATTTAAGACTATTTTATGGAAGTGCAATTATGAGTATATTAAATTTCATCTCTAAACTCGCCCCATTTTCTGAGCCACAACTCTTAATAACAGACCCAAACCCAAAAATGGAGCCATATCATGAATAGGAGAGAATTTAGCATTTTTAGCCTTATTACGCTTGGGGGTGCCATTGGTGGTGGGATAGTGATAAATAAATTTTATAAGCCAAAGCTCCATCTTAGACCGCCAGGAAGTGCTAAAAATTTCGAGTCTTTATGTATCAAATGCGGTCAATGCGTCCAAGTCTGCCCATATCATAGTATAAATTTACTTGGCTTTGATGATGGGATAAATCTAGCCACAGCCTACATAGACCCAAGCAAAAGAGGGTGCTATCTATGCGATCTCTTCCCTTGCGTTCTAGCCTGTCCTAGCGGGGCATTAGATCACAATATAAATTCAATCAAAGATGTCAAAATGGGAGTTGCCATCATCAAAGATATGCAAAAATGCTACGCAACCCTAGATAAAAGCGTAAGCAAAAGCGATGTTAGCACCTTGCTAAAGCGTAAAACCTACAATCAAAGAGAGAATGAAGCTAAAAAAATTATAGAAGATAATATCTCTAAAACCTGCCATCTATGCATCAGCTCATGCCCAGTTCAAGGTGCTATAAGCCTTGTAAAAATCAGCGATAAACCAGCTATAAAAATAGAGCCAAATTGCGTTGGATGTGGCGTTTGCCAAGAAGTCTGCTTTGCTAATGTAATAGAAATTTTACCAAATAAAAGCTATAAGGATATATATGGAGATTAAAATGCAAAAATCAATTATACTACTACTTAGTGCTATGATATTTTTAGGGTGTCAAAACGAGCAAAATCCTAAAAATCAACCACAAGAGCAAAGTACAACCTCAATCACAATCAAAAAAGGAGATAAAACTGCTCAAAACAGAGCTGATAATTGGGTAGTCTATGATATAGATGGGGCTAAAAATATCAAATTTGGAGTTGGTGAATCAAACCAAACTACCAAATCAATTGGTGCCATTGCTCTTACTAGAGCCCCGCTGCAAAGCATTAATAAAGCTCTATTAAAAGGGCAATTGAGTAAGAATTTTATCACCAAATGCTCAGCTTGTCATGATGATTATGCTAATGGAATTATCGGGCCATCTTTGCTAGATAAATCAAACGAGCAAATATATAATATGATAATTGCTTATCGCACCAAAACCAAGACAAATATCCTAATGAGCGACCTTGTAAAAGCCATGAGCGATAAAGAGATAAAGGATATTGCTAATGAGATTAGTGAATTTAATAAACAATTTAGGAGTCAAAAATGAATTTAGGCAAAATTTTAGCCCTATTATTAAGCTGTTTAATTGTAATTTTAATGCTTTTTATGGCTTTTAGCTCTGATAATTTACAAACACAAGAGATGGTAGCAACCACCTCAAAGCAAACGCAAAATATTTTTAGCTCAAAAAGTGAATTTCAAACAAACGATGAGTTAAATAAGATTAAAGAGCTCAAACAAAGCGTATCAATCAGCAGTGATGGCGTAAGCAAAATATACTTACAAAGCTGTGCTCCATGCCACGCTAAAGATGGCTCTGGAATTATCGCCCCATCAATAATCGGAAAGAGCAAGGCTGAAATTTTAGCTAGATTAAATGAGTATAAATCTGGAAATATACCAAATAGCTTGATGAAAGGACTTTTAGATAATGTCAGCGATGAAAATTTAACAATTTTAGCTGAAGAAATATCTAAATTTAAATAGCATTATGGATAAATATAAAAGCCGTCAAACCATCGCTAATGCTGGTTTTTTCTCTACCTTTATAACCATTACAAAAAGTGGTAAAAAGCGTCCTAGTATAAGATTTTATAGATATTGCTCTATGGTGCTAATCCATCTTTTATTTGTGCTATCATTTATAGCAGATATTCAGATAATTGAAGGCGATATTACTGGGTCTAGAATGGTAGGATTTCATCTAGCTGATCCATTTATCACCGCTCAAATCACGCTTAGTAGGGGCGAACTGCCGATAAATTTACTCATTGGTGCTTTTACAATTTTGGCATTTTATATATTTTTTGCTGGGCGTGCCTTTTGCTCTTGGGTCTGCCCGTATAACTTTTTTAGCGAATTTGCTGAGAGATTAAATGCTAAATTAATTAGCAAAAAGATAATTAAAAAAAGAGAATTTGATACAAAAATCAGATATATATTTTTGCTATTTTTTGCTATTTTAAGCCTTGTTAGTGGGTATTTGATATTTGAAATTTTCAATGTTGTAGGTATAGTATCAAGATTTATAATCTATGGCTATAGTGCTGCTATATGGTGGGTGATTTTAGTATTTTTGGCCGAAGTATTCTTTAGTAGGAGATTTTGGTGTAGATATATCTGCCCTATTGGAACTCTATACTCATTGCTATCTAGATTTAGAGCTATAAAAGTCAGCTGGGATAAAAATAGATGCGATCACTGTGCTGTATGCATGGATGTCTGTATCACTCCAAAAGTTCTAGAGATCACAAAAGCTAAAAATATAGATAAGCCAAATGATAAATTTAGCATAGTAAGTGGAGATTGCACCATGTGCGGTAGGTGCATTGATGTATGCCATCAAGATGCTTTAAGCTATGATAATATGCTAAAAAAACTTTTATAAGGATTTAATATTGATAAAAATAGAAAATATTACTAAAAAATTTGGCTCTCAAATCATATTAAATAATATAAATTTAAATATCCAAGATAGCCAAAAACTCCTAATAATGGGGCAAAATGGAGCTGGTAAATCCACCTTGATGAAGGTAATTTTAGGCGAAATAATCTGTGATAATGGCTCTATATCCATAGATGGCATTGACCCAATCAAAGATAGAAAAAACGCCCTAAAATATCTAAGCTTCGTCCCACAAACCCCGCCACCACTTAGACTTAGCGTAAGCGATTTGTGCCACTACTGCGTTAGCTCAACAAAAGCTAACTTAAATGATATAATATCATATTTAAAAGAGCTAGATTTAGAGTATAAAAAAGAGTATAAAAAGCCATTTTATAAGCTATCAGGCGGTATGAAACAAAAGGTATTAATAGCTCTAGCACTAGCAAGAGAGTCAAAAACTATAATGTTTGATGAGCCAACTGCTAATCTCGACCCTAAGGCTAGAGAAAAATTTATGGATATTTTAAATTCCAAATTTCAATCCCATACGCTAATTTTCATCTCTCACAGAGTAAGCGAAGTTAAGGGTATAGTAAATCGCATTGTAGAGATGGATTTAGGCAATATAATTAAAGATAATAAGGCAAATAATGAGTAATTTAATCTTAATAGCAAAAATTGATATAAAAGAGACCTTCGCTTCAAAATGGTTTTTATTTTATTTAATTACGTTTGCTGGGCTTATTGCGATATTTTTTGTTACAGGTGTTGTAGATAGTAGAGTTGCTGGATTTAGCGGTCTTACTAGAATGCTATTGCTATTTATACAAATTTGTATAATAATTTTACCAATATTCATTCTCATCACAACCGTGCGAAGTATAAATTCCAATAGAGAAGTTGGAGCATTAGAGTATCTACTTAGCTTTCCAATTTCGCTTAAAGAATACTATTTTGGCAAGGCTTTGGGTAGGGCTTTTACTATATTTTTACCCATACTCTTAGCTCTTATATTATCACTTTTTATAGCGATATTTAAGGATACTGCCATACCTTGGGGGCTATTTTTTTACTATACTTTACTGCTTTTAGTATTATCTTTTGTATTTTTATCATTTGGATTTTTAATCTCAAGTATTATTAAAAATAGTGAGCTTGGGCTTGGATTTTCATTCTTATTTTGGCTATTTTTATTGGCATTTTTAGACCTAGCATTAATAGGCATAATGATGCAAAGCTTAGTAAATGAAAACATCATCTACGCCATATCACTAGCTAACCCCATACAGATATTTAGGATAGCGGCCATTAGCTTATTTGATCCAAATTTAGCCGTGATTGGGCCTGCTGCTTATTTTATTTTAGATGGTTTTGGTAGGGTTAATTTTTTGATATATTCAGCGGTGTATCCAACTTTACTTGGTATAATATGCCTAGTAGCTGGGTATATATCATTTTCTAGGAGAGATTTAGTATGAGAAGGCTAATATTTTTAGCTCTTTGTGTGTGCGTTGGCTTTAGCCAAAATCTAAAAAATAGCCAATTTTTTAAAGATGTAAATTCAACCTGCCCTATTAAATTTATAGATGTCTTTAAATATCCTGATTGGATAGCAGCAGTTGAATACAAAAATGGCAAAAAAGTGCTTTTTAGCTCGGCTAAACAGATGTTTTACTATATTTATACTAGTAAGCCAAAGGAGGTAGTCCCCCTTAAAAAGCTATATGTTACTGATTACAAAACCAAGGAGCTAATAGAGGCAACTGATGCGTTTTATGTATTTGGTAGTCGTATAGTAAGCTTTAGCGGTGATGACCTTATACCATTTAGAAGTTATGATGATGCTAAGGAATTTGCTGATAAAACTTCAGCTAGTAGGATTTTTGAATTTAGCAAAATTAATAAAAAATTGATTGATTACTTAAATTAAGGTCTAAAAATGAAAAAAATTTTATATATTTTAATTGCAATTATCGCTGGTGGCTTACTTGCTTTTTTAATGAATCTTCCAAGTGATAATACACAAAAAATATCAGACCAATCAAATATAACTTGTGATTTAAACACTCAAAACTGCTCCATAGAGCATAATGGAGATCAAATTAGCTTCTCATTTTATCCAAGACCACTTGAGGCTATGGTGCCACTTACGCTAAAAGTAGATGGATTAAAGCATAATTATAAAAATTTAAATGCTCGAATTTATGGGCTAAATATGGATATGGGAACGATAAAGGCAAATTTAGAAAATAGAGGTAGTCTCTACATAGGCTCAGTGGTGCTAAGCTCATGCGTAGTTGAAGTTATGAATTATAGATTGGAGTTATATGATGGGGATAAGCAACTTGGAATTTATATAGATTTTAATCTTAAAATCTGATTTTAACCTAATAGACCAAATAGCCATTTGGCTATTTGACTAAATTAATCAACCTTAAAAAATGTATCCAAATGTATATTTTCAAAAGCCGCTTGCAAACTCACAAATAGCTTTGGATTTTGCTTTTCAAGGGATGCTAAAAGCTCTTTAGTCTCAGCTCTAGCGTGTGGCATTTTGACATCAAATCTCATAGCCGGACAAGCCTCATCGCCAATTACTTTAAGCTCATTTCTAATAGCATTATCACGCAATTGACGCTCACGCACATTAATAAGCGGTCTTATAACCACTAAGCCATTTTTAGCCGTGTATTTTGGCGCTAAGGTTCTTAATGCTCCATTATATGTAAAATTCATAAAAAAGCTCTCAACCGCATCATCTAAATGATGACCAATAGCAAGCTTATTAAACCCATTAGCCAAAGCATAAGTATATAGATACCCACGCCTCATACGACTAAAAAAGCTACAAAAGCTTGAGTTTTTACGAATTTTATCCTTGCTAATTTCAAATATAGAGCTATCAATCACACTATGCTTAATCCCATGATCCTCGCAATGCCTAGTAAGATAGTCGTAATTCTCACCCATTCCATAGCTAAGGGTTACTGCTTGGAATTCAAATTTATCTGGTGTAACATTTTGAAAATGCTTAAGAATGTGAGCTAAGCTTAAACTATCTTTACCACCGCTTAAACCTAGCAAAATTCTATCGCCCTTTTCAAACATTTTATACTTAGCATTAGTTTGACCGACTTGTCTAATTAGCTTTTTGCTTAATTCTATCATATATTTTTTACCATTTCTAAGACAAATTTAGCAGATTTATCAGCAGCTTCTATTAGAAATTTATCAAAGTCAATCTCCGCTTTGCCACCAGCTTCATCGCTAATAGCCCTAAGCATGCAAAATCCAACCCCAAGAGCAGCACAAACCTGAGCTACACTAGCTCCTTCCATCTCTACTGCGTCAGCTTGAAAGGTTGATTTTATCCACTCTTTTTTATCATCATTACAGATAAATTGATCCCCAGTAGCCACCACCCCACTAAGCAAATTCACACCCAAAGAGTCAGCTACCTTTTTAGCGACATCATTTAGCATATCATCGCTATTTTCAAAAATATTAATCCCAGGCACATACCCATGCGGATGACCAAAAGCCGTTATATCCAAATCATGCTGAGCGGTGCTGGTGGTATAGAGCATATCCCCTATTTTTAAATTCTCATTTAAAGCCCCAGCCACACCGGTAAATATCAGCTTCTCACAGCCAAATTTCTCTATCAAAATAGCAGCAGTTAAGGCCGCATTTACTTTGCCAATTTTAGAGTAGGCTATCACGAGATCATGACCAAAATAATTAACTTTATAAAATAGATTTTTAGCATAATCAATCTTATCATATTCGCCAACTGCTCCTAGCAAAAGCTCGATCTCCTCGCTCATAGCTCCAAGTATGGCAATCTTCATCTTAAAGCCTCTAAAGTTTCCTTAAGTGAGCTTAAATTCGTAATGCTGTATGTTGGTTTATCGCAGATTTTTTTATTCATTCCCTTTAGCACACTCGCACCAAATTCAATAAAACAATCAACGCTATTAGCATAATTTTCAACACTATTTTGATATAGCACTGGACTAACTAATTGTAGCTTTAATAGCTCTAAGGCCTCTTTTTTAGTAGAGTAGATCTTAGCAGTTACATTTGAAACCACCGGCGAAAACTCATCACTCAATAGACCCTCTAGCTCATTAGCAAGCTTAATGCTAGCATTTTGAAGAAGTGGGCAATGGCTTGCTACGCTCATATCAAGCAGCATAGCTCTCTTAGCCCCAGCAGATTTAAACTCACCCGCACTTAACTCAAGATCACTTCTAATACCAGCTACCACGATTTGACCATCGCAATTGTAGTTTGCTGGCCAAATTTGTCTATTGCTATTTTTACAAATCTCTTCTACTTTTTCATTGCTAAGACCTAGCACAACCATCATTCCAGCACCAATGCCTAAACAATCTTGCATCATAAATTTACCACGCAAATTTACCAATTTAATAACTTCAAGTGGCTTAATAGCGCCACTTACGCTAAGAGCGCTAAACTCACCCAAAGAGTGACCAAAGCTAATTTGTGCTTGTAAATCCAAGCTATGTTTAAGTGCTTCAAAGCACATTAGCGAATTTAGCACGATAGCTGGTTGAGTAAATTCAGACTGACCTAGCTTATCATTTTCTTCAAATAACAGTGATTTAAAATCAATATCACAATACTCACTAGCACTATCTAATAGCTCTTTAGCAGCCTTAAACTCGCCATATATCTCTTGCCCCATACCAACGCTTTGTGAGCCTTGACCTGGAAAAATAAACCCAACTCTCATATCAAACTCTTAGTGGTGTTTGCCGCAGCAGCCGCCACCATTTTCATCGTGGTGAGCACCATTACAACACTCATCGCTATCATCGTGATGATGGCTACCACAGCCACCGCCATGACTACCGCAACCACCATGGCTATGGTGATGTCCATGTCCATGATCATGACCACCGCAACCACACACATGAGGCATAGCTACAACGCCTGTTAGCTCCTCATCAGCATCAGCGTCCCTATTTTCTGTAATTTGAACATTAAATTCCAAATCCCTACCAGCATATGGGTGGTTAAAATCCACAGTAACATCATTTTCGCCAATGGCTTTGACGCTTACTCTAACAGTGCTGCCATCTTCACCCTCGCCAAAAAGCTCCATACCGACTTTTAAATCAATACCAGCAAACTGCTCTTTAGGCAAGGTTTGAAGAGCGTTTTCATCATACTCGCCCACACCCTCACTAGCTAGGATTTTAATAGTAGCCTTCTGGCCTACGCTTAAATTTATAACTCCGCTTTCTAAAGCTTCTAAAACTTGGTTTTTACCACTTACAAAAGCGATCTCTTGACCGCCGATATTTGACTCTAAAATCTCGCCACTACTAGCATCTTTAAGCTCGTAAAACATCTTTATAACTTTTGACATAACTCTCTCCTAAAATTTATTTTCTATCAGGTGCCGTCTTAGCTTCTTGGCTATCTGGGTATGCTTGTTTTAGTGCTTTATAAAATTTATTAGCACTTTTGGTATCCCCTATCTTATCAAAACTAATAGCCGTATGATATAAAAGCTTTGGCATATAATTGCCCTTTTGGCTTATCGCAACACTCTTTTCATAATATGGTATGGCAGATTTGTAATCTTTATTAAAATATGAAATCTCCCCAAGCATAAAATTTGAATAAGCTGGTTTATAGTTCTTTTTAATCAAATGCTCAAAGCACTCACTAGCCTTTAAATACTCTTTAGATTTATAGGCTTTATCTGCCATAGCAAGCACTTCAGCCCCAGGCATATCATCTAGTTTAAGACTATCTGATCTCTTTTCTTTAGTATCACTCTTTTTATCATTAGACTCTGAATTTGTAGATTTAGCATCTGTGGTTTCAACACTCTTACTACTAATAAGAGAAGTTAGCTCACTAAGTGCTGTTGTGATCTTTTTAATATCTTTATCTTGTTGGGCTTGATTTGCCTTAATCTGTGATTTTAAATTTGCAATATCTTTAGTGCTTGTAGTCTTTTGTAAATTTAGATTATTTTCTAACTCATTTACCCTAGTCTCTATAGCCAAAATTCTCTTATTTATACCATCTAAAAGACTCTTAACGCCCTCAATATTCTCTTGGACTAATGATACATCAGATTGCATAGAGCCGATATTTTGGTCTAGTCTATCTACTTTTTTTTTATTATTTAGCAAGACTTTTTCATTCTCAGTAAGACCATATGGATTCTCTTTATTTATATTACCTGCATCAAATACTGAAACTTCAGCAAACATAGAAGTTGCAGCCACAATGGCTGCAAAATAAAATATTTTTTTCATATATTGATTTTAAATTATGGAAGCAATCTAAATTCATCACGACGATTTTGAGCATCGCAATCTTTTGTTTTGTCAGTACATACAGGTTTGCTCTCGCCATTACTTGTGATTTCGATTCTATCAGCTGCTATACCTTGAGCTATTAGAGCATCTTTTCCAGCTTTTGCTCTTTTTACACCTAGAGCATAGTTATACTCATCGCTACCCCATTCATCGCAGTTGCCTTCTATCATGATTTTAAAATTACCAGCTTGATTAAATATAGAAGCGTTTTGATTAATTCTACTTTGCATATCTGGGCGGATATTAAATTTATCGAAATCAAAATATACATTTTGAACTTGAGCTTGTAGCGAGTTTAATCTCTCAGCATCGCTCATAGCGCCTTGTTGGCCAGCCTTATTTGCATCTGCACTCATATCTACCTCTGGAGATTTTGAGCTACAACCAGCCATAAATAGAGCCGCAGCAACAGTCGAAACTAAAACTAACTTTTTCATTTTATTCCTTTTATTGAAAATTTGGGCTATATTATATCATAATTATTTGGAATTTAAGATATAAAATAATGGTTTTTACCAATCAATTGATTGAAGCTTTCCAATTCTTAATGGAAACTGAAAACTACGATTTTCATTAACTCTTATAATCCCAACTGCACTACTAACCCCTAGGCTTTTGATAAAAATAATACTCCCCCCATCGCTAGAAAATCTAGGATATGTATTTACTCCGCCAGCAGTAAGCTGTCTTACATAGTCACTTTTAGTAGAGATTAAATAGAGATTAAATGTTTTTTGAGCATACTCATTAATACTTTCTCGACTAGAATAGACTACATAGTTTTCAAAAGTGCTAATTGAGTTGTTATTCTTGCCATGAAATACCATCTGTTCAACCGCCCCACCATCTATACTAGTAGCAAATATGTTAGGATACCCCAATCTATCACTTACAAATACCACTTTTGTATCATTATCTACAAAATTACCATTGACATCAATTCCGCTAAATGTGGTAATTCTTTTTAAATTTTTGCTTATAATATCATATAGATATATGTCACTTTGGTCATTTGGAGCCATGGTTAGAAGGAGTTTAGTGCCATCTTGGCTAACATCGCTTGCTACTATCATTCCGCCACTTTGAAGAATTTTGCTCTTGTTGTTGCTTTTTAGATCAAATTTATATAAGGTTGGGACTGATTTGATATATGAAGTGTAGTAGAATGCACTTTGGTCTTTATTGGCCCATTTAGGAAATATATTTAATCCGCCGCTTACTACGACTTTTTGATATGTAAGCGTGTAATCAGCAACCACAATATTACTCTTTCCAGGGGCTGTGTATTGAGAGAATATTATGGATTTATCCATCCAATCTATAGGTGGTAAATTTAAATTTCTAGCCATATCAACCATACTTTTGTGTGCTAAAAATACAAATTTATCAGCACTTTGGGTATATTCACTGCTAAAATGTTCCTTATTTGTCTTTACATTAAGGACTTTAAGCTTTAAATTTACCCTATCTCCTAGCTGTGTCAAAGCATATCTATATATAAGATCAGCTCTCTCATCAGCACTTATTATCGCACTATCATCAAATTTGCTAGTATAATACCTATCAGATACCTCAAATGCCGATCCAACCTTTAAATCACCAACAACAAGCTTAAAAAATTTATCTTGCATTGCTCTATTAGCAAAATCAGTTGTAGCATCTTGGACTATAATCTTAGGTAGCACAAGCCCCTTATTTACTACATCTATGGTAGCATCTGCAGCGGATAATCCCAAGCAGATAATTAACAACAAAAATAGCTTTTTCACTCTAACTCCGTTTCTATTTGATCAATTAAATTTACATTTATCACTATGCTGTTTTTACTAGGCGGGATTGGAAATTCCAAATCCTTTAGGCGTTCTAAATACTCTCGCACCTTACTATTAAAAGCACTATTTAGTGAATACTCATCGATACTATAGCTTAATTTTCCAAATTCATCTATAATGACTTTTACTTTTGCTTGATTATTTGTATCGGCTCTATATGCAATCCATCTGCTTTGGATAATCTCAACTATATCTCCCATATATTTATTATACACCCCTGTCATAGATGATTTTGGAGCTTTAGTATTTATATCTTTTTGTAAAGAAGCGATAATATCAGCTGCGGTTTTTAAATTTGTTTCTAAATCGCTTTTAGCATTACTTTGGATAGCTTGGGTTGTATTTGGTGTAATTTCTATAGGTGCAGCTTGGCTAAAAAGATCGCTGAAATTTAAATTTGGCTTATCTGGCTCTGGGGGTGGGAGATCTTTATTTGTTGTTTTTTGTGCTATTTGTGTAGGAGATTGCATCTCATCTTCTACTTTTTTCTCATCTATTTTTTTATCTTTTTGCTCTGGCGATACTATATTTTGAGCTAAATTTGTATCAACTACATAAACATCCATAAAAGCATCTAAATCATTTGTATATTTTATACTCTCTTCATATCTACTAAGCTTGAAAAATATAAAAAATATAATAAAAAGATATAAAACTACTGAAAGCCAAAAAGCAGTTGTAGTATTATATGAGATACCAAATTTACTACTCATCAGCCATTTGTCTCTAAAGCAACCTTAGAAAAACCTGCATTTTTCATACTCTTTAAAACAAACATCACATCATCATAAATTAGTCTCTTATCAGCCTTGATATATACTGGAGAATTTTTATCATATTTTTTAGATATTAAGATTAGATTATCGCCTAACTCATTTAAAGACATTTTAGACTGATCTATATATACCTGTCTTTGGTGATCTATTCTAACTGTTAAGCTCTTAATCTCTTGAGATAGTGCTTTAGACTTTGAGCCATCTGGTAAAGTAATTTGCTCTTCATAGATAATAGCTGGAGTTGTAACCATCAAAATAGCTAACAAAACCAGCATAATATCAACCAAAGGTGTTATATTTAGCTCTGGATTTTCATCAAAATTTATCATCTATTTACTACTAAGCAATAAATTTGATTCTCTTTGAATAAGGCTTATTAGCTCATAAGCTTTACGCTTTATTAAGAGATTAAAACTATAAGCAGGAATCGCTACAAAAATTCCACAACCAGTAGCGACAAGAGCTTCAGAAATTGCTGGTGCAATCACAGATAAAGAGGCCGAGCCTCCACCTTGACCAAGTGCTGCAAATGTCTCTAGTATGCTAATAACCGTTCCAAACAAACCAATAAATGGCGAGGTAGATGCTATTATAGATAGAGTTGTTAAGCCGCTAGTAGAATTGGTTTGAGCTAATGAGATAAAAACCTCTAAACGCTCTTTACTTAAATTGTCTTGCGAACACTTGTTTAAAGATGAGTCAGTAGTCTCAAGCCTTTTGCCAAGCAAGATAGCTTCTAAAGCTTGTTTTTCTCTCTTAATCCAGTTATTAAGGCCACTATATCGTGAGAATAAAATTGTAAAACTAATAATAAAATATAGCGACAACCATGAAAGGACAATGATTGTCACTAAACTACTTTTAGATAGATAACTTATAAAAAGCTCTATAGATTCCACTTATCTAACCCTTGCAGAGTTCTCTATCTTAGCCAATGCAGTAGCTAAAATTCCATTACTATCATGCATTTTTCTAACAAGATTTTTAGCATTTTCTATAGATTTGGCAATATCGCTCTCACTATTACCGCTTACATACACAGCACCATCAACCAAAATAGTAATTTTATTCTTATCAATCTTAGCATAACCCCAATCAATAGCAACGGCATCATGACTTCCATCTAAATTCTCAATATCCACTACTCCAATTTGAAGTAGTGAAACTAAAGAAGCATGACCTGGCAAAACACCAAATTCACCATCGCTACCAGGAAGGACTACCATTTTAGCATCATTAGAAAATATTAGCCCTTCTGGGGTGACTATTTCTAAATGTATTGTATTCATATAGCTTCCTTTTGGCTTACGCTTTCATTTTTTCAGCTTTAGCGATCGCCTCATCAATATTTCCTACCATATAGAACGCATTTTCTGGTAGGTGGTCATATTTACCCTCTAAAATACCTTTAAACCCTGCAATTGTCTCTTCAAGGCTTACATATTTACCAGGGCTACCTGTGAAAACTTCAGCTACGAAGAATGGTTGAGATAGGTATTTTTCTATCTTTCTAGCTCTATCAACTGTAAGTTTATCTTCTTCGCTAAGCTCATCCATACCAAGAATCGCAATAATATCTTGTAAATCTTTGTATTTTTGAAGCACAGCTTGAACACCACGAGCAATTTTATAGTGCTCTTCGCCTAAAATTTGCGGATCAAGCATTCTTGAAGTTGAATCTAGTGGATCAACCGCTGGATAGATACCTTTTTCAGCAATGGCACGATTAAGAACTGTTGTGGCATCAAGGTGAGCAAAAACAGTAGCCGGTGCTGGGTCAGTAAGGTCATCAGCTGGCACATATACAGCTTGAACAGATGTGATTGAGCCTTTTTTAGTCGATGTAATTCTCTCTTGAAGTTTCCCCATCTCACTAGCTAGCGTAGGCTGATAACCAACAGCACTAGGAATACGCCCAAGAAGTGCTGACATCTCTGAGCCTGATTGAGAAAATCTAAAGATATTATCAATAAACATAAGAACATCTAGCCCCATCTCATCACGGAAATACTCAGCCATTGTAAGACCAGTAAGTGCTATACGATTTCTTGCCCCTGGTGGCTCATTCATCTGTCCATAGCATAGGGCAACTTTATCTAAAACACCAGATTCTTTCATCTCATTATAAAGGTCATTACCCTCTCTTGTTCTTTCA
Organism: Campylobacter porcelli; assembly: GCF_002139855.1. Lineage (NCBI taxonomy): Bacteria > Pseudomonadati > Campylobacterota > Epsilonproteobacteria > Campylobacterales > Campylobacteraceae > Campylobacter > Campylobacter porcelli. The sequence continues at coordinate 1,303,434 of NZ_CP018789.1, forward strand.
CCAACACCAGCAAATACAGAGTAACCGCTATGTTTAAACGCTACATTATGGATAAGCTCCATTATAATAACCGTTTTGCCAACACCAGCACCACCAAATAGCCCTACTTTACCACCTTTTGCATATGGGGCTAAAAGATCAACTACTTTAATACCAGTTTCAAAAATTTCACTCTTTGTGCTTTGCTCTTCAAATGGTGGTGGATCTCTATGAATAGACCATTTTTTATCAAAATTTTCTTCAGTACCCTCATCTATTAAGTCGCCTACAACATTAAAAATTCTACCCAAAACCTTTTCGCCAACTGGAACACTAATAGGCGTACCAAGAGCTGTAGCTTCTAAACCGCGAGTAAGACCTTCGCTCATATCCATAGCAATTGTTCTTACTCTATTATCGCCAAGATGTGCAGCAGTCTCTAATACTAATCTATGTCTATTGCCTTCAACAGTAAAATTTACTTCAATAGCTTCGTTAATTTTAGGCAAGTAGTCTGTGAAATCAACATCAACTACAGGACCCATAACTTGGCTAATTACACCTTTCATCATCACTCCTTATAAATTTACTTCATACTCTCAACGCCACTTATAATCTCTATAAGCTCTGTTGTAATGCTTTCTTGTCTTGCCTTATTATAAGCAAGATTTAACTCTCTTACTCTCTCTTTTGCGTTATTTGTGGCATTATCCATAGCTTGCATTCTAGCACTATGTTCAGCAGCCAAAGAGTCTATAAGAGCATAATACATACTATACTCAAAATATTTTCTCATAAGCTCATCAAGTATTCTATCATCATGCTCTGGCTCAAAATCCATCAATGAGTCATTTTGATTATCATCTTGAATTTTTGGAGGTTCAACTGGCACTATGGTATTAACCCTAATCTCTTGAGAGATCATATTTTTATAACCATTATGAACTAATACAACCTTATCAGTTACACCAGATGTAAAATCATTAATAGCTGCTCTTATCACCTCTTGAGCTTTTTCATATGTAGGTGCTGAGCTAACACCGCGATAACTTTCTAAAATTTCAATACCTTGAAAATTGAAAAATTCAATACCTTTTTTACCCACAGCCCTTAAGCGAACTTTGATTTTTTTAGCCTTATACTCATCTATCATATTTCTTATTGTTTTGATAGTTGCGATATTAAAACCACCACAAAGACCCTTATCAGCAGTAACAAAAATTATATCAACTTTCTCTAGCTTGGCCTCTGTGTCAAAAAATTTATTTCCTTCACCAACGATCTTAAATTTATTAATTTCGTAAGCAATCTCGCTTAAGACCTCATTGATCTTTAGAGCATAAACACGCGAATGGCGAGCTGCCTCTTCTGCTTTTTTGAGTTTAGCAGTAGAGACTAGCTTCATCGCCTTTGTAGTCTTTTGCGTATTTTGAACGCTCTTAATCTTTCTTTTAATATCCTTTAAATTTGACATATTTTAGCCTTATTCAGCGCTAAATATTGCTTTAAATTCATTTAATGCTTTATCTAGTGCTTCTTCAATATCTTTATCAAGTGCTTTTTTGTTACGAATTTGCTCAAAAATATCTGGGTATTTAGCCTCAATATACGGATAGAGCTCAGCTTCAAATTTAGTAACTGCCGATACTGGAATATCATCTAAATATCCATTACTACCTGCAAATATAATAACAACTTGATTTTCAACTGGAAGTGGGCTATATGGTGGTTGTTTTAACACTTCAACCATTCTTTGACCTCTTTCAAGTTGCTTTCTACTGCTCTCATCAAGATCACTTGCAAATTGAGCAAATGCTTGAAGTTCCCTATATTGAGCTAGATCAAGTCTTAGCGTTCCAGAGACTTTTTTGATAGCTTTTATCTGTGCTGCACCGCCAACACGGGATACAGATAGACCAACATTGATAGCTGGGCGGATACCTGAGTTAAATAGATCGCTCTCAAGGAAAATTTGACCATCTGTAATGGAGATAACATTTGTTGGGATATAAGCCGAAACATCGCCTGCTTGAGTTTCGATAATAGGTAAAGCTGTTAAGCTTCCTGCTCCTAGCTTATCACTTAGCTTACTTGCTCTTTCAAGTAGTCTTGAGTGTAGATAAAATACATCTCCTGGATAAGCCTCGCGACCTGGTGGGCGGCGAAGGATAAGCGACATCTCACGATAAGCCACAGCGTGTTTGCTTAAATCATCATAGATGATAAGAGCGTGGCGAGAGTTATCACGGAAATACTCTCCCATTGTTACACCTGCATATGGAGCTAGATATTGTAAGGCTGCTGCATCGCTTGCACTTGCATTTACAACAATTGTATAATCCATAGCACCATACTCTTCAAGCTTTTTGACAACTTGTGCTACGGTTGATTGCTTTTGACCGATAGCTACATAAATACATATAACATCTTGACCTTTTTGATTAATGATTGTATCAGTAGCGACTGTAGTTTTACCAGTTTGGCGGTCTCCAATAATAAGCTCCCTTTGACCTCTACCAATTGGCACAAGACCATCAATAGCTTTAATACCTGTTTGTAGCGGCTCATGGACAGATTTTCTAGCCATAATTCCTTTGGCTTTTTCTTCGATAAATCTACTTTCTGTAGCATCGATAGCACCTTTGCCATCTATTGGTTCGCCAAGAGCATTTACAACACGACCAATTAACGCATCACCAACTGGCACTCTAAGAAGTCTAGCAAGTCTCTTTACGCTACTTCCTTCTTTAATATCATTACAACTACCTAAGACAACAACCCCTACACTGCTCTCTTCTAGGTTTAATGCCATACCTTTTTGACCATTTTCAAATTCAACCATCTCGCCAGCCATGACATTCTTAAGACCATAAACATTTGCCACACCATCTGCGACTGATATAACTTTGCCAGTCTCTTCAATATTAACGCTAAGATCAAAGTTTTCTATGCGTTCTTTGATGATACTGCTAATCTCATCAGCTTTTAACTTAACACTCACGCTTTTACTCCTTATTAAATTGCTTTTAATATATATTCGCTCATTTGAGCCCTTAATCTATCAATTGAAAAACTAACTTCCACACCTAAATCATCAAGCTCAATTTTAATACCATTAAAATCATTTTTAATAGTCTCAAATTCAACCTTCACATCAAACTTATTAGAAAATTTACTCTCTAACTCACTTTTTTGTGCTGGAGTTATATCTATATTTCCAGATATTAAGCCTTTAAATTTAGAATCTCTTATAGCCTTTTGATACTCAAATTCTTTTGAAATTTCTGGTATTAAATGCAATCTATGTTTTTGACTTAAAAGCATTAGAAATCTACCCAATTTGCTATTTGAATTATCATCTATTAAAGATAGTAGAAAATCAGATTTAGACTTTGCATCAATCATAGGAGAGTCTATTATAAAGTTAAATTTAGATATAGAAAATGCAGATGCTAATTTTCTAAATTCCACACTTGCTTTATCAAATTCATTAGCATCTAAAGTAAGAATCAATGCTTTTACATATTTTTTAGCTACTACTTCTCTCATTAACTCACCTTCTTAATAATAAGATTAACAAGCTCGTTTTGATCAATTTTTATAGCTTCACTTGCAAATAGCTCATCTAAAACTTCGCTCACTACTGCTCTAACAAGCTTTCTCTCTTCAAATTCTTTTTGCTCTTCATAACTCTTTTCTAAGATATGGATCTCATTTTGAGTATCTTTTTCTATCTTAGCAAGCATAATCTCTATCTCTTTTTTGATAGCTTCAGAAAGCTCGCTTGCCATAACTTTAGCATTTTCTACCCTTTTAGCGGCTTCTTCTCTTTTAGCATTTGATGCTTTTAGCTTCTCTTGAATAGCATTTAATCTATTTGCAATAGAGTTAATCCTAGCATTATACGCAGCTTTTATAGGTTTAGCTATCAAGTAATATAGAATAGAAAAGAATATAACAAAGTTAATTACTCTAGGGACAATATCATATTCTCCACTTCCGCTACTAGCACCAAAGGCAAATATCGGAGCTATTAATAATAGAATAAATTTAATATTCATATAAAACTCCTATATTTTTGATAAAGAACCAGCAAGGGCACTTTTTAACTCTGGTATTTTGGTAGTTAAATTTGATTTTAACTCAGCCTTTCTATCAATCAATCCTGCTATAAAGCTATTATAATCAGCTTCTAAGCTCTCTTTT